>CAZFUQ010000350.1:0-3706 GCA_964521905.1 uncultured Cellulosimicrobium sp.
CACCACGAGCGAGCTGAAGTCGTCGTTGAAGATGTCGCGCACCACGCGGATCGCGAGGTCGGGCTCGCCCTGGAGCAGGGCCGGCGCCGAGGCGCTCTTCGACTTCTTCTCGATGGCCTCCCACTGGCCGCGCAGGCGCTCGACGTCGGCGCGCAGCTCGTCCTCGCTCGCGCCCTCGGCGGCGGTGCGCACGATGACGCCCGCGCCGTCGGGCACGACCTCCTTGAGGATCTTCTTGAGGCGGTTGCGCTCGGTGTCGGGCAGCTTGCGGCTGATGCCGGTCATGCCGCCGCCCGGGACGAACACGAGGTAGCGGCCCGCGAGCGTGATCTGCGACGTGAGCCGCGCGCCCTTGTGCCCGATCGGGTCCTTGGTCACCTGCACGAGCACCGAGTCGCCGGACTTGAGCGCCTGCTCGATGCGTCGCGGCTGGCCCTCGAGCCCGGCGGCGTCCCAGTTCACCTCGCCCGCGTACAGCACAGCGTTACGGCCCTTGCCGACGTCGATGAACGCGGCCTCCATGCTGGGCAGCACGTTCTGGACCCGGCCCAGGTAGACGTTGCCCGCCATCGAGGACTGCGACTGCTGGGAGACGTAGTGCTCCACGAGCACGCCGTCCTCGAGCACGGCGATCTGCGTGCGGCCCGCACGCTCGCGCACGACCATCGAGCGCTCGACGGCCTCACGGCGCGCGAGGAACTCCGCCTCGGTGATGATCTGGCGACGACGGCCCGCGTCGCGGCCCTCGCGGCGGCGCTGACGCTTCGCCTCCAGGCGCGTCGAGCCCTTGAGCGCGGTGACCTCGTCGGCCAGGCTGCGCTCGCGCGGCCGCGAACGGGTCGGCGCGCTCTCGCCGCCGTTCTCGCCCCGGCCACCGCGACGACGACGGCGACGACGACGGCTGCTGCCGGACTCGTCGTCACCCGCCTCGGGCTCGTCACCCTCCGCGCCGGCGTCGCCGGCCACGTGCTCGTCACCGTCCGCGCCGGCGTCACCGGCCGCGGGCTCGTCCGTGCCCGCCTCGTCCGACCCGGGCTCGTCGCTGTCGTCCTGCTCGCGCGGGGCGTCGTTGCGACCGCGACGGCCACGGCCACCGCGGCGGCGACGACGACGCGGCCCGGAGTCCTGGTCCTCCGCGGAGTCCTGCTCGTCGTCGGCGTCGGTCTCGGGCTCGGCCTCCGCGTCGACCTCGACGTCGAGCTCGGCGAAGTCCGCGGGGCCGAACGCGTCCCGGGGTAGCTCGACGCCCTCCGAGACGAGCTCGGACTCGATGGCCTCGATCTCCTCGACCGCCGCGCGGTCCTCTCCGCTGAGCACGACCTCGACCTCGGCCACCTCGGGCGTTCGCGCCGCCGGAGCCTGCGCCCTCGTGGCGGCACGCGCCCGCCGGGAGCCCTGCGCCCGCTCCGGCGCGGTGACCGGCTCACGCGTCGCGAGCGGCTCCACGGCCGTGGACGGCTCCGGCGTCGTGGGCGGTTCCGGCGTCGTGGACGGCTCGACGTGGCGCGGCGGGCCGGCCGGGCTCTGGGCACGTCGCGGACGGCGCGGGGCGGCCGCAGGGTCGGGTGCCTGGAAGAGCAGCGCCGTCGTCGCGAGCCGCGGGGTGCTGGTGCCGCCGCCGGTCGCCGCCGGCGAGACGGGAGCGGTCTCGGGGACGGAAGCGGTCTCGGGGACGGGAGCGTCGGCCGGTGCCTCGACGGGTGCGGCCTCGGCCGCAGGCGTGACCGCTTCCGGAGCCGGCTTCGACGTCGCGCGGCGCGAGCGGCGTGCGGGCTTCTTCGTGGGCTCGTCCGGCACGTCGGGCGCTGCGGCGTCCTCGACCGTGGCGGGCGCGGCAGGCTCCTCGGCCGTGACGGGCGCGGCGACGGCCGGGGCCTCGGCCGCGGCCGCCGACGTGGACGTCGCACGGCGCGACCGGCGCGCCGGCTTCTTGGCAGGCTCGGCAGGCTGCTGCTCGGGCTCGGGCTCGGGCGTCGCGGCAGGCTCGGTGTGCGCGGCCTCGGCCTCGTCGGACGCCGTGCTGACGGCGGCCTTGCGCGACTTCCTCGCACCCGACTTCTTCGCCGTGCGTGGCGCCTGCGCCCCCAGGAGCGCGTCGGCGTCCGGCACGGTGCTCGCGGCCGGGGCGACGGTGTCGTCCGCCGACGCGGTGCTCAGCCCGAACGCGGAGAGCACGTCGAGGACCGGCGCCTCGGCCGCGTCCGCGGCCGTCGCGCGCTCGCCGCCCTGGGCGCGGCGGCTCGTGCGGGAGCGCCCGGTGGACGAGGTCCGCGCGACGGGCTCGTCGGCGGAGGCGACCTCGGTCGGCGTCTGCGCGTCGACCGTCGGCTGCGTCGGGGCCTGCTCCTCGGGAGCGGCGGCGGCCGGCGCGGTGGTGCGGGTCGCGCGGCGCGAGCGGCGCGCGGGCTTCGACGCGGCCGGCACCGCCTCGGCGGCCGGCGCGGACTCAGGGCCTGAGGACGCCGCGACGTCGGGCTCGACCGCCTGCGCGTCGTCGGGCTCGACCGCCCGCGCGTCGTCGGGCTCGACGGCCTGCGCGTCGTCGGGCACCGCGGACGGGGCGGAGACCTCCGCCGGCGCCGCGACGGCGGGCGGTGGGGCCACGCTGCGCGTCGCGCGGCGGCGAGCGGGCTTGCGACCCGTCGTGGGGGCCGGGTTCTCGGTCGCGGCGGTGTCCGCCGTCGTCTCTGAGGGGGTGCTGTCGGAGGTGCTGTCGAGCATCACGCGTCGTGCTCCTGCTGCCACAGGGACCGCCCCGCACCGTGCGGCCCCTCGGGGCGGTCGGTCGTCGCTCGTGACGAGCGCACCGGAGCGCGTCGTCCTGCGACGGAAGTCGTCGGTCACGGCCGCGGCACGCGTGGGCGGCGCGGGCGCCTGCCTCCGGGCCCTTCGCCCCGGGCGGCGCGCCGACTGCCGCGGTCCGCGGTAGCTGCGAGCTCGTGCTCGTCGGGAGGGCGATGCGGAGCCCACCCGGCTCCGCCCAGTATCGCACAGGGGCGCGAACGAACCCTGGCGACACGCACCCGCCCCCGGGACGGGGGTCCTGACCGGGGAGGACGAAGGTCCTCGTCGCTTGTGAACATGGTCACAAGCGCCCTGTTTTCCGCACTTCGCGTCATCTCCCGCCCTGCCGGTGGGGCAGATTGGGCCTAGCGTCGGAACACGGACGGCCCACGGGCCGCCCCGTTCGGCGCCCGACCTCAGCAACTCCCCCTGAAGCTCACCCGACACCCGTCGGCCCCCCGAGGAGCGCACGTGGAAGCCCTGGATCTCGCCCGGTGGCAGTTCGCCATCACGACCGTCTACCACTTCATCTTCGTCCCGCTGACGATCGGGCTCTCACCGCTCGTCGCGATCATGCAGACGGCGTGGGTGCGCACCGGCAACGAGCGGTGGCTGCGCCTGACGAAGTTCTTCGGCAAGCTCCTGCTCATCAACTTCGCGCTCGGCGTCGTGACCGGCATCGTGCAAATCCACGGCCGCGAATGCGTGGTGGTGGCCAACGACGCCACGGTGAAGGCGGGCTCGTGGTGGCCGGAGACCATCCCCAAGATTTTGCGCGCACAGGAATGTGCGATGCGTTGCCGCATTCCCATTCTCTACCTGGTGGACTCGGCGGGCGTGAACCTGCCGTACCAGGATGGCGTGTTCCCGGGGCAGTATGGCGCGGCGCGGATTTTCTACTACAACTCGCTCATGCGCCGCT
>CAZFUQ010000351.1:0-3700 GCA_964521905.1 uncultured Cellulosimicrobium sp.
CATCGAGCGCGCGCACATGGAGGAGGACGCCGGCAAGAACACCCACGTGGGCGGCGCGGCCGGGCGCATCCACGGTGCGGAGTACTCGCTCGTGGACTACAACCGTGCCGGTATCCCGCTCGTCGAGATCGTCACGCGCCCCATCACGGGTGCGGGCGACCGCGCACCGGAGGTCGCCCGCGCGTACGTGCAGACGCTGCGTGACATCTTCCGCGCGCTGGACGTCTCCGAGGCGCGCATGGAGCGCGGCAACGTCCGCGCGGACGTGAACCTCTCGCTGCGCCCGACGCCCGAGTCGCCGCTCGGCACGCGCACGGAGACGAAGAACGTCAACTCGTTCCGCTCCGTCGAGCGTGCCGTCCGGTACGAGGTCTCGCGGCAGGCCGCGGTGCTCGACGCGGGCGGGACCGTGATCCAGGAGACGCGGCACTGGCACGAGGACACGGGCGTCACGACGTCCGGTCGCGTGAAGTCCGACGCCGAGGACTACCGCTACTTCCCGGAGCCCGACCTCGTGCCGGTCGCGCCGCCGCGTGACTGGATCGAGGAGATCCGGGCGGGTCTTCCCGAGCTGCCGGTCGCTCGGCGTCGTCGGCTGCAGGGGGAGTGGGGCTATGCCGACGCCGAGATGCGCGACGTCGTCAACGCGGGAGCGATCGATCTCATCGAGGCGACCGTCACCGCGGGCACGAGCCCGGCGGGCGCACGCAAGTGGTGGATGGGTGAGCTCGCGCGTCGCGCCAAGCAGGACGACGTCACGCTGGAGGCGCTCACCGTGACGCCCGCGCAGATCGCGGAGCTCCAGGGGCTCGTCGACGCGGGCCGGATCAACGACAAGCTCGCGCGCCAGGTGCTCGAGGGCGTGCTGGCCGGGGAGGGCGACCCGGAGCAGGTCGTCGTCGCACGCGGCCTCGAGGTCGTCTCGGACGACGGCGCTCTGCTCACCGCGATCGACGAGGCGCTCGCGGCACAGCCCGACGTCGTCGCGAAGGTCCGCGGGGGCAACCTCGGGCCGGTCGGCGCGATCATCGGCGCGGTCATGAAGGCGACGCGCGGGCAGGCGGACGCCGGTCGCGTGCGCGAGCTCATCCTCGAGCGGATCGGCTGACGCCGTGACGCGGGGACCGGTGCTGCTGGGTGAGATGGTGCGGCTGCGCCCGATCGAGGCGCGCGACGCCGAGCGCATGTGGGAGTCGCTCCAGGACCCCGAGTCCAACCGGATGACGGGGACGACGGCGACCTTCACCCGCGACCAGATCGACGGGTGGGCGGCGACGATCAGCGACCGCGACGGCCGGTACGACTGGTCGATCACCCCCGGTGCCGTGCGCGACGGCCAGCCGGTCAGCGACGAGATGATCGGCGAGATCGTCCTCAACGACATCGACGAGCACGCTCGCTCGGCGAACCTGCGTCTCGCGCTGCTCCCCAACTACCGGGGGCGTGGCTACGGCCGGGAGGCGATCTTCGAGGTGCTCCGGTTCGCGTTCGAGGGAGCGACGGACGTCGACGGCGTCCGGCACGAGGGGCCGCGCCTGCACCGCGTGAGCCTCGACGTGCTGAGCATCAACCCTCGCGCGCGCATGCTGTACGAGTCGCTCGGCTTCCGTGAGGAGGGCCGCCTGCGCGACGTCTACCGAGACGGCGACGGGTGGGCGGATGCGACCGTCATGAGCATCCTCGAGGACGAGTTCCGGGCGGGCATCGGCTCGTCCTGACGTCCTCCGGTGCGTGCGGGCGCGCCCGATCGAGCCTCGAAGGGCCCGGCAGCGACTGCTGCCGGGCCCTTCGTCGTCCCCGGGCGAGCCCGGTGGTTGACATCCTGCGCGGGCGCACCGTAGATTTCCTCGAACGGAAAGATAGTTCCAGGATGTGAAAGCATATCGGATCGCGGCGATCGCCTCGGGCGGACCGCCACCACGGCGAGAGGGGCATGCCGCGATGACGCTGGACGAGTTCAACCGGTTGCCGCCGTCAGCCGCGCGCGACGCGCTCCTTGCGTGCGCGTGCGTCGACCGCTGGGCCGACGAGGTCGTGGCAGGCCGTCCGTACACGAGCGTCGAGACCGTCGCCGACGCGGCGACCGTCGCGGCCGACCCCTGGACCGACGACGAGGTCGAGTCCGCTCTCGCGCGCCACCTCAGGATCGGGGAGCGCGCCGAGGGGGACGCCGCGGACGTGAGCATGTCGCGGTCCGAGCAGTCCGGCGTCGACCCGTCCGACGCCGGCGTGGCGCGCCGGCTCGCCGCGGGCAACCGGGCGTACGAGGCGAGGTTCGGTCACGTGTTCCTCATCCGGGCCGCGGGGCGCAGCGCCGAGGAGATCCTCGAGCAGCTCACCGAGCGGCTCGGAAACGACGCCGTGACCGAGCGCGACAACGCGGCTCGCAACCTGCGCGAGATCGCCGTGCTGCGGCTGAGGGGGATGCTGTCAGCATGAGCACCCACGCCAGCCACGTCACCACGCACGTGCTCGACGCCGCCAGCGGTCGGCCTGCCGAGCGGGTCGCCGTCCGCCTGGAGGTGGCTGCAGAGGTCGCGGACAGGACGACGGGGCAGGGCTGGTCCCTGGTGGCGTCCTCCCGCACGAACGACGACGGTCGTGTGCCCGAGCTCGGACCCGAGACCCTCGTCCCCGGTACGTACCGGCTCGTGCTCGACACGGGCGAGTACTTCGACCGGCGAGGCACCGTGTCCTTCTACCCGGAGGTCGTCGTCGTCTTCCGGGTGGTGAGCGCGGAGCAGCACTACCACGTCCCCGTCCTGCTCAGCCCGTTCGCCTACTCGACCTACCGAGGGAGCTGACATGACCACCACCACGAGCGCCGATCAGGCGGCGGCCACGCAGAGCAGCGGGGCGATCGTCCTGGGCGACAACCAGTGGGGCAAGGCGGAGGTGCGCCTCGTGCGCGTCGACCGCGCGACCCCGCGCCACGAGATCACGGACCTCGACGTCTCCTCGCAGCTGCGGGGCGGTCAGGAGGCCACGCACCTGGAGGGCGACAACTCCAGGTGCGTCGCGACCGACACCCAGAAGAACACGATCTACGCGTTCGCCCGGGACGGCGTCGGCGCGATCGAGGACTTCGCGATCCGCCTCGGCCGGCACTTCGTCGAGGACTTCGAGTGGATCGAGGGCGGCCGCTGGGAGATCGAGCAGTACTCCTGGAGCCGCATCGAGACCGCGGACGGTGAGCACGACCACGCGTTCGTGCGGGACAACCAGGAGACCCGCACGACGGTCGTCCAGCGCGACGGCGACGAGGTCTTCGTGGTCTCGGGCCTCACGGACCTCGTCGTCCTCAAGTCGACGGGCTCGGAGTTCCACGGGTTCCCGCGCGACCGGTACACGACCCTCGTCGAGACCGACGACCGGATCCTCGCGACGTCGGTCACGTCGCGGTGGCGCTACACGACGACGGACATCGACTTCGACGCGGTGTACGCGCGGGTCCGCGCGATCCAGCTCGAGGCGTTCGCGACGACGCACTCGCTCGCGCTGCAGCAGACGCTGTTCGCGATGGGCAAGGCCGTGCTCGAGGCCGTCCCGGAGATCGCCGAGATCAAGTTCTCGATGCCGAACAAGCACCACTTCCTCGTCGACCTGGCGCCCTTCGGCCTCGACAACCCGAACGAGGTCTTCTACGCGGCCGACCGCCCGTACGGCCTCATCGAGGCGACCGTCCGGCGCGAGGGCGAGC
>CAZFUQ010000352.1:0-3698 GCA_964521905.1 uncultured Cellulosimicrobium sp.
TCGGCGTCGGCATGGGTCAGGTCAACCGCGTCGACTCGTGCCGCCTCGCGGTCGAGCGCGCCAACACCCTCGCCGAGGGCGAGGAGCGCGCGCGCGGCGCCGTCGCGGCGTCCGACGCGTTCTTCCCCTTCGCCGACGGACTCCAGATCCTGCTCGACGCGGGCGTGCGCGCCGTCGTCGCGCCGGGCGGGTCGATCCGCGACGCCGAGGTGGTCGAGGCCGCCCGGGCGGCGGGCGTGACGATGTACTTCACCGGGACGCGCCACTTCGCGCACTGACCGGCCGGGCCGTCGGCACCTCGTCGGGCACGGACGGACGAGGTGCCGACGGCCCGTGGCGCGTCAGACCAGCGCGTCGCGCAGGCGGCGGGCGGGGTCGAGGGCGACGTCGAGGTCGACGTGCAGACGGCCGGTCCGGTTCATCGCCTTGCGGACGGGACCGACGTCGCGCGGCGAGTCGACGAGCAGGACCGCCCGCACGTCGGTGACGCGCCGCCCGACCGGGTCGACCGGCGCCGGGCCCGGACGCGACCCCGGAGCGAGGAAGAAGGCGGCCCAGCCCTCGTGCCCCGTCGAGCCGCCGGACGGGTCGCCGCGCACGACGACGTCGTCCCCCTCGACCGGCACGCCGAGCAGGGCGAGGTCGTGGCCGAGCTGCTGGGAGAACACGTAGGGGGCGTGGCTCGGGGCACCCTCGCCGGCCCGCTCGCCGAGGATCGCCGCCGCGGTGGCGTCCGGGTCGTGCAGGGCGGCGGACCAGTGCCCGCCCGGGACAGGTCCGAGCACGGGGTGCTCGCGCGTCGCGCAGTCGCCGACCGCCCAGAGGCCGGGGCGGTCCACGACGGCACCGCGGGAGTCCACCGGGATGCTGCCGCGCGCGTCGCGGGGGAGCGCGCCGTCGAGCCAGTCCGTCGCCGGGCGTGCGCCGACGGCGGCGAGCACGACGTCGGCCGGCAGCTCGCGGCCGTCGTCGAGCCGGACGCCGTCGGGCCGGACGACGGCGACCGCGGCGTCGGTCACCAGGCCCGCACCCGCGGCCTCGTACCAGGGCGCGAGGTGCGCGCCGACGGCGCGGCCGAGCTGGCGGTGCAGCGGCACCGGCGCGGCCTCGACGACCGTGACGTGCGCTCCCTCGCCCGCTGCGATGCCGGCGACCTCCGCACCGATCCAGCCCGCGCCGACGATCACGAGGCGCAGGCCCGGGCGCAGCGTGCCCCGCAGCGCCGCGGCGTCGGCGGCGGTGTGCAGGGTGCGGGCCTGCTCCCAGCCACGCGGACGCACCGGGGTCGAGCCGAGCGCGAGGACGACCGCGTCGGCGACGAGCCGGTCGCCGGACCGGGTCGTGACCGCCCAGCCACCGTCCGGGTCCGGTGCGAGGCCGACGGCCGGGTCGGCGAGACGGACGTCGTCGGCCAACGACCCGACGTCCACCCCCATCTCCTCGGCGAGCCACGCCGGCGCGGTGCGGCTCACGAGCTCCTTCGACAGCGGCGGTCGGTCGTAGGGCGCGACCCCCTCCGCCCCGAGGAGCGTCAGCGTCCCGGCGAAGCCACGACGGCGCAGCGCCGCCACGGTCTGCGCGCCGGCGAGGCCGGCACCCACGACGAGGACGGAGGAGGGGGCGGGAGCACCCGCGGGAGACCCTGGCCCCGCGGGGCGGTCGACGGTCGGCATGCACGCCACGCTAGGCCACGACGGTAGGCTTCCGGACGTGGAACGGGCAGCAGCGTGAGCGATGTCACCGCACGTGGCGAGGCCCGACGGCGACCCCCGGGAGCGGCGCCCTCGTGGCACCACGTGAACGTCGAGACCGGTGAGGGCGACGGGACGGGTCCTGGTGCGTCTGCGCCGTCGGGCGGGAGCGACGCCCTTCCCCCCGTCCCGGTGACCCCCGCGAGCCTCGCGCCGTGGCGACAGCCCGCGATGTGGCTCGCCGCCGCAGGCGTCGCGGTCTCCACGCTCGTGACGTTGCTCGTCGGCGCCCGCGCGGGGTTCCTCACGCTCGCGGGCGTCCTCGTCGTCGCCGGCCTGTGCCGCGCGGTCCTTCCCGGCCCCGGCCCCGTGGGGATCACCGTGCGGTCGCGCGGTCTCGACGTGTTCTTCTTCCTCGCCCCCGCGGTCGTCATCATCTTCCTCACCCTCTCCGTCCCGCCCTGGGAGCTCTGAGGCGGACTCCTGGACGGGGGACGACGACGGGCCCGGACCGCGCGTCGCGGTCCGGGCCCGTCGGGGTCGGAGGTGGTGCTCCGTGGGTCAGGCCTTCGGGGAGTCCTTGCCCTCGCCGCCGTCGGCGGGAGCCTCCGGCTCGTCCGGCTCGACGACCTCCTCCTCGACGGCGACGACGCTGCCGTCCTCGTCGGTCACCACGACCTCCTCCTCGACGGCCGGGGCGAACTCCTCCTCGGCCGTGACGGGAACGGCCTCCTCGTCGGGCACCGTCACCACCGTGTCCTCGCCCAGCAGGTCGTCCTGCGTCGGGGCGAACGCGAACGCGCGGTAGAACAGCCCGGCGATCGCGGCGCCCAGGAGCGGCGCGACCCAGAAGACCCACTGCTGCTTCCACAGCTCGCCGTCGCCGGCGAACACCGCGGAGGCGAGCGAGCGGGCAGGGTTGAGCGACCCGTTCGTGACCGGGATGGCGACGACGAGGAGCGTGGTGAGCGCGAGGCCGATCGCGACCGGCGCGTAGGAGACCTTCGTGCGCTTGTCGGTCACGCCGAGGATGACGCCGACGAAGATGCCCGTGGCGATCGTCTCGATCAGGAGGGCCTGGACGAGCCCGAACTCCGTGCCGCCGGAGGAGGCGGTCGACAGCGACGAGAAGGACCCGTAGCCGTTGGCGGTGGTGACGAACAGCCCGCCCTTGCCCTCCACGCCGAGGAGCGCCGGGAGCGAGCTCGGGATGGTCGCGAGGAGCACGAGGCCGGCGAGCAGCGCACCGACGACCTGGGCGACCCAGTACGGGAGCACGTCGCGCCACGCCGTCCGGCCGCCGATCGCCGCGCCGAGGGTCACGGCCGGGTTGAAGTGCCCGCCCGAGACGTGGCCGACGGCGGCGATGCCCGCGAGCAGCGCGAGGCCACCGGCCAGGGCGACGTTGAACCCGGTGTTCTGGGTGACGAAGGTGTACAGCGCGACGCCCACGAGAGCGAGGACGAGGAAGAACGTGCCGAAGACCTCGGCACCGAGGCGCGCGAGGAGGCCGGGCTGGACGACGACGACCTCGGTCCGCTCGACGTCGTCGACGACGGAGCCCTCCGGTGCGCCGGGAGCGGTGGTGTCCTGGGACATGATGATCCTGTCTGGTTCGGTGGGGTCTTCGGTGGACCCGGTCCGACGGCCATGCGGCACCGCCGGACGATCGGGGTGACAGCGCGACGCCTGACCGGCTGCCCGGCCATTCCGGCATCTGGGGGCATCTTGCCACCCCCACCCGGGAGATGCGTGGCAATCTGCGGTGCGCAGCCTGAGAACGAACGCTGCGTCTCAGGATGCGGTCGTCCGTGGACCGTGACGGCGACGCCGGCAAAGTATCTTGACGTCGAGAAATCGAGTACCCTGGACGGCGGTCAGCAACGCCCTCGCGCGCGACGGGCCGGGTGCCGGGGCCTGCGGGTCCCCACCCGGACGCCGTCCGACGCCCGGGGGCACCAGTCCCCGACAGTTGGAGCGATCTTGCCCATGCGCAGATCGCTCCAA
>CAZFUQ010000353.1:0-3698 GCA_964521905.1 uncultured Cellulosimicrobium sp.
CCCACGCGAGCAGGACCGCGCGCTCGAGGAGGGCCCGCGGCGCCGGGTCGTCGTGGGGGCAGCCGGCCGTGGAGCGGGCGCACGTCGACGTCCGAGAGCTCGCGCGCGAGCCGGCTCGACACGGTGTCGACCTCGCGCGCGCCCGGGACGAACACGAGGACGTCGCCCTCGCGCTCGCGCAGCGCCCGGACCGTGGTCGCGACCACGTGGTCGAGCAGCGCGGGCGACGTGCCCCGCCCGTCGGTGCGCGGTCCATGCCCGGGGCACCAGACGACGTCGACCGGGTGCAGCCCGCCCTCGACCCGCACCACCGGCACCGTGCCGGTGCCCGGACGCGCGCCGAGAGCCTGCGCCGTCCGCTCGGCCTCGACGGTCGCGGACATCGCGACGAGAGCGAGGTCGTCACGGAGGTTCTCGCGCACGTCGGCCAGGAGCGCGAGCGCGAGGTCGTCCTCCAGGTGGCGCTCGTGCACCTCGTCGAGCACGACGCCCGCCACCCCCGGCAGCTCGGGGTCGCGCTGGAGCCTGCGCACGAGCGTGCCGGTCGTGACGACCTCGACCCGGGTGCGCCGGGACGTCCGCGACTCGCCCCGCACGGTGTAGCCCACGGTGCCGCCGAGGTCCTCGCCGAGCAGGGACGCGAGCCGCCGCGCCGCCGCCCGGGCCGCGATCCGCCGCGGCTGGGTCACGACGACGCGCCCGTCCAGGGCGACGGCGAGCGCCGGGGGGACGAGCGTCGTCTTGCCGGTCCCCGGCGGGGCCTGCACGACGACGGCCCCGGCCGTGCGCACGGCGCAGACCACCTCGGCCAGGTGGTGCCCGACCGGCAGGTCGGGCGGCGCGGCGAGGAGTCGGGCGAGGGGGTCCACCCCCGTAGTCTCCCGCGTGAGCCGCACCTGCCCCGCCCGGACGGCGCGCCCGACCGTCCTAGCGCTCGCCCCCGGGCAGCCGGGCCGTGCCCAGCGTCGAGGACAGCGTGCGCAGGTCGGCGCCGTCGACGTAGAGCTCGCCCCGCAGGTGGTCCGTCTCGTGCTGCACGATGCGCGCCGGCCACCCGGTGAGCACGTCGTCGAAGGGCGTACCGGTCCCGTCCTCGCCCGTGAGCCGCACCGAGCGGTACCGCGTGCGCTCCGCCTGCCAGCCGTGCACCGAGAGGCAGCCCTCGAAGAAGGTCCGGGTCTCGTCGCCCACGGGCTCGTACCGGGGGTTGAGGAGCACGCGGAACGCCAGCGGCGGGCGCTCGCGCTCGTCGTCGGCGGCGTCGGGCGTGCCGGGGTCCTCGACGACCGCGACCGCGAGCCCGATCCCCACCTGCGGAGCCGCGAGCCCCACCCCGGGCGCGGCGTGCATGGTCGCGCGCAGGGCGTCGAGGAAGCGCGGCAGGACGTCGCCGAGCTGGCCGGCGTAGGGGACGGTGGGCGTGCGCAGCACGGGATGGCCCGCCTGCACGATCGGGAGTACGCCGCCGTCGTAGGCGTCCAGGAGTGCGAGCACGTGCTCGCGCAGCGTCTCGTCGACCCCCTGCCGCACGCTCACCGGACGGCTCCCGGGCCGCTCGTGCGCGTCACAGCGCGAGCCGCTCGCGCACGACGGCCGCGAGCTGCGCCGCGACCGCGTCGGCCTGCTGCTGCGTCGCCGCCTCGACCATGACGCGCACGAGCGGCTCGGTGCCCGACGGGCGCAGGAGCACCCGGCCGGTCTCGCCCAGGCCACGCTCGGCGTCGGCGACGGCCGCCAGGAGGGGGGCGTCGGTCGACGCCCGGGACTTGTCGACGCCCGGGACGTTGACGAGCGTCTGCGGGAGGCGCCGCACGACGCCCGCCAGGTCCGCGAGCTTCTGGCCCGTGGCTCGCACGCGGGCCGCGAGCTGGAGCGCCGTGAGGATGCCGTCGCCCGTCGTCGCGTACCGGGACAGGATGATGTGGCCCGACTGCTCGCCGCCGAGGCCGTAGCCGTGGGCGCGCATCTCCTCGAGCACGTACCGGTCGCCGACGGCGGTCTGGACGGTCGCGATGCCCGCGTCGCGCATGGCGAGGAGGAGGCCGAGGTTGCTCATGACCGTCACGACCAGCGTGTCGTGCGGGAGCTCGCCCTCCTCCTGGAGCGCGAGCGCGAGGACGCCCATGATCTGGTCGCCGTCGACGATCGTGCCGCCGTGGTCGACGGCGACGCAGCGGTCGGCGTCGCCGTCGAACGCGACGCCGAAGTCGGCCTCGGAGGCCACGACGACCGCCTGGAGCTGCTCGGGGTGGTTGGACCCGCACGCGGCGTTGATGTTGCGGCCGTCGGGGCTCGCGTTGATGACCACGACGTCCGCGCCGGCCGCGCGCAGGGCGGCCGGGCCGACGTCGCTCGCCGCACCGTTCGCGCAGTCGACCGCGATCCGCAGCCCGGCGAGGGGCTTGTGGTCCTCGTCGGCCCCGATGCTCGCCATGAGGTGCTCGACGTAGGCACCGCCCGCACGACCCGAGTCGGGCGAGACCCGGCCGACGCCGTCATGGGTCGGGCGCTCCCACCCCTGCCCCAGGAGGGCCTCGATCCGGTCCTCGACCGCGTCGTCGAGCTTGACCCCACCGCGCGCGAGGAACTTGATCCCGTTGTCCTGCATCGGGTTGTGCGACGCCGAGATCACGACGCCGAAGTCGACGTCCATGGTGCTCGTCAGGTAGGCGACCGCGGGCGTCGGCAGGACGCCGACGTCCTTCACGTCGACCCCCGCGCTCGCGAGCCCCGCGATGAGCGCCGAGCCGAGGAACTCGCCGGACACGCGCGTGTCCCGGCCGACGACCGCGCGCGGGCGGTGCCCCTGCTCCTGCCCGCTCGCGAGCACGCGCGCGGCGGCCACTCCCAGCTCGAGGGCGAGCTCGCCCGTCACGTTCCCGTTCGCGAGACCCCGCACCCCGTCGGTGCCGAACAGCCGTCCCATGGAAGTCCTTCCCTCACCCGGCCGTACGCCGACCGTACGACCACCTGTGCGCACCCGCCACGAGCGGGCACTTGGTCACCGTTCCTCACAAACGCCGTCGGCCCCGGTGGACGGTGTCCACCGGGGCCGACGAGCGCACGGCGCAGGATCAGCGCTTGGAGTACTGCGGTGCCTTGCGGGCCTTCTTGAGACCGGCCTTCTTGCGCTCGACGACGCGGGCGTCGCGAGTGAGGAAGCCGGCCTTCTTCAGCGCCGGGCGGTTGTTCTCGGCGTCGATCGCGTTGAGCGCGCGAGCGATGCCGAGGCGCAGCGCACCGGCCTGGCCGGAGGTGCCGCCGCCGCTGATGCGGGCGATGATGTCGAAGCGACCCTCGACGTCGACCAGCTTCAGCGGGGAGTTCACGAGCTGCTGGTGAACCTTGTTCGGGAAGTACTGCTCGAGCTCGCGCCCGTTGATCTTCCACTGCCCGGTGCCGGGCACGAGGCGCACGCGCGCCACGGCCTCCTTGCGGCGGCCCAGGGCCTGGCCGGGGGCGGTGATGCTCTGCCCGCGGCCCGTGGGGGCGGCGGACTCGGAGGTGTAGGTGCTGGGCGTCTCGTCGCCCAGGGTGTCGGTGTCGACGGTGGTCTCGGCCACGGGTGTGTCCTCGCGTCTCTCTGTGCGCATCGCCTGGGCGGCGATTACTGCGCGACCTGGGTGATCTCGAACGGCTTCGGCTGCTGCGCGGCGTGCGGGTGCTCGGCACCCGCGTAGACCTTGAGCTTGCCGAAC
>CAZFUQ010000354.1:0-3696 GCA_964521905.1 uncultured Cellulosimicrobium sp.
CTCCGCATTGGCCACGTTGTCCGCCATGAACGAGTCGACGGCCTGCGGGTCGCCGACCGGGAGCACGTTGGTCGAGCCGTCCGACAGTCGCACGCCCGTGCCCGCGACCGCGAGCTGCATGACCGACTTCGCGTGGTCCGCCGCGGGGTGCTCCATGGACTGGTACGCCGCCGCGATGCCGAGCGACGCCGAGTAGTCGTACGTGCCGTAGTGCAGCGCGGTGACGCGGCCGGGCGCCGCGTGGACGAGCCGCGCGACGGTCGCCGTGCCGTCGGCCGCGAGCAGCGCCTGCGGCGTCTCGACCTGCACCTCGAACCGCAGGCTGCCCGGCTCCAGGCCGTTCGCCTCCTCGACGCGCTCGCACGCGAGCGCCATCGCCTCGACCTGCTGCGGCGCGGTGACCTTGGCGAGCGTGACGACGAAGCCGTCGGGCAGCCCCGCGAGACCTGCGGCCACGCGGGCCGCGACGAGCTCCGCGACGAACAGCGCGAGGGTGCGCACGCCGCGACGTCGCGTCGCGGCCTCGAGGCACTTGATGCGGATCCCGCTGAACGGCGTGGCGGTGCCCTGCACCTCGGCCCGGGCGAGCTCGCGCGCCGCGGCCGTGACCGCGGCGTCCTCGGCCGCGTCCCCGCGGTCGCCGAACCCGTCCTCGAAGTCGATGCGCAGGTCCTCGATCGCCTCGACGGCGAGCTTGGCACGCACGCGCTCGGCGACGGCGTCCGCGAGGTCGTCGCTCCCCGCACCGATGCCCAGCAGGTCGACGAGGCGACGCACTGCGCCTGCACCGCCGCCCGCAGCGTCCGCGGTGTCGACCGCCTCGCGCGCCCGCGCCGCCCACTCGGGGACCAGCCCCGCGGTGTACCGGTCGCCCGGCACGTAGACGGTGTGCACGGGCTGGCGCGACCCGTCGTCGCCCGGGTAGCGCGCCTCGAGCTCCGCGTCCCACGGCGCGAGCAGGCCGTCGAGCGTCGCGTGCAGCGCGGCGACTCCCTGCTCGTCGAAGCCCGTCCCGGAGCCCCCACCGACCCCCGCCGGCATCAGGATGCGTCCTGCTCGTGCGCGACCACGTCCTCGTACGCGGGCAGCGTGAGGAAGTCGACGTAGTGCTCGTTCAGCGCGATGTCCTCGACGAGCGCCGCGGCCCGGCCGTAGGGCCCGGCGTCGTACGCCTCGTGCCCGACGTCGTCGCGCAGCCGCGCGGTCTCCTCGCCCAGGAGCGTGCGGACCAGGTCGGCGGTGATCGTCGTGCCGGCGCTCTCGCCCGCGGTGAACGACGCGCCGGAGCGGACCCACTGCCAGACCTGCGAGCGCGAGATCTCCGCGGTCGCGGCATCCTCCATGAGGTTGTGGATCGCCACCGCGCCGTTGCCCGCGAGCCAGGCCGCGACGTACGCGACGGACACGTAGAGGTCGTTGCGCAGCCCGGCCTCGGTGATGTCTCCCCCGGCCGTCGACACGTCGAGGAGCCGCTCGGCCGTGACGTGGACCTCCGGGTGCTGCTCGTCGAGCTGGTTCGGACGCTCGCCGAGCACTGCGTCGAACACCTCGCGGCACACGGGCACGAGGTCGGGGTGCGCCACCCACGAACCGTCGAACCCGTCGTTCGCCTCGCGCTGCTTGTCGGCCCGCACCTTGTCGAACGCCCGCGCGGTGACCTCGGGCTCGCGCCGGTTCGGGATCACCGCCGCCATGCCGCCCATCGCGAACGCCCCGCGCTCGTGGCACGTCTGCACGAGCAGCTCGGTGTACGCACGCATGAAGGGCGCGGTCATCGTGAGGTCGCCGCGGTCGGGGAGCGTGAAGGACGGCCCCGAGTCGCGGAAGTACTTGATCATCGAGAACAGGTAGTCCCAGCGCCCGGCGTTGAGGCCCGACGCGTGGTCGCGCAGCTCGTAGAGGATCTCGTCCATCTCGAACGCGGCCGGGATGGTCTCGACGAGGACCGTGGCGCGGACGCTCCCGTGCGGGATGCCGAGCGCCTCCTGCGCGTACGTGAAGACGTCGTCCCACAGGCGCGCCTCGAGGTGCGACTCCGTCTTGGGCAGGTAGTAGTAAGGCCCCGAGCCGCGCGCGAGGAGCTCGGCGGCGTTGTGGAAGAAGTGCAGGCCGAAGTCGACGAGCGCGCCGACGGCAGGTGTCCCGTCCACCACCAGGTGCACGTCGTCGAGGTGCCACCCGCGCGGGCGCACGACCATGACGGCGAGCGGCTCTGCGTCGGTCTCGGGTCGCAGCGCGTACTGCTTGCCCTCGGGCGACGTGAACGCGAGCGTGCGGCGCGTCGCGTCGTGCAGTGCGACCTGTCCACCGACGACGTTCCTCCAGTGCGGCGTCGACGCGTCCTCGAGGTCTGCGAGCCACACCTTCGCGCCCGAGTTGAGGGCGTTGATCGCCATCTTCGGTGTCGGTGGGCCGGTGATCTCGACGCGGCGGTCCTGGAGGTCGGCGGGTGCCGCCGCGACCGTCCAGTCCCCCGCACGGACGTCGGCGGTCTCGGGGAGGAAGTCGAGCCGCCCGGTGCGCGCGACCTCCTCGCGGCGGGCGGCGCGGGCGACGAGCAGCTCGTCCCGGCGGGCGCCGAAGCGCCGCTGGAGCGCCGCGACGAAGTCGAGCGCGGCGGGCGTGAGGATCTCGTCGGACCGCTCGACGGAGGGTCCGTGGACGGTGACGGCCGTGGTGGTCATGGTGCTGTCCTTTCTGCGGGCGGGGCGCGCTGGCGAGCGAGAACGGGCTCAGGCCGGCGACGCCGACCCGACGTGGTGGCCCGACGCGCTGCTCCCCTGAGCCTGC
The DNA here is from genome assembly GCA_964521905.1 of uncultured Cellulosimicrobium sp. Taxonomy (GTDB): domain Bacteria; phylum Actinomycetota; class Actinomycetes; order Actinomycetales; family Cellulomonadaceae; genus Cellulosimicrobium. The sequence continues at coordinate 2,791 of CAZFUQ010000354.1, forward strand.
TCCGCACGAGCGCGCTCCGCGACCTCGGCGACGGCACGGGCGACGGCCTTCGAGACCTCGGGCTCGAACACGCTGGGCACGATGTAGCTCGCGCTGAGCTCGGCGGGTGCGACGGCGTCCGCGATCGCGATCGCCGCGGCCCGCAGCATCTCGTCCGAGATCTCGCTCGCCCCGACGTCGAGCAGGCCGCGGAACAGCCCGGGGAACGCGAGCACGTTGTTGATCTGGTTCGGGAAGTCGCTGCGCCCCGTCGCGACGACCGTCGCGTGCCGGGCCGCGGCGATCGGGTCCACCTCCGGCGTCGGGTTGGCCAGCGCGAAGACGATCGCGTCGTCGGCCATGGTCGCGATGTCGTCGCCCGTGAGGATGTTCGGGCCCGAGACGCCGACGAAGACGTCCGCGCCGACGAGACCCTCGCGCAGCGTCCCGGTGAAGCCTGCGGCGTTGGTCGTCCCGGCGAGCCGACGGCGGTGCTCGTCCGCGAGGTTCGCGCCGGCGTGGATCGCCCCGCTCCTGCCGAACGCCACGATGTGCCGGGCTCCCTGCCCGCGGAGCAGGGAGATGATCGCGGATCCGGCGGCGCCGACGCCCGAGACGGCGATCCGCACGTCCTCGATCCTCTTGCCCACGACGCGCAACGCGTTCGTCAGCGCGGCGAGCACGACGATCGCCGTGCCGTGCTGGTCGTCGTGGAAGACCGGGATGTCGAGCTCGGCGCGCAGGCGACGCTCGATCTCGAAGCAGCGGGGCGCGGAGATGTCCTCGAGGTTGATGCCGCCGTACACGGGTGCGATCACCTTGACCGTGCGGATGATCTCCTCGGTGTCGGTCGTGTCGAGGCACACGGGCCACGCGTCGACGCCCGCGAACTGCTTGAAGAGCGCGGCCTTGCCCTCCATGACGGGC
>CAZFUQ010000355.1:0-3650 GCA_964521905.1 uncultured Cellulosimicrobium sp.
CACGCGACGGCGTCGGCGAGCGCGACGTAGGCGCCCGTGATCGCGGCGGTGCGCGTGCCGCCGTCGGCCTGCAGGACGTCGCAGTCGAGGACGATCGTGTTCTCGCCGAGCGCCGAGACGTCGATGATCGCCCGCAGCGAGCGCCCGATGAGGCGGGAGATCTCGTGCGTGCGCCCGCCGATCCTGCCCTTGACCGACTCGCGCTGGCTGCGCTCGTTGGTCGCGCGCGGGAGCATCGCGTACTCCGCGGTGACCCACCCTTCGCCCGAGCCCTTGCGCCAGCGCGGCACACCCTCGGTGAACGACGCCGCGCACAGCACGCGCGTACGCCCGAACTCGACGAGCACGCTCCCCTCGGCCTGGTCGAGCCAGTTGCGGGTGATGGTCACAGGCCGGAGCTGGTCGGTCGCGCGGCCATCGGCACGCACGACCAGGGAGGAGTCGGAGGAGGTCATGTCGCCACCCTACCGACCCCCCGGCACCCGCTGAGTGCGTGAAATAGTCGCGTCGCCGGGGCCTGGGCGCGACTATTTCATGCACTCAGCGGTCAGAGGTCGAAGACCGCGCCGGTCGTCGCGACGTCGAGGGGGCCGGTGTAGACCTCGCGCGCCTCGGCGAGCGAGCGCTGCGGGTCGTTCCAGGCGGGCAGGTGCGTGAGCACGAGCCGGCGCGCGCCCGCGGCCGCAGCGACCTCGCCGGCGCGCCGCCCGGTGAGGTGGATGCCACGCTCGACGCCGTCGTCGCGGCCCTCGTGGAACGCCGCCTCCGAGAGCAGCAGGTCGGCGTCGCGCGCGAGCTCGACCACGCCCTCGCACACGTCGGTGTCACCCGTGTACGCGAGCACGGCCCGCTCCCCCGGGCGCAGCGCCGACGGCCCGGTGACGCGCACGCCGTACGCCTCGACGGGGTGGAGGACGCGGTACGGCTCGAGCGTCAGCGGCCCCACCCGCACGGGCACCCCGGGCTCCCAGCGCCGCACGTCGAGCTCGTCGGTCAGTCCGTCCCCGCCGCCGTACGTCGCGTCGACGCGCGCCGCCGTGCCGGACGGGCCCAGCACCGCCAGCCTGCTCGGGACGCCGGTGCGCGCCGAGCCGCGCTCCGGGTGGTAGCGCAGGTACACGTACAGTCCGCACACGTCGACGAAGTGGTCGGGGTGCAGGTGCGACAGGCCGACCGCGTCCAGGTCGAGCGGGTCGACGAACCGCTGCAGCGCCCCGAGCGCCCCGTTGCCGAGGTCCAGCACGACGTTCCAGTCGCGCTCCTCGAACCCCGCGGCGGCCGCCTCGGCGGCCGGGACCTGGACCAGGTAGGACGACGCGGGCGAGGCCGGCCCGGCGAAGGAGCCCGAGCACCCGACCGTGACCAGGCGCATCAGGCCGCCTCCACGCTGAGCACCTCGGGCCCGAGGAACCGTCGTGCGAGGTGCTCGAACGGCTCGGCGCTGCCCGTCGCGAGGAACCGGTGCCGGGGCGGGCCCGCCTCGCGCGAGCGCTCGAGGTCGTGCGCGACGAGCGTGCGGTACACGTCCTTCGCGGTCTCCTCCGCGCTCGAGACGAGCGTGACCTCCTCCCCCATGACGTACGAGATCGCGCCGGTCAGCAGCGGGTAGTGCGTGCAGCCGAGCACCAGGGTGTCGACGCCCGCGGCCCGGACCGGGTCGAGGTACTCGTGCGCGACCGCCATCACCTCGGGGCCCGAGGTGATGCCCTGCTCGATGAGCGGGACGAACGCGGGGCACGCCTTCGACGTGACCTCCACCCCCGGCGCGACGGCGAAAGCGTCCTCGTACGCGCGCGAGTCGATCGTGGCCTTGGTCCCGATGACGCCGATGCGGCCGGACCGCGTCGCGAGCACCGCGCGCCGGGCGGCCGGCAGGATGACCTCGACGACGGGGATCCCGCGCCGCACCGTGTACCGCTCGCGCGCGTCCGGCAGCGCGACGGCCGTCGCGGAGTTGCACGCGATGACGAGCATCTTCACGCCGTCGTCGACGAGCTGGTCCATGACCGCGAGCGCCATCGCCCGCACCGCCGCGAGCGGCTTGGGACCGTACGGGCTGTTCGCCGTGTCACCGAGGTACAGCAGGGACTCGTTCGGCAGCTGGTCGAGGATCGAGCGGGCCACCGTCAGGCCACCCACACCTGAGTCGAAGATCCCGATGGGAGCGTCGTTCACCCGCACGAGACTACTGGCGCGGTCGTCCCCGGGGCGCACCGAACCGCCCGCCCAGGGATGTGGCAGCGCCCACAGCCGGACGCGCCCCGGCAGCCACCCCGGGCCCCTGGGCCGGCGCCGGCGCGGGTGTCAGGACTCGCGGCCCGCGCGGGGGCCGCCCCGGCCGGCGCGCAGGTCGGCCAGCATCCCGTCGACGAGCGACTCCTGCAGCAGACCCGTGAGGAGGAACACGCTCACGAGGAACCGGCGCGGGGCGCCACCCTCGTGGGCGTCCCCCGGGCCGTCCTCCGGCTCGGCCTCGAGCTCGTCGTACAGGCCCTCGACCTGCTCGTCGCTGCGCAGGTCGAGCCGCTCCGCGAGCACGAGCCGCACGTCCGTCAACGCGCCCGCGACGTCCTCCGCCTCGTCCCGGCCCACGACGAACGGCGCCGCCTCCGCAGGCTCGGAGTCGACCAGCATCCCGCCCAGCAGCACGAGCCGCGCGACCTTCCGGGCCGCGAGGTCGTCCTGCGTGAACCGACGGAACTCCGAGGCGACCTCGACGTCGTCGGACGCGTCCGGGAGCAGACGACGGACGGCCGGGTCGAGCGGCGGGGCCGCCTCGGCGCCGTCCCCCACGAGCGCCCCCGGCACGGGCCCGGTCCAGCCCGGAGGCGACCATGCGTCGTCGGGCACGTCACCGCCCTGGCCGGGCCGCCCCGCGGCGCCGTCGGGCACGCCCTCCTGGAGCATCTGCGCCACGTCGCCCGCGAGCTGGGCCAGCACGATCCGCTCCGACGGCTCGAGCTCCGCCACGTATCCCTGGGCCTCGGCCCGGAACGGCCTCACTGCTCGCCGTCCCGCTGCATCGTCGCCCACAGCCCGAACGAGTGCATCGCCTGCACGTCCACCTCCATGCGCTCCCGGTCCCCCGTCGACACGACGGCCCGGCCCTCGTGGTGCACCTGCATCATGAGCTCGTTGGCCCGCGCCGACGAGTACCCGAAGTACGACTCGAACACGTAGGCGACGTAGCTCATGAGGTTCACGGGGTCGTTCCACACCAGCGTGACCCACGGGCGGTCGGGGACGACGGTCGTCTCGGCGCGTGTCGCCTCCTCGGGCACGGTGACGGATGCCTGCGCGTCGACGGCGCGGGCGAGGATCGGCTGGGGACTCACGCCCCCCACTGTATTCGCGGGCACGCCGGACCTGCCGGGCCTGCCCGGGCGCAGTGCGCTCAGCCGGGACCGGCATGAGCTGCGGCAGCAAGGCCGACAGGGCAAGAGGTGCCAACGGCGGAGGCGTCGGGACGACCCCTGCCGCGCTCCTGCCCTACCGTTGACGCATGAGCCTCGCCGACCCGGGCAGCGTCGCCCTCCCCGTGACCGACAACACCGCTCCGCTGCCCCCGCCGGACCGACCGTCGTACCTGCCGACGGCGTCGACCGCGCTCCTCACCGACCGCTACGAGCTGACGATGCTCCAGGCGGCGC
>CAZFUQ010000356.1:0-3631 GCA_964521905.1 uncultured Cellulosimicrobium sp.
ACCAGGACCTCGCGGGCCTCGCGGACGCGGTGCGTGAGCACGTGGACTCGCTCGACGGCGTCGTGCACTCCATCGGCTTCGCGCCCCAGAGCGTGATGGGCGGGAACTTCCTCTCCGCGACGTGGGAGGACGTGGCCACGGCGCTGCAGGTCTCGACGTTCTCCTACAAGTCCCTCGCGGTCGCGGCCAAGCCGCTCATGACCGACGGCGGTGCGCTGGTCGGGCTGACCTTCGACGCGCAGTTCGCGTGGCCGGTCTACGACTGGATGGGTGTCGCCAAGGCGGGTCTCGAGTCCGCGAACCGCTACCTCGCGCGCGACCTCGGTCCCGACGGCATCCGTGCCAACCTCGTCTCCGCGGGCCCGATCCGCACGACGGCGGCCAAGTCGATCCCCGGCTTCGCGCAGATGGAGGACGGCTGGCCCCAGCGCGCCCCCCTCGGCTGGGACCAGTCGACGGCCGAGCCCGCGGCCCGCGCCGTCGTCGCGCTCCTGTCCGACTGGTTCCCGGCGACGACCGGTGAGATCGTGCACGTCGACGGCGGCGTGCACGCCATGGGGCTGTGAGCAAGGAGAAGAGCATGGGCGCGGAGACCTCGGACGGCGGCACCCGTCGCCTCGTCCTCCTGCGCCATGCGAAGGCGGAGCCCGGCGGCGGGTACGTCGACGACGTGCTGCGGCCCCTCGCCCTCAACGGGCGGCGCCAGGCCGGTCGCGTCGGCGGGGCGCTGCGCGAGACGGGGCTCGTCCCCGAGCGTGTGCTGTGCTCCTCCGCGCTGCGCACGCGTCAGACGTGGGAGCTCCTGTCGGCCCACCTCGGTGACGTGCGGCCCGACGTCCTGGTGAGCGACGACCTGTACGCGGCGGACGTCGACGACGTGCTGGACCTCGTGCGCGCGACGGACTCGCGGGTGCGCACGCTGCTGGTCGTGGGCCACGAGCCCACGATGGCGGCGACGGCGTCGTACCTCGCCGACCCGTCGTCCGACGGCGGCGCGCTCGCCCAGGTGCGCGTCGGCGTGCCGACCGCGACCTACAGCGTGCTCGAGGCGCCGACGTCGTGGGACGCGTGGGGGCCGCAGGCGTCCCGGCTGACGTACGTCGGACGGCCGTCCTGACCCGGCGCCGCGCCGGCTGACGAGGACCCTGGGGGCTCAGCGGCCGTCGTCGACGCGGTCGACGACGGCCAGCACCGCGTCGATCCGCGGACCGTCCACGGCGTGCGGCGCCTGGGCCCGCACGACGGGCTTCGCGGCGAACGCGACGCCGATGCCCGCGGCGTCGATCATGTCGAGGTCGTTCGCGCCGTCGCCCACGGCGATCGTCGCGCTCATCGGCAGGCCGAGCTCGGCGGCGAACTCGCGCAGGGCGACCTCCTTCGCCGCCCGGTCGACGACGGGGCCGGTGGTCCGGCCCGTGAGCCGGCCGCCCGCGACCTCGAGCCGGTTCGCCCGGAAGCGCGTGATCCCCAGCTCGGCGGCGAGGTCGGCGACGATCTCCTCGAACCCGCCCGAGACGAGAGCGACCTCCCAGCCGCGGCGGTGCGCCTCCGCGACGAGCTCGCGCACCCCGGGCGTGAACGTCGCGCGCGCCCGCACGTCGTCGAACGCCTCGACGGGAACGCCCGTGAGGGTCGCGACGCGCTCGCGCAGCGAGGCGCCGAAGTCGAGCTCACCCCGCATCGCGCGCTCGGTCACCTCGGTGACCTCCGCACGCGTGCCCGCGTGGTCCGCGAGGAGCTCGATGACCTCCTGCTCGATGAGTGTCGAGTCGACGTCCAGGACGAGGAGCCGGACGGCGCCGCTCGTGGGTTCGGGGGTCACGGGGAGTCTCCTCGTGGTGTCGGTCTCGTGCGGGGCAGGGCTCGGCCCGGCGTCGGAGAGGTCGTCGGGCAGGGTGGCGGCGCGACCGGCGTCGCGCACGACGCCGGTCGCGGCGGGGGTCACTCGACGACCGTGCCCTTCGGGACGACCGTGATGCCGGACTCGGTGACGGTGAAGCCGCGCGCGCGGTCCTGCTCGGGGTCGAGCCCGATGCGCGCCTGCTCGCCCACCACGACGTTCTTGTCGATGATCGCGCGGTGGATCTGCGCGTGGCGGTTCACCTGGACGCCGTCCATGAGGACGGAGTCGGAGACCGAGGCCCACGAGTGCAGGTAGGTCCCGGGCGACAGGACCGAACCGACCGCCGTCGCTCCGGAGATGATGACGCCGGGCGAGACGATCGAGTCCGCGGCGTGGCCGAGGCGGCCGCGCCCCGCGTGCACGAACTTCGCGGGAGGCAGCCCGGTGTACCCGGTGTGCAGCGGCCACTCCTCGTTGTAGAGGTTGAACACCGGCGTGACGGAGATGAGGTCCTTGTTCGCGTCGTAGTACGAGTCGATCGTCCCGACGTCGCGCCAGTAGTCGCGGTCGCGGTCGGTCGAGCCGGGGACGTCGTTGCGGAGGAAGTCGTACACCGCGGCGGTGCCGCGCTCGACGAACGCCGGCACGATGTCGCCGCCCATGTCGTGGCGCGAGTCCGCGTTCGCGGCGTCCGACGTCACGGCCTCGATCAGCGCGTCGGTGTCGATGACGTAGTTGCCCATCGACGCGAGCACCTCGCCCGGCGAGTCCGTGAGGCCGACGGGGTCCTTCGGCTTCTCGCGGAACGCCGCGATCCTCGTCGGGTCCTTCGGGTCCGTCTCGATGACGCCGAACTGGTCCGCCATGGAGATCGGCTGCCGGATGCCCGCGACGGTGAGCTGTGCGCCCGACTCGACGTGCGCGTCGACCATCTGGGAGAAGTCCATGCGGTACACGTGGTCCGCGCCCACGACGACGACGATGTCCGGGCGCTCGTCGTCGATGATGTTGAGGCACTGGTAGATCGCGTCGGCGCTGCCGAGGTACCAGTGCTTGCCGACCCGCTGCTGCGCCGGCACCGGGGCCACGTAGTTGCCCAGGAGCGACGACATGCGCCACGTCTTCGTGATGTGCCGGTCGAGGCTGTGGGACTTGTACTGCGTGAGCACGATGATGTGCAGGTAGTGCGAGTTCACGAGGTTGGACAGCGCGAAGTCCACGAGGCGGTAGATGCCGCCGAACGGCACCGCGGGCTTGGCCCTGGACGCGGTGAGCGGCATGAGGCGCTTGCCCTCGCCCCCGGCGAGGACGATGGCGAGGACTCGTGGTGCGGCGGCCATGCCCAGACCGTAGTCCCTGCGGGCACGACCGTGCAGCACGACCCGCATGATGGTCGACTCGGCTACCGTGTGGCGCGTGAGAGTCGACCTGCTGACCCGTGAGTACCCCCCGCACGTGTACGGCGGCGCCGGCGTGCACGTCGCCGAGCTGTCCGCCGTCCTGCGCCACCACGTGGACGTGCGCGTGCGCTGCTTCGACGGCCCGCGCGGCGAGGACGACGTCACCGGGTACTCCGTGCCGAGCCTCCTGACGGAGGCCAACCCGGCGCTCGGGACGTTCGGCGTCGACCTCCAGATGGCCGACGACGTCGCGGGCGCCGACCTCGTGCACTCGCACACCTGGTACGCGAACCTCGGGGGACCCCGTGCAGGAGCCCCGCGAGGTGGCCCCCGAGGTTCGCGTACCAGGTGTGCGAGTGCACGAGGTCGGCGCCCGCGACGTCGTCGG
>CAZFUQ010000357.1:0-3619 GCA_964521905.1 uncultured Cellulosimicrobium sp.
AAGTCCGCCGCTCGGTCCAGGATCACGACGTTCTTTACCGACGGTGCGGGAGGCTCACCGGGCCAGACGGTTTGCCGGGTCGGACGGTCACGATCCAACCGGGTGACAGAGGCAGCGACCCAGTCACGGAGCCGCTGCTTCGCATCGACGAAAACGCGATGCCAACCGATCGGTGCGGAACCGTTCTGGTCAGGGTCGTAGGCGCACAGCCAGTGCAGGTGCAGTACGGACAGCTCCCAGAGCAGTTCGGGGTGGCGGTGCCAGAACGGCGGAATGACGTTCGCGGACAGGCCGTAGGCATGGCGAAGCCAGTTCACCCACCGATGCAGTTCAAGCCATTCCGCCCCGACCTCGTCGGCCGTCAGCAGGTTCCAGTTCACCGGATGCGGCGGCCCAGAAGCACCAGGCGGGCGACGCTGAGCGCGCCCAGGATGTTCCGCTAGGCGATTCCTGCCGGCGGACGCTCCTGTGCCCAGCCCGCCCAGACGATGGTCACGGTGCTGAACAGTGCCGCGATGATGAGGAGATCGCGCGCGAACTCGGTGTTGATCATGCCTGCCCCCTCGCGCGTGCACGAAGCCGGTCGAGAGCTCCTTGGTCGGCACCGAGGTACCGGAGGCGATCGGTGATCGCGCACTCGGCGCGCCGGTAGGGCTCGGTGGTGCCGTGCAGGATCGACTCGGCGTTTGCGTGAGAGAGCAGCGCTTCGAGCTCGAAGCTGAGTTGGTGGGCGTCATCGAGTCGTGGAAATGTGCCGTCGGCGATGGACTGGTCGATCTGGATCTCGAGGTAGGAGCGCCAGCGATCCGATGCCTCGGTGATCGCGTCGCGGACGACTCCGGGGTGGGAGGCGAACTCCGCCGACGCGGCGAGGAAGAAGCATCCGCCGCGGAAGGTGCGTCTCTCTGAGTAGTCGATCCATGCTCGAACGAGTGCGCACAGGCGTTCGAGGCCACGAGGTTTAGTGCGGGCGGGCCTCACGACGACGTCCATGAAGATGCGCAGTGCGTCGTCCACGACCGCGAGCTGCAGGTTCTCCTTCGAGCCGAAGAGTGCCGCGACGCCGCTCTTGCTCGACGACGTCTCGGCTGCGAGTCGTGCGATGGAGACCCCGGTGAGCCCGTCTGTGCTCGCGAGTTGCGTCGCAACGGCAAGGACCGCGTTCCGGGAGCGATCCCCACGGGCGCGGCGCCCATCGATCACGGTTGTCATCTCAGCAGAATAACAGTACAGTCGTCCACATAGTTAATCGTACGGTCGTTCGTACTGTTAGGAGACACGATGTCCGGTCTGAACTCACCTGTCCGACGCGCTGTGCGCGTCATCGACCGGATATCGCCCCCGCTTGCGGCGGCGGTGACCTACCCGCTCTTCGCTCGAGTGGGTGCGCGTCGGCGAGTGCGTGAGTATGAACGCGCCACACATGAGCAGGCGCGGCGCTCCATCCTCACTGTGGGCCGCCGCAAGGTGGTCACCTACGAGTGGGGCACCGGCGAGAAGACGGTTCTACTCGTGCACGGGTGGCGAGGACGCACGTCACAGTTCGCCACACTCATCCGTGACCTGCGTTTCGAAGGGTTCCGGGTGGTCTCGTTCGACGCCCCCGGCTGCGGTGACTCACCCGGACGACGCACGAACATCGGTGACTATCACGCAATCGTCACTGCGCTCGCTGAGCGCGAGCCGGCACCGTTCCACGCTGTCATAGGGCACTCAGTCGGCTCGCTCGCAGCGCTGACCGCAGCCGTGGAGAGGGACATCACGCGACACCTCATCGCCATTGCAGCGGTCACCCGGTTCCGATACCTCAATGAGACGTTCGCCAGCAACGTGGGACTCGGCGACCGGGCTCGGAGTCTCCACGAAGACTGGTATGCCCGCCGCCTGCGTCATACGGCCCCCGACGCTTACGACCGCTTCGACACCAGCGCGCTGGACTTGTCGCCCGAACTGCGGCTCACCTACATTCACGATCGCTCCGACAGCTGGGCTCATATCGGCGAAGTCAGACGAATCGCCGCTCGTCGTGGAGATCAGGTCCGGCTGACGGAGACAGAAGGGTATGGACACAGTCGCATCCTGAGCGCGGGCCCCACACTCGATGCCGTGCTCGAAGCTCTCGTGGAGGTCCCAGCGTTGTCGCCGCTTCGGCCGTGAGAAGTGAAGCGACGAGTCGATTCGCGGATCCTGCGTGACCGGATCGTTCCGCTCATCGACGGGTTCGTGTCTTGTCGACACTGACGCACTCGTTCAGGATGGGTGTATGACACAGGTGACCGGTACTGCTCTGCTCGTGGTCGATGCGCAGGAGTCTTTTCGGCAGCGGGCGGATGATTGGGCGGCGACGGCGAATCCACGGGTGCTCGAAAACATCACCAGGCTTGTGGAGCATTCGCGTGTCGTGGGTGACCTGATCGTGTGGGTGACGCACGCCGAGCCGGGAACGGGCGGTGTCTTCGATCCCGCTTTGGGATTCGTTCGTGTGATCGACGAGTTCACGCCGCTGGATGCGGAGCTCGGGGTGCAGAAGACGTCGGTCAACGCGTTCACGACGACGAACCTTCAGCAGCAGCTGATGTTGCGCGGCATCCGCCGGGTCGTGATCTGCGGCATTCGCACGGAGCAGTGCTGCGAGCCGACGGCGCGGGTGGCGAGCGACCTCGGGTTCGAGGTGGAGTTCGTCACCGATGCCACGACGACGTCCGATATCGGGGCGGGGGATGGGTACGGTCCGGTGTCCGGCGAGGACCTGATGCGTCGGACGGAGAGCGTACTCGGGGGGCGTGGATTCGCGTCGATCGTGACCACGTCGCAGCGGGTGGGTGCCGCGGTCGCGGTATGACGAGGGTCGTGTTCCTGCTCGCCCCCGGCGTGATCCTGTTGGATCTCGCCGGTCCCGCACAGGTGTTCTCCACCTCTGCGGCGACCGGCGGCGGCTATGAGCTGAGCTTTGTCGCTGAGCAACACATCGTCCCGTCCGGGCAGGGTTTGCCGCTGGAGGCGTCGCTGGAGTGGCCTGAGCTGGATCGTGACGACCTGATTGTGGTGCCGGGGTGGAGCTCCCCGCTGAGGGACGGTTCTGGCTCGTTCAGCGAGGTCACGTTGCAGCGCCTGCGTGATCACCACACGGCGGGCGGCACGGTGGTCAGCGTGTGCTCGGGGGCGTTCGCGCTCGGGCGTGCGGGGCTTCTCGACGGCAGGCGTTGCACGACTCATCACGAGATACAGCAGGAGCTGGCGTACCGCCATCCACGTGCTCGTGTCGTGCCGGATGTGCTGTTCACCGAAGACAACGGCGTCTTGACTTCTGCGGGTATCGCGAGCGGCATCGATCTGGCGCTGCATATCCTCGCGCGCGATCACGGACCGGCTGTTGCGGCGCACGCGGCTCGGGACATGGTTGTCTTCGCTCGCCGCAACGGCCATGCGGCACAGTTGAGTGCGCTGCTGCGCTATCGCTCGCACGTCGACGATCTCGTCCACCGCGTGCAGGACCACATCGACGAGAACTTCGACCATTCGCTGCCGCTCGCAAGCCTCGCCGACGTCGCACATGCGAGCCCGCGCACCGTGACACGGTCGTTCGTTGCGGCGACAGGACTGACGCCGCTGCGGTACC
>CAZFUQ010000358.1:0-2988 GCA_964521905.1 uncultured Cellulosimicrobium sp.
TCTTCCACCAGGTCGAGGGCCTGGCGGAAGACGGGCGTGTGCGTCGCGTCGAGCGCGTCCGTGCGGAACGTCTTGCCCGGGCACGCGACGTACAGGGGCACGCCGCGCTCGAGCAGCGAGCGCGCCTGGACCGGGGAGGTGTGCGTGCGCAGCACGAGGTTCGACGGCGCAGGGGCGCCGCCCTCGGCGGGCTCGCTCCCCTCGACGTAGAACGTGTCCTGCATCTGGCGGGCCGGGTGGTCGACGCCGAAGTTGAGCGCGTCGAAGTTGAACCACTCCGACTCGACCTCGGGCCCCTCGGCGATCTCCCAGCCGAGGCCGACGAAGAAGTCGGCGACGCGCTCCTGGAGCGTCTCGAGCGGGTGGCGGGCGCCGGACGGCACGCGGTCGACCGGAAGCGTGACGTCCACGGCCTCGGTGACGAGGACGCGCTCGTCGCGCTCCGCCTCGAGCTCGACCTGCCGCGCGGCGAGCGCCTGGTTCACGCGCCCGCGCAGCGGGCCCAGGAGCTTGCCGGCGGTCTTCTTGTCCGCGGGCGCGAGCGAGCCGATCTGCCGGTTCGCGAGCGCGAGCGGGCTGCGGTCGCCCGTGTGCTCGGTGCGCACGCGCTTGAGCGCGTCGAGGTCGCCCGCCGCGGCGATCGCGGCGAGGGCGGCGTCGAGCGCGCGCCGCAGCGCGTCGGCGTCGAGCGGGGAGGGAGCGGTCGGGGTGTCCGGACCGCCGCCACCCGTGACGGGGGTGACGACGTCGGCGTCAGGGCTGGACATGCGTGCCTTCCTGGCGAGGGCGGGACTGCGGGAGCGGGCCACGCCCTGGGCAGGTGTCTGCTCAGAGGTCGGCCCGCGCGGCGCGGCGCACGGGGCGCGCGCGTGGACGCGCTCGTGCGCGCGTCGCCGTCATTCTAGGGCGCCCGTCCGGGCCCGGTCCGTCCCGCCGCAGGCGAGAGGTGTGCACGCGTCAGTCGTGCGGACCCGTGACGGGCCCGGGAAATCGACGACCACCGTGCGTGCTCATGACAGTCATCATGGCACAGGCGCTCGCCGGGGTGCCGACCACGACCCCGGCCGCGGTCGGTGCGCCCGCAGGGGGTGTGGCCCGTGGCGACGCCTGCGTCGTCGGCCGTGCTCAGTGGTCGCCGTCGAGCGGCAGGACCTCGACCGTGCGGTACGCACGACGGCCCGAGGCGTCCCCCGGCAGGTCGCCGGACGCCGACTCGACGAGGTGGAGCTCGCTCGCGGTCCAGTCCGGCCCCGCGTAGACGGACAGCGCGGCGGCCGGACCGGCGAGCGGGTCGCCGGCGGCGAGGTCGACGGCCCCGCCTCCCCCGGGACGGCGGCCGGCGGCGCGTGCGCGACGCTGCGCCTGGCGTGCACCGGCGGCTGCGCGGGCCACGGTGAGGTGCGCGCGCTGCCGGGGCCGCCGGTCGACCCGGAGGCCCGCGTCGCCCCCGGCCTCGGAGACGGCCGCGCTGAGGTCGCGCAGCGGCCCGACGCCGTCTCCGCCGACCCCGACCCACAGCACGCGCCGGTCGAAGACGCCCGCGCCGCGCAGCCGCAACGACAGGGACGACGCGTCCCGGGCCACCGGGGCGAGCGCCGCCGCGAGATCGGGCACCGCGCCGTCGGGCACGTCCCCGAAGAACGCGACGGTCACGTGCCACAGCTCGGGCGGGGTCCACCGGACGAGCGGCGCGCCGTCGGGACGACGCGCCTCCTGGGCGTGCGCGCCCGAGAGCGCGAGCGCGAGGTGGTCGAGCACGGCGGCGCTCGGGAAGAGCGCGGCGAACAGACTCACGCCGCGCCGTCCGGCGTCGGGGCACCGTGGCGCGACGGGCGGTGCGCCCGGCCGGAGGCGTAGAGGCACACCGTCGCGGCCGTCGCGAGGTTGAGCGACTCCGCCCGGCCCCGGATCGGCACGCGCACGACGGCGTCGGCGAGCGCGCGGTCCGCCTCGGGCAGCCCCCACGCCTCGTTGCCGAAGACCCACGCCGTCGGCCGCGCGAGATCGACCGATGCCCCCGGGTCGCCGTCGGGCGGCGTGCCTGCCGCGCCGGCCACGTCGAGGAGGTCGTCGAGGTCGAGGTCGCCCGCGCCGTCGGCCGCGAGCACGAGCAGTCCTGCGCGCCGCAGCGTGTCGAGAGCGGCGGCGAGTCCCACCCCGGTCACCACCGGCAGGTGGAACAGCGAGCCCGCCGTCGACCGCACGACCTTGGGGTTGTGCACGTCGACGCTCTCGCCCGCGAGCACGACGGCGTCCGCCCCGGCGGCGTCGGCCGCGCGGATCACCGTCCCCGCGTTGCCCGGGTCGCGCACGGTCGCGAGCACGGCGACCAGCGCCGGACGGGCGCGCCCCGGGCGCGCGAGCTCGGCGACGACGTCCTCGAGGCGCGGCTCCCGCGCCCGCACGACGGCGAGGACGCCCTGGGCGTCCGCGCTCATCGCTGCCAGGACCTCCGCCGTCGCGAGGTGGACGTGCAGGCCCGCCGCGCGGGCGTCGGCCACGATCTCCGGGTTGCGCCCGTCGGCGGCCGGGCTCACGTAGACGTCACGGACCCGCTCCGGTGCGTGACGCACCGCCTCGCGCACGCCCTGCGGCCCCTCGACGAGGAGCTGAGCGTGCCGCGAACGCGCCAGACGCCCGGACAGCGCGCGGACCGTCTTGACCCGGTCGCTGCGAGGATTCGTCAGCGTGGGGTCGAGCGGGCCGTGCACCGTCCGGGCGTCCGGGGCGTCGTGGTCGCTGGTCAGGCTGCGGCCTTCGGCGCGTTGACGTCCTCGGGGAGCGCGTCCTTCGCGACCTGGACGAGCGCGTTGAACGCCGCCACGTCGTTGACCGCGAGCTCCGCGAGCAGGCGACGGTCGACCTCGACACCCGCGGCCTTGAGGCCCTGGATGAGGCGGTTGTACGTCAGGCCCTGCGCGCGCGACGCAGCGTTGACGCGCTGGATCCACAGCTTGCGGAAGTCGCCCTTGCGCGCCTTGCGGTCAC
>CAZFUQ010000358.1:2998-3587 GCA_964521905.1 uncultured Cellulosimicrobium sp.
GGCGACGGGTCCCGTCACCGCGCCGGATCACTTGCTGAGCAGCTTCTTGATGGTCTTGACGTCGGCGGGCGAGACCACCTGGTCCTGGGCGAGGCGGCGCTTGCGCTTGGTCGCCTTGTGCTCGAGCAGGTGTCGAGCGTTGGCCTGCTCGCGCATGACCTTGCCGGTACCCGTGATGCGGAAGCGCTTCTTGGCACCCGAGTGCGTCTTGTTCTTCGGCATGACTGCCGTCTCTCCTTGTGTCCGGTCAGCCACCTCGCGGTGGCCGACGTGTTCGGGTCCGGGCCGGTGGGCCGAGACCCCGAGCAGGTTCGGTCGGTGGTGCGGGCCGTCAGCCGGCCTTGCCTCGCGGCGCAGGCTTGGGCACCGGGCGCGGGGCGCCCGGCTTGGGCGCGGCAGGCCGGGGGGCCGCCGGCTTCGCCGCGCCGGACGACGCCGGTGCGGGCGTGGCCGCGGGCGCCGGACGAGGAGTCGCCGGGCGCGGGGCCGCGGGCCTCGAGTCCGAGGCCGGCCGGGCAGCGGGCCGCGGGCGCGAGGCCGGAGCGGCCTTGGGCGCCGGGGCGACCTTCGGCGCGGGCGCAGCCTTCGG
>CAZFUQ010000359.1:0-3561 GCA_964521905.1 uncultured Cellulosimicrobium sp.
GGCAGGGCGCGAGCGATCGTGCCGCTCACCCCGGTCGACGCTGCCTCGCCGCGGCCGCTCGCGAGGTCACCCGCGGCAGCGGACCAGACGCCGTCCGCCTCCTGGTCGCGGACCGCAACCGCGACGACGCCCTCAACCGCGCCGACCGCCGCACCGTCGCAGCGCTGCGCTCGGCAGGGGACGTCGACCAGAACGTGGCGCTGTACCACGGGCGCATGGGCACCGAACCGATGCTCTGGACCGCCGACGTCGTCGCGTGGTCGGCCTACCGCACCCTCGCTGTCGACGACGGGCGGTGGATCGAGCCCGTCCGGGACGTGCTCACCGTGCTGGACGCCCGCACGGGAAAGGCCTTAGACATGAAGCAGCCCCAGGCTGCCGCAGCAACACCTGGGGCCCAACAGACGACCGGCGAGAACCGCGGGCAATCCGTCGTTGCTTCCGGGGACAGTCTACAAGCAGACGCCCACACGCCGCGAGAGGGATTCCGCCGCGGGACCAGCGTGCTCGACGACCTCGTGCGCCGCGTCGTGCGCGTGCGCGAGGAAGCCGGCGCCCGCGGGCACATCGACGGGAACACCCCGGCCGCGGTCAACGCGCGCCTCGGCCGAGCAGCCCAGGCACGACGTCCCGGCGGGGTCGACGACCCGCCCGCGCCGCCATCGCCGCGAGGCCCGCGGATCTGAGCACGTCCCGCCGCTCGGTCAGGCCATGTTGACGGCGGCCACCAGCGTGTCGACCGCGGTGTCGGCGGCCGCGCGCCGCTCGGGGAGCGTCATCAGCTCGCACTCGCGGTACACCGCGCCGCCGTCGTGCAGGCCTGCGCGCGCCAGACGCCGGAACTCCAGGCTCGCCGGCCCGGGCTCGTGGTCATACAGGGCGCTGCCCGGGAGCCCGCCCATGACCCGGTCGAGCGAGATGCACGCGAGCTCCACCAGCCGGGCCGTGGAGACGGGGTCCGCGACCAGGTCGTCCATGAGGACCAGCTGGCACGCGAAGCACCCGTCCACGTTCGCGCCGATGAACGCGTCCAGGAGCGCAACGTCGACCGTGCGTCCCGCCGTCTCCAGGACGGACGGCGGGAGCGCCGGCACGTGCACGTGACCGCTCATGAGCGCATTGCACCATGAGCCACCGACGTCGCAGCGGACGTACAGGTCCAGGGACCGGGCAGCTACCGGTAGGCGTCTGCGCGGTGCGCGACGCGGACCACGAGCAGCACCCCGGTCCCGTAGTCGAGCTCGAACAGCACGCGGTAGTCGCCGCGGCGCGCGGAGCGCAGGCCCTCGAGCTCGTTGCGCAGCGGCTTGCTCATCCGCTCGGGGTTGGTCGGCAGGGTGACGGTGATGAACTCGACGATCGCGGCCGCGATCTTGTGCGGCAGGCGCAGCAACGACCGCTCGGCGGCGGGAGCGACCTCGACCCGCCACGCCGGCGTCCGGTCGTCGGTCACCGGGTCGGCAGCCCGAACCGCGCCCGCAGGTCCTCACCGGAGGTCGTGGCGCCCTCGGCGGCCGCGCGACGCGCCTCGTCGACGTCGTCGCGCACGCCGGGCTGGGACAGCCAGAACAACGTCTCGCGCAGCGACTCCAGGTCGTCCTCGGACATCAGCACCGCGGCGCCGCGCCCGTGCCGGGTGATCCGGATGATCTCGTGCTCCCGGTCGGCCTCGTCCACCAGGGCCGACAGCTTGTCCTTCGCCTCGCTCAGCGCTACCGTCTTCATGCGCTCAGAGTAGCCCGGATTATGGCCTGTGACTAGCCTGACACCTGGCCGATAAGGTCCGTTATGTCATATTATGCCCGTGCGTCGCATTGAATGCGATATTCGTCCCTACCGGCCGTCCCAGAAATCACCATGCCGTCCATTCGCCGTCCACATAGAGCGTCATGACGACACTGTTCCACTGGCCGCCAACATGGCTTGAGGTTAACGAGGTCTGCTGCACGGATAGGTGACACCATGACCTGCCCTATCCGTGCAGCAGACCTCTATGTAGTCGGGTTCGAGGAGGAGTGGGGTGTACATGCTGCCCTTCATGTAGCGGTCGGATCTTTCAGGAACTTGGTTCCGGGCTCGCCTGCCAGGCGCGGGCGAGCAGTGCGGAGATGGGGTGCGCGGCGATGAGCTCGACGACGTCGCCGTGGCGCCAGATGAGGTGCCAGCCGGTGACCGCGGCTGTGTCGTCGCCGGCGACGACGAGGAACCAGCGCAGCGCCTCGTGCTCGCCCAGGGCGGTGCCGTCGAGGTCGCCCGCGGCGGCCGCGGCGATCGCGTCGACGAGGTCGGGCGAGATCCCGGCGCGCAGGTCCGCGACGACGTCGGGCCAGTACGTGACCTCGGTGTCCGAGCCGCCGGCGGCGACCACGCGCAGCGGGCTCGTCGTCGTGCCGGCTGGGTGCATCGTGCGCTCAAGCATCGCCGGTACGAGGGCGACGGCTTCGTACTCGGCAAGCTGGTCGCGTAGTTCGTCGAAGAGCTCGAAGGAGAGCAGCGCCCCGTTCGGGGCGCCGCGCTGGCCGAGAATGAGGGGTCCGGCGTTGCCGGAGTTCATCTCGTCGATGAAGGTGCCCAGCCGGTCGCGGGTCTCGGTGATGGAGTAGACGTACGGGATGCTCATGCAGCTTCCTGGTCGCCGGGGGCGGCCTCGTTGCCGGGCGCCTGGTCGTGTGCTGCGACGTCGTCGTGGACGTAGCGTGCGAACACATCATCGGCGATCGCTCTGACATCGACCTGGTTCTTCACGTCGTGGGACGACGCGGAGCACCGCAGGAACCCGCCCCCGGGCTGCTTGTGCAGGCGGGTGATCGCGGGCCACAGCCACCGGTCGTGCCACGCGATCAGCGCGTCGGAGGGGTCGGTGACGGCGTGCGCGGCCTGGTGGGAGACCATGAGCGCGGTCAGCTCTTCCACGGCGATCGGGTGCTGGGGCCAGCACGGCGGGATGTAGAAGTCGGGGTGCGCGTGCCCGTACCGGGCGTTGTACCACTGGACCCACTCGCGCAGCTCGTACCAGAGCGCGACCCGGTCGTCGCGCTCGAGGGTGGCCCAGCGCCACCGGCCGGCCTTGCCCGAGGTCCCGCCGGCGCCGCCCGGGCCGTCGGCGAGCTCCTCGAGCACGCCGACGATCTTGGCGACGTCGTCGTGCACGGCCTCGAGTGCGGCATCGAGCTCGTCACGGGTGACCAGGTCATCGCGGGCCATCAGTTCATCCTCCGTCCGGTGAGCTCCTGGACCTTGGACAGCCCTGACTCGATCTTCTTGCGGTCCGCCCGCTTCCACCAGGGCGTCAGGTCGACGTGCGCGAGCTTGAGGTTGCGGTAGGCCAGCAGGCCCGTGCCCACGGGCATCGTGCGGATGTCCTCGGGCGTCATGACGTTCTCCCACTCGCTCGAGGTGGACACCGACCCGCCGGTGTGCCCCGAGGAGTAGGAGACGCGCCCTGCGCGGTCGACGGTCAGCGCGACGGGCATTTGGCCGCGAAGCGTCCGCGGCCCGGCGACGGAACGCGAAGTGCCCGGACGATCAGAGGGGCACGCTGAACGTGCCGTCGGTGGCGAG
>CAZFUQ010000360.1:0-3545 GCA_964521905.1 uncultured Cellulosimicrobium sp.
GCCGATGTCGAGATCCGTCTCGGCGCCGTCCTCGGTGACGAACACCTCGCCGTGCTGGAACGGGTTCATCGTTCCCGGGTCGACGTTGAGGTACGGGTCGAGCTTCTGCATGGTGACCCGCAGGCCGCGCGAGCGGAGCAGACGACCGAGGCTGGAAGCCGTGAGGCCCTTGCCGAGCGAGGAGGCGACGCCACCGGTGACGAAGACGTGCGCGGTGCGGTGCTCGGAGCGAGCGCCCGAGGCGTTGAGGCGGGAAGAGGGCCGGTTCAGATGATCTGCCACGGAACTCCATCCTAACAGCGTGCCCGACGGCGGCACGCTGGCCGGGCCGTGCGTCTCGCCACGGTCGCGGGTCACACCGGGCCCGCCGACCGCTCAGGACGCGGTGCCGTCCCCGTCCTGGCCAGAACCCCGCCGCACGAGCCCCAGGATGGCCGCCCGGTCCCCCAGGAGGGTCACGCCGACGACCACGGCGCCCGCCACGACCGCGGCGAGCGCCCCGACGCCGACGGCCGGGAGCCAGCCCGCGTCGTCGGGCAGGAGCGCCCGCGAGAGCATCGAGCCCGCCACCGCACCGAGCACGAGACCGACCACGACGACGACGAGCGTGCGCGCGACGCCGCGCGTCGCCTCCGGCCCGGCGTGGCGCCGGGTCGCCAGGAGCAGCCCGGCTCCCGCGACCGACATCCCGATGCTCGTCGCGAGACCGAGCTGGAGGAGCACCCCGGCCTGGTCCCGGGCTCCGGTCACCGCCGGCAGGGCGTACGCGGCCGACGCGACGACCACCCATCCCGCGGCGGTCACGGCGACGGCGACGCGCTGGTGGTCGATCGTGTACAGCGCGCGGGACAGGTGCAGGATCAGCGAGAAGCCGATCACGCCGACGGCCATGCCTGCCACGGCCCCGCCGAGCCCCGTGACCGAACCCGTCGCGATCCGTGCGAACACCGCCTCGACCGCGCCGGACGCGGCGATGAGGGCGGCCGCACCGAGCGCGGCGACGACGAGCAACGTCCGGGTCGTCGTCGCGAGCAGGCGGCGGTAGGCGTCGTGCCGCGCGTGCGCGACGTGCTCCGCGAGCCGGGGGAAGGTGCTCGTCGCCAGCGGGAACGCGAGCACGGCGTACGGCAGCAGGTACACCTGCTGGGCGTACCAGTAGGTCGGGAACGTCTCCTCGGGACCGAACTGGTACGACGCGCCGAGGATCGCGAGCACGGAGAGCTGCTGCGCGACGAGCGCACCGATCCCCGCGAACGCGAGGTTGCGGGCGCGCACGCCCTCGCCGCCCGGGAACCGTAGCGTCGGCCGCAACCGGACCCCGGTGCGGTGCACCGGCAGGACGAGCGGCAGCGCGAGGACCGCCACGCCCGCCGTCGTGCCCCAGCCCAGCCAGGCGATGGCGTCACCCGACAGTGCGGCGACGTCCTTCTGGTTCCCCTCCGCCAGGCCGGCGAACACGAGGAAGACGGCGATGACCGCGAGGCTCGACAGGAGCGGCGAGAAGGCCTGCCAGAAGAACCGCTTGTGCGCCTGCAGGATGCTCCCGAGCACGACCGCGAGGCCGTAGAGCGGGACCTGGAGGGCGAAGACGCGCACGAACGTCGCGGTGACGTCGACGAGCTCGGGGTGCTCGCGCATGAGGAGCGCGGCGATCGGCTGCGCGAGGAGCGCCAGGAGCGCCCCGACCGGGACCAGAGCGGCGAGCGTCCACCCGAGCAGGGCGGACGCGATCCGGGAGACCTCGGTCCCCGCGCGCCGGGCGATCGGCCCGGCGAGCAGCGGCACGACGGAACCCGCGAGCGCACCACCGGCGGCGACCTCGAAGAGGACGTTCGGCAGGAGGTTCGCCGCGGTGTAGGCCGAGCCGATGCCCTCGGTCCCGACCGCCGCCGACTGCACGAGCGAGCGCGCGAACCCGACGAGCCGGCTCGCGATCGTCACGACCGTGATCATCGCGGCGGCGCCCGCCAGCGTGCCCGTGGCGGCGCGCAGCCGCCCCGACCGTGCGCTCACGCCGGGCGCCGGCCCCACGCGTCCACGCGCCGCAGCACGTCGTCGTCCTCGATGACCTTCGAGAAGCTGACCTTCTCGCTCGCGAGCGTGAGCCCGACGACGCCGGCGAGCGCGAGCCACCGCACGGTCCGGGGCGCGGCGAAGGCGAGCTGCGAGCCGAGGGCCGCACCGAGCGCGTTCGCGCCGCAGTCGCCGAGCATGTCGTGCTCGCCGAGGTCACCGGGTGCCGCAGCCGCGGCAGCCCCGAGGACCGCGCCGGTCGTGGGGCCCGCGGAGGTGCCCACGAACGGGAGCGAGGCGACGCTCGCCGCCTTCAGAGCGCGACCCGGCCGCAGGTCGAGGAGGTTGAGCAGGTTCGCGGTTCCGGCCACGAGCGCGCCGTTCACCCCGACGTCGACGAGGTGCGCGAACGCGCCGCCGGTGCGCCGCGTGCCGATCGCCGCGGCGACGAGCGCGGAGCCGCCGATGCCGAGGACCTTGAGCCCGCCGGTCGTGACGCGACCGTGCGCGAGCGCGCCCAGGTGACCGCGCAGCCCCTTGGTGCGGGTCGAGGTGTCCTCGGCGAGGTCGTCGACGAGGCCGAAGGCGCCCGCGCTCGCCGTGGCGAGCGCGACGGCGCTGCGCGTGCGCGCGTCGCCGCCCGCCGCGAGCGTGCCCGCGACGAGCCCGGTGGTCACGGCGGGACCCTCCAGCAGACTGATGGGCTCGCCCCGGTGGTTCGTGCGGGTCCACCGGGAGGCACCGCCGGGCGGGCGGGCCTCGGCGGCGCGGCGCACCGCCGCGGTCACGACGGCGGCGACCCCGGCGGCGGCGAGGGTCCGCAGCGGGCGGGCCACGTCAGCCCTCCCCCGCGTCGGTGTCGTCGGCCGTCTGCTCGACGTCCGTACCGGCGTCGGCCGGGGTCCCCTCGGTGCCCGCGTCGGCGGCGGTCCCCTCGGTGCCGGCCGTGCCGTCGTCGGACGGCGTGGTGCGGGTCACGGGCGGGAGCTCGACGGCCGGCGGGAGCACGGCCGTGGCGTTCTCCTCGAAGCCGTACTGACCGACCACGTCCGCGATGCGGGCCGCGAGCGCGAGCGGGACGCTGATGCGGCCCGGCTCGGTCTCGGTGCCGCTGACGGTGGAGAGGGTCGCGGCGAGCTCGTCGTCACCCCGGATGGTGGAGACCACGTCGCCGCTGACCGCCGTCGGCCCCGCGACGAGCGCCGCCTCGGCGACCTCCTGGGCGGCGACGGCGACCTGCACCTCGATGTCGACGACGTACGTGTCCGGTGCGGGCACCTCGTCGCCCTCGGCCGTGGTCGTCTCCTGCTGGGGCGCCGGGCCGGAGAGCAGCAGGATCACGTCGGCCGGCAGCGTCTGCTCGGACACCACGTCGACGAGCGCGAAGCGCTCGAGCAGGGCCTCGAGCTCGACCGCCTCGGGGCTGCGGGTCTCCGTGCTCTCGGTCGTCGCCCCGGTGAGCGCGAGGGCGAGGGCCCGCGAGAGGCGCTGCTCGGCCGTCGCGTCCTGCGGGACGTCGCCCAGCTTGTCCC
>CAZFUQ010000361.1:0-3524 GCA_964521905.1 uncultured Cellulosimicrobium sp.
GCGGGTCTGCGAGGAGCGCGGCATCGAGCTGTGGGACCTGTCCGACGACGACCTCGCCGCCATCTCCGAGCACCTCACCCCGGGCGTGCGCGAGGTGCTGAGCGTCGAGGGCTCGCTCGCGTCGCGCGACGCCGTCGGCGGCACGGCCCCCGTGCGGGTCGCCGAGCAGCTCGAGGCCGCGAAGGAGCGCGCGGCCGAGTACCGCTTCTGGGCCCAGGACTGACGGGTGAGCGTCGGCTCTGCGGTCCTCGCGGACCTCGTGCGCCGCGTGCACGACGCCGTCCCGCGCCTCGGGCCGCCCGCCCACCCCGGCGAGCCGGCCGTGGAGGGCGCGGACCCGTCGTCGGGCACCCGGCTCGTCGTGGTGGACGGCCCCGCGGGGTCCGGCAAGACGACGCTCGCGGCGCAGCTCGGCGACGCCCTGCCTGCCCAGGTGCTCCACATGGACGACCTCTACGAGGGCTGGCGCGGCCTCGAGCCGGCCTGGGCCCGGCTCGAGGAGTGGGTGCTCGGCCCGCTCCGCGCGGGTCGGCCCGGCCGCTACCGGCGCTACGACTGGGGGCTGGACCGGTTCGCGGAGTGGCACGACGTGCCCGTCGCGCCCTTCCTCGTCGTCGAGGGGTGCGGCGCGGCCCGACGTGAGGCCGACGCCGTCGCCGCGCTGCGGGTCTGGGTCGAGGCGCCGGACGCCCTGCGCCTGCGCCGGGGCCTGGACCGCGACGGCGAGGAGATGCGCGAGCACTGGGTCGCGTGGATGGGCGCGGAGCGCGAGCACTACGCCCGCAACGCCACGCGGGAGCGCGCCGACGTCGTGCTCGACGGCTTCGGCCGCCCCGCCCGCTGACGTGCACCCGTCCGCGCGGCTCCGCGAGCTCGGCGTAGCCTGTCCCCGGGACGGACGGACCCTGGAGGCAGGACGGGAGGCGCGATGACGGAGACGGCCACGGTCGGCGAGCCGGACGCGCACGTCGTCGGGCAGTGGGACGCGCCCGGGCGCGGGTGGTACGCGCGGGACGTGCACGACGTCGCGCGAGACCTCCTCGGGACCCTGCTCACGCGACGCAGCCCCGCCGGGGACGTCACCCTGCGCATCACCGAGGTCGAGGCGTACGACGGCGAGCGCGACCCCGGGTCGCACGCCTACCGCGGGCGCACCGACCGCAACCGCGCGATGTTCGGCGAGCCCGGGCACCTGTACGTCTACCGCCACCTCGGCCTGCACCACTGCGTCAACGTCGTGTGCGGTCCCGTGGGACGTGCGTCGGCGGTGCTGCTGCGTGCGGGCGAGGTGACCGACGGCGCGGACCTCGCCCGGTCCCGGCGCCTCGCCGCGGGGCGGTGCGACTCGGACCGCCAGATCGCGCGGGGCCCGGCACGCCTCGCCGTCGCGCTCGACCTCGACCTGCGCCTGTACGGCGCCGAGCTGACCGACCCGGACGGCGAGCTCGTGCTGCACCGGCCGTCGGGCGGCCCGTTGCGGCCCGCCGTCGCGACGGGGCCGCGCGTCGGGGTCTCGGGGGACGGTGGCGACGGGACGCTGTACCCGTGGCGGTACTGGCTCGCGGGCGACCCGACCGTCTCGGCCTATCGCCGCGTGAGCGCCCGCGCGCGCTGAGCCCTGCCGTCCGGCGAGGATCGCCGCTGCTCGCACGCCCGTGACCTACCGCCCGGTGGGCGCAGGCCGCCGTGGCGCGTGCGGCACGGCACACTAGGACCGCGGCCCGCCCGGGCCGCACCACGTGCCCCGACGGGGGCACTCGACGAAGGAGCAGAAGTGAGCGACGTTCTCGACGAGCTGCAATGGCGGGGCCTGGTGGCGCAGTCCACCGACGAGGCCACGCTGCGCACCGCGCTGGCCGAGGGCCCGATCACCTATTACTGCGGCTTCGACCCGACCGCGCCGAGCCTGCACCACGGGCACCTGGTCCAGCTCGTCCTCCTGCGCCACCTGCAGCTCGCCGGCCACCGGCCGATCGCGCTCGTCGGCGGGGCGACGGGGATGATCGGCGACCCGCGGCAGTCGGGCGAGCGCGTGCTCAACTCCAAGGAGACCGTCGCGGAGTGGACCGAGCGCCTCAAGGGGCAGGTCTCGCGCTTCCTCGACTTCGAGGGCGAGAACGCGGCGCGCGTCGCGAACAACCTCGACTGGATCTCGGAGATGTCCGCGATCGACTTCCTGCGCGACGTCGGCAAGCACTACCGCCTCGGCACGATGCTCGCGAAGGACACCGTGGCGCGGCGCCTGAGCTCCGACGAGGGCATCAGCTTCACGGAGTTCAGCTACCAGATCCTGCAGGGCATCGACTTCCACGAGCTGTACCTGCGGCACGGCGTGACCCTGCAGACCGGCGGCAACGACCAGTGGGGCAACCTGCTCTCGGGAGTCGACCTCATCCGCAAGACGGAGGGCGCGTCGGTGCACGTCATGACGACGCCCCTCATCACGAAGGCGGACGGGACGAAGTTCGGCAAGACCGAGGGCGGCGCGGTGTGGCTCGACCCGGACATGATGAGCCCGTACGCGTTCTACCAGTTCTGGCTCAACGCGGCGGACGACGACGTCGTGCGCTTCCTGAAGATCTTCACCTTCCGGACGCGCGAGGAGATCGCCGAGCTCGAGACCGCGGTGCGTGAGCGGCCCGGGGCGCGGGCGGCCCAGCGGACGCTCGCGGCGGACGTCACGACCCTCGTGCACGGCGTGGTGGCGACCGAGGCGGTGATCGCGGCGAGCCAGGCGCTCTTCGGCCGCGGCGAGCTCGCCGACCTCGACGCCGCGACCCTCGGGGCCGCGGTCGCCGAGCTGCCGCGGACGACGGCGCGGGCCGGCGACGCGGTCGTCGACCTGCTGGCCTCGTCAGGCCTCGTCGCCTCGAAGGCGGCGGCACGTCGTGCCGTGGCCGAGGGCGGGGCGTACGTCAACAACGTCAAGGTGACGAGCGAGGACGCCGTGCTCGCGGCGGACGACCTGCTCCACGGTCGGTACGCGCTGCTGCGCCGGGGGAAGAAGACCCTCGGGGTCGCGGTCGCCGACGACGGGCAGGACGCCGTCGCGGGGAGCAGGTCCCCGGGGGAGTGACTCCTCGTCGAGGAGCGAGAGGGCCGGACCGCGGGAGCGGCCGGCCCTCTCGGCGTCCGGACCCCGGTGACGCGCCGGCCGCGAGGCCGGGCGTCCGTCCCGTCGGACGGGCCCGGGTGCTGCGCGGAAGGGCTCCGAGGCGCAGGATCTCGCCCCCCGCGACAGGATTTGGCACCCGGACGGACCGCGTGTAGTGTTCTCGACGTTCGCCCGGCAGGGAGGAACGGACACCGACGCTCGATCGCAGAGCCGGTGGCTGGTCCCCCGGGCGAGTCCCCTCGATGACAGTCGGACGTTCGCGCGTCCGCTGACGTCGAGGCTGCTGGACTCTCGTCCACTTCCGCTCGAAACGACGAGTTGGAGGACGGCGAGCGGGTCTGGTAGGTTAGAGAAGTTGCCCCAAGTGAGGTTCTGCCCGGTCGGGTGGTGCTGAGTTGGTGTGTGTCGG
>CAZFUQ010000362.1:0-1798 GCA_964521905.1 uncultured Cellulosimicrobium sp.
TGCGCGAGCGGACGGGGAAGGTCGTGCGGGTCGCGGTCGAGCCCGAGCCGGGCTGCGTGCTCGACACGGTGGACGACGTCGTGGGCTGGCTCGCGGCGCGCACGGGACCCGTGCGTTCCGGCGGTACGCCGGACGAGCAGCGCATCGACCCCGAGCACGTCGGCGTCTGCCTCGACACGTGCCACCTCGCGGTGTCCTTCGCGGACCGCCGTGCGGGGACGGCCGAGACGGTGCGGCGCATCACCGACGCAGGGCTGCGCGTCGTCAAGGTCCAGGCGTCGGCGGCGCTGCACGTCGAGGACCCGTCCGACCCGGTGGCGCGCGCCGCCGTCGGCGCGTTCGCCGAGAAGCGCTACATCCACCAGGTGCGCGAGCTCACCGCGACCGGCGACGTGCTCGCCGCCGACGACCTGCCCGACGCGCTGGGCGAGGCACCTGCGCCCGGGACGAGCGACGCCGTCGGGCACGCGCTGCCGGGCGAGGGGCCGTGGCGCGTGCACTTCCACGTGCCGCTGCACCACGAGCCGGCAGCGCCCCTCGCCGCGACGACCGACGTCCTGCGCACCGCCGTCGACGCCGTCCGCGCGGCCCCGCACGGCGACGACGCCCACCTCGACGTCGAGACCTACACGTGGTCGGTGCTCCCCGAGGGCGCAACCACGACCTCGCTGGTCGCCGGCATAGCCGCCGAGCTCCGCTGGGCCACCACCCACCTGACCCCCACCCCCGCCGAACACGACATGAAGGACGCGAACGGGCCCTTGACGACCCTCATGTCGGGTTCGACGGCGGGCGATGTCGTGGTCGGCGAGCAGGACACCACTTCCAGGAGGACCGCATGAAGCCCGTGCTGCTGCTCGACGTCGTCGGGCTCACGTCGACCGCGCTCGCGCACATGCCGCGTCTGCGCCAGCTCGCCGCGAGCGGGTGGCAGTCCGAGCTCGCGACCGTCCTGCCCGCCGTGACGTGCAGCGTGCAGTCGACGATGCTCACCGGGCTCAGCCCGGCCGAGCACGGGATCGTCGGAAACGGCTGGTACTTCCGCGAGCTCGGGGACGTGTACCTGTGGCGCCAGCACAACAGGCTCGTCGAGGGCGAGAAGCTGTGGGAGGCGGCGCGTCGCGCACGCCGCGAGTACTCGTCGGCGAACGTCTGCTGGTGGTACGCGATGGGCATGACGACGGACGTCACCGTCACGCCGCGCCCGGTCTACCACGCGGACGGGCGCAAGTCCCCGGACGCGTACGTGCGCCCGCCGGCGTTGCACGACGACCTCGTGAGCCGTCTCGGGGAGTTCCCGCTCTTCACGTACTGGGGCCCGACGGCGGACATCACCTCGTCGCGCTGGATCGTCGACGCGACCCGGCACGTGCTGCGCACGCACGCCCCGGACCTCACGATGGCGTACGTCCCGCACCTCGACTACGACCTGCAGCGGTTCGGCCCGACGTCGCCGCAGGCCGACGCCGCGGCCGCCGAGCTCGACGCGACGCTCGCGCCGCTGCTCGACGACGCCGCGAACCAGGGCGTCACCGTCCTCGTGGTCTCGGAGTACGGCATCGCGGACGCCGACCGGCCCGTGCACCTCAACCGCATCCTGCGGCGCGAAGGGCTGCTCGAGGTCTACGTGCAGGACGGCAAGGAGCAGCTCGACCCGTGGACGTCGCGCGCGTTCGCGGTCGCGGACCACCAGGTCGCGCACGTCTACCTCGGCGACCGGCACGACCCCGCGCTGCAGAGCCGCGTCACCTTCCTGCTGCGCGGCGTCATCGTCGTCGACGAGGTGCTCGACCGCGAG
>CAZFUQ010000362.1:1808-3501 GCA_964521905.1 uncultured Cellulosimicrobium sp.
GGCCCGGTACGGGCTCGACCACGAGCGGTCGGGCGACCTCGTCGTCGTCGCGGAGCCGGGCGCGTGGTTCACGTACTACTTCTGGCTCGACGACGACCGCGCGCCCGAGTACGCGCGCGGCGTCGACATCCACCGCAAGCCGGGCTACGACCCGGCGGAGCTGTTCTTCGACCCCGCGGACAGGCTCGCGAAGGCGAAGGCCGGGCTCAACCTCGTGAAGAAGAAGGTGGGGCTGCGGTACGCGATGAGCACCGTCCCGCTCGACGCGTCGTACGTGAAGGGCTCGCACGGGCGCCTGCCCGGCTCGTCCGCGGACACGCCCCTCGTGCTGTGCTCCGACGCCGAGGTGCCGGCCTCGGTCGCTGGCCTGGTGGAGAGCGGGTCCGGGCAGGTGCCGGCGGCCGCGATCAAGGGTCTGGTCCTCGAGCTGCAGGGGCTCGGGGCCCGGGTCTGAGGAGGGCTGGGCGAGCTACCGGGCGAGGCGCTCGTCGAGCCAGTCGAACATGCGCTGCTCGGTGAGGGCGCGGGCGAGGGGCTGGCAGTGCCCGTCCGCGCCCTCCGCCGCGGTGAAGCGGACGAGCGTCGCGCCGGGCACGAGCCCGACGAGCCGCTCCGACTGACCCGGCCAGAACTGCTCGCCCTCGGGGCTCGTGACGAGCAGCGGGGTCGTGACCTGCCCCGCGACGTCGGAGGCGTCGTACCGGCGGACCTCGCGCAGGGTCGCGGCGTACCCGTCGGCGCCGTACGGCCGCGCACGGAACCGCCACGTCCGGGCGGTGCCCTTCGACAGGCGCATGCCCAGCTCCATGTCGCGGTCGAACGCGTGGTCGTCGCCCTTGTCGAGGACCTTGAGGAGGCTCTTCGGCACCTCGTGCTCCCACGACGTCGCCACGTCCACCACGCCCGGGTCGACGACCGCCGCGGCCGGGCGGTGCTCGAACGCGAGCGCGCGAGCGACCCAGTAGCCGCCCTGGCTGATCCCGTAGACGGCGACGCGGTCGGCGTCGACGTCCGGCCGCGCGAGGACCGCGTCGAGCACGGGCGTGAGGACCGCCTCGAAGTCGGGGCGGAACGGGACGCCGTGCTCGAACAGCATCGACTGCTGACCCGGGCCGTCGAACACGAGCGCGTGGTACCCGCGGCGCAGCGCACCGGACACGCACGCGGGCCACAGTGCCGTCGTCGAGCCGTCCGAGCCGTTGACGGCGACGAGCGTGGGACGCGGGTCGCCGGAGGACCCCGGCGCGCGGAAGAACCACCCCGGGAGCGTGGTGCCCTCGTAACCGATCGCGACGCGCTCGACGTCCAGGTCGACGAGGTCGACCCACCGGTCCCACGCCGTCCGGTGCTTGCGGAACGTGGGCCGGAGCGGGGTGTCGTCCTCGAGCGCCGACACCGCGTTCACGGCGACCGCGTAGTACGCGGACGCGCGCAGGACGGCCGACGCCGCGCTCACCGTGTGGCCCGCCGCGACCGACGCCTCCGCGTCCTGCGCCAGCCGGTCGCCCAGGCCGTCCCACGCGGCGAACCACGCCTCGTGGTCCTTCTCCTTGACGTGCCCGACGGCGGCGAGCACCTCGCCCACGTCCGACGCACCGGCGTACGCGCCGCCGAGCACCGTGCGGACCTCGAAGTCGAGGTCGGGACTCCCGGAGAAGCCGCTCCGGTACGGGTCGTGTGCGGCCATGGTGCT
>CAZFUQ010000363.1:0-3498 GCA_964521905.1 uncultured Cellulosimicrobium sp.
CTGGAGCGCTGACCCGGAGGCTGGAGCGCTGAGGTGGAGCTCTGGTCGTCCCCAGGGATGACCAGGGCTCTGCCTCGTGCGACGTGCCTCCCCGCCCGACCTCCCGGGGCGACCGGGCGCCGTCGTGCACGGGGGACGACCCCATGCACGGCCGTACGACGACGAACGTAGGGTGAACGCGTGGGTGTGATCTCCGAGCTGCGAGCGCTGCTGCGCCTGGACGGCTTCCGCAAGCTGTTCGCCGTGCGGCTCGTCTCCCAGGCGGGCGACGGGATGTTCCAGGTCGGCCTGGCGTCGCTGCTGTTCTTCTCCCCGGAGTCGCAGGGCACAGCCGCCGCGATCGCGGGCGCGTTCGCGGTGATGCTCGCGCCGTTCACGATCGTCGGGCCGTTCGCGGGCGTGTTCCTCGACCGCTGGCAGCGCCGGCAGGTCCTCGTGTGGGGCAACGCGGTGCGGGTGGTCATCACGGTCGGCATGGCGGTGCTCATGCTGTCCGGCGGCGTGAGCGCGTGGATCTACGCGCTGGGCCTCGCCGCGCTCTCGGTGAACCGTTTCCTGCTCGCGGGCCTGTCCGCGGGGCTCCCGCGCGTCGTCGACGGACCGCTCCTCCTCACCGCCAACTCCCTCACGCCGACCCTCGGCGCGGGCGCGGCGTTCGTCGGTGGCGGGATCGGGGTCGTGCTCGGCCTCGCGTTCGAGCCGGGCCGTGTCAAGGACTCGTCCGCGCTCGTGTGCGCGGCGCTCGTGTTCGGTATCGCCTCGCTGCTCGCGCTGCGCCTCGGTCGCACGCAGCTCGGTCCCGAGCGGCCCGCGGAGTCCGCCATCACGTCGGAGATCGCCCGGGTCGCCCGCGGGCTGGCCGACGGCGCCCGGTACCTCGTCGCTCGTCGCACCCCCGGCCAGGCGCTGCTCGCCATGGCGACGCACCGCTTCCTCTACGGCGTGGTGTTCATCGCGTCGATCCTCATCTCCCGCAACCTCCTGAACCCGGGTGACCAGGACGCGGGCTTCGTGACGTTCGGGCTCGTCGTCGGGCTCACCGGGGTGGGGGGAGCCGGCGCGGCGGTGATCACCCCGTTCCTGTCGCGGCGCACCGGCCCGCAGGTGTGGATCGCGATCATGCTGCTGCTCGCGGCGGCGAGCCAGCTCCTGCTCCTCACGACGCCGTCGCGCGCGGTCGTCTACACCGGCGCCGCGCTCCTGGGTCTCGCCGCGCAGGGCACCAAGATCGCGGTGGACACGATCGTCCAGCGCGACACCGACGACGAGTTCCGGGGACGCGCTTTCGCGTTCTACGACGTCCTGTACAACGCGGCGTTCGTCGGCGCCGCGGCTCTCGCCGCGTTCACGCTCCCCGACACCGGCTGGTCGCGCCCGGTCTTCGTCGCCCTCGCGGTCGCGTACGTGCTCGCCGCCCTGGTCATGTGGACGCGCGGGGCGCGAACGCCCGCCGCCGGGAGCGACGTCGTGCCCGACGGCGCCGCGACGTCGGGCACGACGCGCGCCTGATCAGCGGGCCGGGTCCGCGGCCTCTTCTGCCCTCGGCGGGCAGGACCCGTCCGCCGTGGCGACATCGATGAGTCCGGGGCGGAAAAGGAGTCGTCACGTCCGACGGGAATAACGCAGGATGGTGAATGGTCGTACAGGGTACGGATCTTCGCGGCGGTCGCCGTGGGGGGCCGCCCCGGCCCGCGCTCTCTCCTGCGCGGCTCCCGCCGACCGAGCTCGACACCGCCGTCGCGTGCCCACCCGCACGCGACTCTCGTGCTGCCCCCGCAGCCCGCCCTGCCCCGACCGGAACCGGGTCCACGACCCACGCCGGCGACACCCCCGACGCGAGCGGAGACACCCCGTGCCAGCATCCCCCTCCCCGGACACCACCGCCCGACCGGGAACCACCGCGCGCGACGCGGACCGGACGGTGACGGACGCTCCCGTCGCACCTGCGCCGTCGGGCACGGATGCTCACGTCGAGCGCCTCCCCCGCGGGGACCTCCTCGTCATCGCGCTCCTGCTCACCTCGGCGTTCGTCGTGATCCTCAACGAGACGACGATGAGCGTGGCGCTCGCCCCGTTGATGGCGGACCTCGGCATCACCGCGAGCACCGGCCAGTGGCTCACGACCGCGTTCATGCTCACGATGGCCGTCGTCATCCCGGCGACCGGCTTCCTGCTCCAGCGCCTGGGGACGCGCGGCGCCTACCTGCTCGCGATGTCGTTGTTCAGCGCAGGCACGCTCCTGGCGGCGGTCTCGCCCGGCTTCGCGTGGCTCCTCGCGGGCCGGGTCGTGCAGGCCTCGGGCACGGCGATCATGATGCCGCTGCTCATGACGACGATCATGACGCTCGTCCCGCCGACGATCCGCGGCAAGGTCATGGGCAACATCTCGATCGTCATGGCGGCCGCCCCGGCGCTCGGCCCGTCGCTCTCCGGGCTCATCCTCAACTCGCTGAGCTGGCGCTGGGTGTTCGGGATCGTCCTGCCGATCGGCCTCGTCGCGCTGGTCCTCGGTTTCCTGTACATCCGGGACGTCGCGGACCGTACGCACTCGCGCCTCGACCCGTTCTCGCTGGTCCTCGCGGCGTTCGCGTTCGGCGGGCTCGTCTACGGGCTGTCGAGCATCGGTGAGGCCGCGCGCCACACGCCGGTCGTGCCGCCCCTCGTGCCGATCGCGTTCGGCGTGCTGGCCCTCGGCGCGTTCGCGTGGCGCCAGATCGTGCTCCAGCGCGAGGACCGGGCGCTGCTCGACCTGCGCGTGTTCACGCACCGCGGATTCAGCGTGCCGCTCGGCATCATGGCGGTCGGCATGACCGCGATGTTCGGCTCCCTCATCCTCCTGCCGCTGTTCCTGCAGGACGCCATGGGTCTCGAGCCGCTCGAGACCGGTCTCATCGTCCTCCCGGGCGGCCTGCTCATGGGTCTGCTCGGCCCGACCGTCGGCCGTCTCTTCGACCGTGTCGGTCCGCGCCCGCTCGTCATCCCCGGTGTCAGCGTCGTCGCGGTCGCCCTCGCGGCGTTCACGACGATCCACGCGGACTCCTCGCCGTGGTTCGTCCTCGCGCTGCACGTCACGCTGAGCCTGGGCCTGGCGTTCATGTTCACGCCGCTGTTCACGTCCGCGCTGTCGTCGCTCGAGCCGCACCAGTACTCCCACGGCTCGGCGTCGATCGGCACCGTGCAGCAGCTCGCCGGCGCCGCCGGGACCGCGATGTTCGTCGCGGTCATGACCTCGCGGTCCATCGCCTACGGCAACGAGGGCGCGTCGCCGCAGGTCGCGCTCGCCGAGGGCGTCGGCGACGCCTTCGTCTGGGGCACGGCGGTCATGCTCGTCGCCGTCGGCCTCTCGTTCCTCCTGCGCAGGTCCCCGGCCCCGGGCAGCCACGGCGCACCGGAGCCCAGCGCAACCCGCGCGAAGGAGGACGCGATCCTCACGGACGAACCAGCCTGACCCCCCGCCCCACCGAGCACACCCCCGTCGAACACGACACAGGTGCCGTT
>CAZFUQ010000364.1:0-3491 GCA_964521905.1 uncultured Cellulosimicrobium sp.
CGGTCGCCGTGGACGCGGCCCCACGGCAGGACGGACAGGACATCGTGCGGGTCACGGCTCTCTGGTGCGGGTTCCGACGCGCGGACCGCCTCCTCGTAGAGGCGGTCGTAGTTCGTGGTGACCGCCTCGCGGATCCGCAGACCGGCGAGCAGCGCATGGGCGAGCGACGGACGCGCGTCGGTCGCCTGGATGATCGCGGCGACGTGGCGACCGAGGGCGCGTGGATCGTGGTGCTCGTCGAGGACGACCTGGAGCAGCTCGGCCTGCTCCAGCGCGGACAGCGAGGTGGGATCGATGCCGCTGAGGGTCGCTCGTACCTCCGGGATGGCGGTCAGGCTCGTCAGGAGCCCGCCCCACGAGGGAAGGCCGGCGCCCATGCTCACCCCGGCGCCGAGGAAGAGCGCGAGGTCACCGCGCGCGGCCGGTGCTGCGAGCTGCCGCGCCCGGTCGGCCAGGTCGCGAGGAAGCGCAGGGGTGACTCCGACGTCTCGGCGGACCTGCTGCAGCGCCGAGTAGTCCGACCGGGAGATGGCGACGATCGCGACATCGACACCCTCGGCCTCCGCGGCAGCACCCAGCTCCGTGATCAGGGAGTGCAGGAGCGCGCCGCGCGACGCGCCGTGCCCACCGCCACCGGTCCCCAGGACCGGAACGGCGACCAGCGGAAGGTCACGTCCCGCCTGGTGCGCGTTCGCGCGCAGCCGCTCCGGTGCGTGACGCGCCACGCCCTCCACCGCACGGCGCGCAGCGCGTGCAGCGTCGTGCGACGAGTGCGCGACGACGTCGACGAACCACACGTCCGCGTGCGGGAGGGTCCTCCGCTCAGCTAGGCCGGCGGCTCCCCGCGACCACCCCGTGGGTTGCAGTGCGCGCCAGTCGTCGGTCCCGGCGAGCCCGGCCGCCGGTCGCCACTGGCCGCGGACGTTGAACGACGAGTCCGTGGGGATGACGACGGCGTCCCACCCGAGAGTCTCCAGCCGCCCGTTGACGACGAAGACGTGCCCCGGTGTCACCGGCGCGACCTCTCCGCACGCCAGATCGCGTGGTCGACCATCCACGGCGTGACGGGTCGTACGGGGGTCGTCAGGTGCTCGGCGAGCTCGCGGAGGATCACCTTGGCGCCGAGGACGTCGGTCGGCGCGCCATGGCGGCCGAGGAAGCGCAGGATCATGCGGTCTGGCTTCACGGTGTCGTCGTCGCCGACAAGCATCCAGAAGTACCCCGTGCGCACGCCGTCGCCCGGGATCCGGCGCAGCTCTGCGCTGATCTCGTCCACGCGGTCCGTGTCCGTGAGCGTCTTCGACGCATCGGCCAGCGTGTCGATCCCGAATCCGGTCAGGACGTCCGCGTAGCGCAGCGCCGCGTCGGCCTTGAGGATGCCGCTGCGCGACGACGTCCGGTGCGACGACGTCACGGCGACCAGCTGGTCGGTGGCCGGGTACGTCGAACGGAACGTGCTGAGCGGCAGCGGGTCCTGCGACGGCACGGCGTCCGTCGCGACCACCGGGTTCCCGTCGCCGGCTGCGGTCGCGACGCGTCGTACGGCAGGGACGACGTGTGCGTCGTAGCCGATGCCGATCGACCACACGGCGTCGAGGACGCAGTACGTGACGCTGGTCCAGCGGCGCTGTCGCGGCTGGACGGCGAGGGCCTCGACTGCTGTGACGAGGGCAACTGGCAGTGGCACGGGCGGTGCTCCTTCACGTGGGTGACGATCCACGGCGACCCTAGGGCGAGCCCGGCCACGAGTCAGGTGCTTCGCGGAGGAAGCACGGGTGAAGTTCCGCAGACTCTGGGAGCGCGTACCACGCGGGGTATCGCCGACCTCTCTCCGTGTGACGCGACGCGTGTGACGGGAACGGTCACACGTCCCCAAGGTGGGTGAGGTGCCGAGATGATCGACGAGCGAATCGTGGCGGAGCTGGTCCCGGGCGAGCTGCCGCGGCGGCTTGCGGATCTCGAACAGCGAGGTCCGTGGGCGGACCAGCCGTTCGTGGAGCCGTTGCCCTCGGCGGCGTGGGCCTCGGTGCTCCGGTCGACCTTTGCCGATCGGGCACGAGAGGACCGCGAGCTCAGCCGTCTTCTCGAGGCTACGGCCCTGGTGGGGACGGGGATCTTCCACGTGCTGAGTCGAGACCGTCCCGACGGCGATCTTCCGGAGATCGACGGCTACCGGTTCGGCGTCGTGCTGTTCGACAACGGCCCGCTCTCTCCGTACCCGCCGCCCCTTTCTTCGATCGTGGTCGAAGGCATCGCCTTCCCGGTGGTCCGCTTCCGGATGGAGCGCGTCCCGCACCACCACGACCACGACGGACGCATCGCCGCGTACCTCTACGAGGAGTCGAGGCTACGCGGGATCACCGCGGGTCACGTTGTGGACCGGTTCCCGACCGGTGCCCGCGTACCGGTCGGGTGCTCGCACGGGCATCGCTCGCGGCTCGTGCGTCCAGGTCCCGGGTACATCGACGCCGCACTCGTCGAGCTGGAGTGCTTGCAGACCCTTCCGCAGCCTCGGGCGGTGCGTCACGTGGGAACCGGCGAACCAGCACGACTGCATCTGCACGACGGCGATCCCGTGCCGACGACCGTCATGATGGGCATTGACTCGATCCCGAGCCTCCTCTCGGCCGCCGTGCCCCAGAACTTCCTGACGAGCGAGCACGGCCGCCGAGGACAGAGCGGCTCTCTCGTCTCAACACCCGCCGACGAGATGTGCGGCATCTACCTCGGCAAGCACAAGGCGGCCGACGAACAGGGCGTGTGGGCGACCTATGGACACGCCCTGGACCTGAGACAGGCAGCGCGTCTGCTCGGAGCAGATCCGGAGATGTTGGGAGCTCTCGATGACTGAGATGCAGGTGGTCGTGGCAAGTATTCCCGTGCCCGGCGACAATCGGGAGGCGGACGAGTTCGAGCTGCACGGTGGCGGTGATCGGGTCGTCGCGACGATCGACAAGCTGGGGGGTGTCTGGGACACGGTCGTGCAACGCCTCACCGTTCTCGCGACCGCGACGTCAGGAGCCGTGTCGAACTCCGCGTTCCGACTCGACGAGATCCAGTTCAACCTCGGGATCGAGGCGGGTGTGGCCGTCGGGCTGGTCACCAAGGCGGACGCCTCGGTGTCGTTGACGTTCACGCGCCGCACGACCGCGGTCGGAGGGGCCGAAGCCGCCGTGAAGGGACCAGAAGGCAAGCCTTGAGCTCATGGTGTGAGGTCGATGTGCGCCCACGACAGGTCGGCGTCGCCGGCGAGGCGGAGCAGGTCCTCCTGGCGTGCCTGGCCGATGACGCTGCGGTACGCCCCGACCGTCCGGCGCAGGCGTCGGTAGCGCGACGCCTCCTTCGACAGCGGCAGCGCCGGGACGTAGCGCTCGATCATGGCGCCGCCCGGGACTGCGCACACCCACGAGGGGTAGATCTCCGTCGTCCCGTCGGGGCGGTCCTGGGCAGCGGCGTCGAACGCGGCGGCCCAGGGGTCGCCGTCGGTCGAG
>CAZFUQ010000365.1:0-3480 GCA_964521905.1 uncultured Cellulosimicrobium sp.
GGTCCAGCTGAGGACGCCGTCGGCGAGGTGCTCGAGCCGCCACGCCGTCTCGTGCTTGAGGACGTGGTGCTTGCGGCACAGGTGCGCGAGGTTGTCGGCATCGGTCCGGCCGCCCCGGGCGAAGTCCACGCCGTGGTCGACGTCGCAGCGGCGCGCGGGCACGGAGCAGCCGGGGAACCGGCAGGTCTCGTCGCGCACCGTGAGCCAGGCCCGCAGGTCGGCCGGCACGGTGTAGCTCTCGCGCCCGACGGACAGCACCGCGCCCGACTCCGGGTGGGTCAGGAGCCGCCGGAGCGACGGCGCCCGGGCCGTGAGGCGCCTCGCGGTCTCGGGGTCGATCGGGCCGTGCCCGTCGAGGTGGGCGGGGCCGTCGCCGTCGAGCAGGGTGAGCACCGGGACGGTGACGTGCACGCGCGGCACGACGTTCCGCGCGGACGCGGCCAGGCTCGCGGGGAAGGCGTCCTCCTGGGGTGCGCCGTCGTCGAGGAGCAGGTCGACGAGGGCGTCGGCGCGCAGCTGCGCGGTCGTGCGGGAGTCGCCGGCGTGCCGCGCGCTCGTCGCCGTGCTGGTCAGGCGGTCGTGGATCGCGTGCGCCGAGACCGCCGGCAGCAGCGCGGTGAGCCAGGCCATGCCGTCCCCGGCAGGGTCGACCCACACCGCGCGTCGTGTCACGGCCCGCTCGTGCCGCAGCTCCAGCGGCTCGGGGTGGACGCGGTCGCGGACCCGGCGGACGATCCGTCGGAACGCCTGGGGCGTCGTCGACCCCGCACGTGCGAGGCAGGCCTGCGTCACCTCGGCCGCTGCCTGCGGGTCGAGGTCGCCGATCGCGCGGGCGAGGGCGCTCGCGTGCGCGGCGGAGAAGTCGCCGGCGCACAGCCGGGCCAGCGTGCCGGGAGAGCGGGTCGTGAGGGTCGCGGCGTCGTCGACGAGTCCTTCCGCCGTGCTCTCCGTGATGCGGAGCGCGCACGCGATCTCGGCGACGGTCGCGCGTCGTGCCAGCTCGGTGCGGCGCTGCGGCGTCGCGCCCTCCAGACGCGCTGACTCCTCGGCGAGCAGGGCGTCGTGCGCCGCGAGAGAGGCGACCCGGGCGTGCTCGACGGCGATCAGGCGAGCGCCGGTCAGGGCGTCGATCTGCCGCTGGATCGCTGCGACCTCCTCGACGGCGGCCGCGAGGTCCTCCAGTCGGCCGGGGCAGGGGTGAGCCGGCCCGAGAAGTGGTGCCGCGTCGTCGGGCACCAAAGCGACCTGCTGCGTCGCGACCGCGAGCGAGCCCGCGGGCGGCAGGGCCCGGCCGGGTCGTGCATCGGTCGACGTCGTCATGGCTCCATCCAAGCAGCAGCCACCCACACGGAGTCGAACACCTGTTCTAGGCGTTCATCGGGTGAGGTCGGCACCGAGCGGGTGCCCGTCGGTCGGCGAGGTGGCCGACAGATAGGTCCCCGGTGGCTGATCGGCTGACCGTCCGAGGCGAGGGTGACGACAGCTCCGTGCGTCGCGAGCCTCAGCCGCCGGTGAACATGGAGATGGACAGCTCGGACTCCACCGCGATGCAAGGCTCCGCAAGGGTGCCGAGGGCGTCGTACCAGGCGTCCGACCTGACGACGGCGGGTTCCGTCCTCGTCCAGGTCTCGACCGTGGGCACGGCCTCCTGCAGGTCGGCGACCCCCTGGCTGACAGCGCCGTCGCCGCTCGAGGGGATGCGGTGGAGCGCGCGTGTCGCGACCTCGTACCAGCCCTGCTGCTCCTGGACGGCCATGCGACCCTCGCTCAGGGCGATGTCGGCGTTCTCCACGATCGTCTGGACGTCGGAGACAGCCTCGCACGCGGCAGCGTCCCGCGCCGCGTCGTCCTGGGTCACCTCGCCCGTGCGATCAGGCGGAGCGCTGTCGGCGCCGTCGCAGCCTGCCGCCATCAGAGCCATCAGCACCAGAGCGGATGCTCCTGCCACCTGCGTTCCGCGCACGAAAGCACCCCGTTCTCGACCGAATCTGGCACGACTATACAAACAGTCCGATCCGACCCACCGGGGTTGAGGTGCGGCTTCGCGTCTGCCACGGTCACGGTATCGACGACGCACGCGTTCAGGAAAGGGGCCGAGCAGCATGGGTCGACGCCGACCGGCAGCGATCGCGATCCTGGTCGTGCTGGTCGCCGGGTGCGCGAGCGACGGGGAGAGCCCGGGTGTGGCATCCACGGAGACGTCGATCGTCGTCGACTCCTTCCCGGCGGCTGACGCGACGATCAAGCCACCGCCGGAAGGGGCGAGCAACGCCGTCCTGGACGGCAGCGGCGTGCCCGCACGCTTGACCCTGACCTCGTGGGGCAGCGCGGGGTGCGTCCGCGTCCCCGAGTCCGTGCGGTGGACCGACCCGTCCGTGGTCGAGGTCATCACCGCGCCCAGCCCGAGCAGGCAGTGCGCTGCGAGCTACGAGCCGATCAGCCAGGTCGTCGAGCTCCCGACCGGGTACGCGGTCGAGGAGGTGTCGACCGTCGAGGTGGACGGTGAGTCGGTGCCGTTCGCTCTCGTCGGAGGGAGATGAGCCGCGCGGTGTGCGAAGAGGCCTATGCTGATCGCGTCCTGGTGCCGCGGGCCCGACCGGAGGTGAGAGATGACCGACGTGCTGCTCGTCGCGCGCGACATCGCCTCGTCGCTCGCGCTCGTGCTCGAGTCGCAGGCCCTGACGGCCACGCTCCTCCTCCTCGGCGCCACCGCGCTCGTGGCGGCCGTGGCCGCGCTGACGGCACGGTGGGGGACCCCGCACGTCCACGGCGTGGCGCACCGCCTCGTGGCTCGCCTGCGCGACACGGTCGACGTCGGCCCGGCCGTGACACAGAGCGACCCCGACGCGCCAGGCAGCGCCCGGCCCAGGGCGCCCGGTCTTCTCCTCGGCTGATCACCCGGCCGAGGCTCATCGTCCGCACCCGCGCGTCGTCGCGGTGTGCTGCTGCCCGCTGAGCGCGGGGTGATCGGCGAACGCGTCCACCGCACGTTCGACCGAGGACACCACCACCATGAACCTGCTCGACCTCCCGCCCGTCGCGGCGGTGCTCGACTTCGCCTACCGCGCCCTGATGGGCCTGTCCCACCTCCTGGAACCCGTCGCCGGAGGAGCCGCAGCAGCGGCCGCCGTCGTCCTGCTGACGCTCGCCGTGCGCGCCCTGCTCGTCCCCGTGGGCGTCTCCCAGGCCAAGGCCGAGCGCGACCGTGCGCGTCTCGCCCCGCGCCTCGCCGAGCTCCAGCGTCGTCACCAGAAGGACCCCGAGAAGCTGCAGCGCGCGATGCGCGACCTCTACGTCGAGGAGGGCACGACGCCGTTGGCCGGCTGCCTTCCCGTGCTCGCCCAGGCGCCGGTGGTCGGCGTCGTCTACGCGCTGTTCCTCCACACCCAGATCGCCGGGCACGGCAACGAGCTGCTCGGCCACACCCTCCTCGGGGCCCCTCTCGGGTCGAGCCTGGTCGGCTCGCTCGGTGCAGGGGCG
>CAZFUQ010000366.1:0-3470 GCA_964521905.1 uncultured Cellulosimicrobium sp.
CCTCGCACCCTGGGGCGCCGCCCACGGGTGCGGACGCCCTCGTCCTCGAGCCTAGTGCGCAGCGGCGACACACGGAGGCAGGTGCGGCACGCCGGCCGCGGGAACGCCGAAGGGCCGCGACGAGGCGCGGCCCTTCAGGAGGTGCTGTCACCCGCACCGGCGCCGGGCGCCGGGCGGGTGGGAGATCACAGCGGCTGGATGTTCGTCGCCTGCGGGCCCTTGGGGCCCTGCGTGACGTCGAAGGAGACGCTCTGGTTCTCCTCGAGCGAGCGGTAGCCGCTCGAGTTGATCTCGGAGTAGTGGGCGAACACGTCGGCGGTGCCGTCCGAGGGGGCGATGAAGCCGAAGCCCTTCTCGGCGTTGAACCACTTCACGGTGCCAGTTGCCATGATGATGTCTTCTCTCGTTGATACGACCGGCCCACGACTGCGGGTCCGGATGCCGCGCCCCGCAGGGCGCCGACGGTTGTGGGGGTGGTCCCGGCGGGAGTCGGCCGGGCGACCGGGCGGGGCAAGAAGATGCCTCTTCGCCTGGTCGAGGACGGCGACGACGGTCACGGGCCGCGAGAAGCGGTCGTGCACCTGGAAGCCGTCGGGACGTCGGGTGACCAGACCCGCGTACTCGCCGTCCGCCGTCGCGACCCACAGGTCGTCGTCGGCGCGGCGCAGCACGAGGTCGGGTCCGTGGCCGTCCGGGACCGCGGAGGCGGTCCCGAGGTCGTCACGAGGCCCGGGATGTTCAAGGGTGGAAGAAAGGATGCTGTCTGCTCTCGCTCCGCACTCGTGGGCGGAGATCGTCGGTGGCAACGCTCTGCTGCCCGGCGCGCACGGTCTTTGCTCCGATGCTGAGGACCGAAGGACGCCGCGGAGGTGCTCCCCGCGACGTGAGCGCGACCTCCAGGATACACCAGTCCCGTCCGAGAGCCTCGGCGGGTGTGCGCACGACCGCTTGCCTCGGGCGATGATGGGGCCATGACGACCTCATCGAACCCCGCCCGCTCCCTCCCCCGCACCGCGCGCCGCAGCGTCGCCGTCGTCAACGGCTACGTCGTTCCCGTCGCCTCCGAGCCGATCGAGAACGGGAGGGTCCTCGTCGAGGACGGGATCATCACCGCGGTCGGTGCGGACGTCGTCGTGCCCGACGGCGTGCCCGTCCTCGACGCGCGCGGCCGGTGGGTGCTCCCCGGGTTCGTCGAGGCGCACGCCCACATGGGCGTCATGGAGGAGGCCGAGGGCTGGGCCGGCAACGACACCAACGAGATGACCGACCCGAACGGCGCGGCGCTGCGCGCGATCGACGCGATCAACGTCGAGGACGAGGGCTTCCGCGACGCGCTGGTCGGCGGCGTGACGAGCGCCGTCGTGAAGCCCGGCTCGGGCAACCCGATCGGCGGCCAGACGGTCGCGATCAAGACGTGGGGCGGGCGCACGGTCGACGAGCAGGTGATCCGCGAGGCCGTGTCCGTGAAGTCGGCGCTCGGCGAGAACCCCAAGCGCGTCTACGGGGACCAGAAGAAGACGCCGTCCACGCGCCTCGGCGTCGCGAAGGTCATCCGGTCCGCGTTCGTCGACGCGCAGAACTACGCCGCGAAGCGCGACGCGGCAGAGGCGAAGGGTGAGCCGTTCGACCGCGACCTCGCCAAGGAGACCCTCGCACGCGTCCTCGCGGGCGAGCTCTACTGGGACCAGCACACGCACCGCGCCGACGACATCGCGACCGCGCTGCGCCTCGCGGACGAGTTCGGCTACAAGCTCGTCGTCAACCACGGGACCGACGGCGCGGCCGTCGCCGACGTGCTCGCCGAGCGCGACGTCCCGGTGATCTTCGGCCCGCTCTTCACCTCGCGCTCCAAGATCGAGCTGCGCAACCGCGACATCGCGAACCTGGGGGCGCTCGCGCGCGCCGGCGTGCGCGTCGCGATCACGACCGACCACCCCGTCGTGCCGATCAACTTCCTCGTCCACCAGGCGTCGCTCGCGGTCAAGGAGGGCCTGGACCGCGACGTCGCGCTGCAGGCGCTCACGGTGAACCCGGCCGCGTTCCTCGGCCTGGACGACCGCGTCGGCGCGCTCGCACCCGGCCTCGACGGCGACGTCGTCGTGTGGTCGGGCGACCCGCTCGACGTCAACGCCCGCGCCGAGCACGTGCTCGTCACGGGCACCGAGGTCTACACGTGGGACACGACGGCGAACGACGGGCGCGGTGCGGGCCGCGTCGTCGAGCGCGGCGAGCGCTTCGGGGCCTGAGCCGCGACCCGTCGGGACGGGGATGCCGGCGCTCGCGCCGCGCGAGCAGGTCCGGGACGACCCGCTCGCGTGGCGCGACGGGCGTCGCCATCGGACCATCGAGACATGCGCACCACGAACCGCACCGGTCCCCGTCTCGTCGCGGCAGGGTCGATCCTCGGGGTCGTCGGAGTCCTGGCCGCCTGCTCGGGCTCCGGCCCGGGCGAGAAGGACGTCGCCTACGACTCCCTCGACGCGCTCCACGAGGCCGCGACCGCCGCCGGTCTGACGTGCCTCTCCTTCGTGCCCGAGGACACCGGATCGCCCGACGTCGATCTCGGGGAGTGCGACGACACGACGCTCCTCGCGGTGTTCGCCGACGACGTCGACGAGGGCGAGTTCCTCGAGCTCCTGCCCCGGCAGCCCACCGAGGAGGACGAGGGCGCGCTCGTCGGCCCGAACTGGGTGATCCTCTCCGACACGGACCAGCTCCTCGAGACGCAGGCGGGCATCGGCGGGGACTTCGCCTCCGACCTCTGACGGGTCCCCGGAGCCGGCGCCCTGGCCGCCGCCCGCCGGCGGCGCCCGGGGTCAGTGCCGTCGCTGCGGCTTCACGAAGGGGAACGCGAGGGTCTCGCGGATCGACGCCCCGATGAGCGTCATGTAGATCCGGTCGACGCCGAGCCCGAGGCCGCCCGTGGGCGGCATGGCGAACTCGAGCGCCGCGAGGAAGTCCTCGTCGATCTCCATGGCCTCGGGGTCGCCCGCCGCGGCGAGCAGGGACTGCTGCGTGAAGCGCTCGCGCTGGTCGATCGGGTCGATGAGCTCGGAGTACGCGGTGCCGAGCTCGGCACCGAACGCGACGAGGTCCCAGCGCTCGGCGAGCCGCGGGTCCTTGCGGTGCACGCGCGTGAGCGGGGACGTCTCGACCGGGAAGTCGGTGTAGAACGTCGGCTCGACCGTCCGGCCCTCCACGAGGCGGTCGTACATCTCGTTGACGACGGCGCCGTGGGTCTCGTCCTCGCCCACCTCGATGTCGAACCGCGCGCACAGCGCGTGCAGCTCGGGCTCGGGGGTGTCCGGGGTGACCTCGGCGCCGACGGCGCGCGAGACGGCGTCGTGCACGGTGACGACGGGCCACTCGCCGTCGAGCCGGACCTCCGTGCCGTCGGGTCGGCGCGACACGGCGTCGCCGTGCACCGCGACCGCGGCCGCGACGACGAGCTCGCGCGTGAGGTGCCGCAT
>CAZFUQ010000367.1:0-3468 GCA_964521905.1 uncultured Cellulosimicrobium sp.
GCGTCCTGCGCGAGCGTGATCGCGTGCCACCTCACGGGGGCGTTGGCGCGCAGCTTGCGCCCGGCGTCGTTGATCCCCCCGTAGAGCTCGAACGACGTCGTCGCCGACGACACGCACCACACGAACGACACCGGCGCGCCCTCGGAGAACGCCGCGACGAGCACCGAGTGCTCACCGAGCTCGCGGTGGATCGCGAGGTAGTACTCGTCGTCGTGCAGCGCGAAGCCCGCGCGCTCGGCCGTCTCGTGGTAGACGTCCAGGACCTGGCGGACCTCCGCCTCCTCGGTCACGCGGCGGACCTCGAGCCCGGTGCGCGTGGCCTTGCGGATGTCGTACCGCGTCGTCTTGCCCATGGCCTTCGTCAGCTCGTCCTGAGACTTGGTCAGGTCGAGGATCAGGGTCACCGGGTAGAGGATCGGGTTCGCCGCGGGCCGTGCCTCGGGCAGCGCGAGGTGCGTGCCGACCGGCCAGTCGGGCTCGATCGTGATCCCGACGCCGCCCACGTGCTGCTTGCACCACGCGACGACCGCGTGCGTCACGGCGTCGCGCGTCGCGTCGTCGCCGACGCCGGGACCGGCGCCCCAGGTCCCGCCGACCGGCGCGATCACGGGACC
Source organism: uncultured Cellulosimicrobium sp. (assembly GCA_964521905.1). GTDB lineage: Bacteria > Actinomycetota > Actinomycetes > Actinomycetales > Cellulomonadaceae > Cellulosimicrobium. Next base: position 615 of record CAZFUQ010000367.1, read on the forward strand.
GCGGGGGATGTGGCACAGCGCCTTGAACTGGGCGGGCAGCGACCGCACGAGGACCTGGGCCAGACCGCGCACGGTGCCGTCGGGGGCGACCGCCTCCACGCGGTGCGGGGTCCAGGCACCCGTGGCCTTCACCTCGCCCCAGCCCCAGAGCTGGAGGGGGTGGCCCCCGAGCTGGTTCACCCGGGCGTCCCAGGAGGCGCGGTCGGTGACTGTCCGGATCGTCAGGTTCGCGTCGTGCACGCGGACGACCCTACCTTCCCGCTAGGCCCCGCCGGAGCCTCGGAGGGCCTGGGCGAGCGGTCGGGCGACGAGCGTCACCTGCCACTCGCGCGCCCCTCGGCCGCGCAGGAACCGCGCGATGCCGTCGGCGTCCGCGGGGTCGGGCGGGGTCCAGCACAGGCGCCGCAGGGCGTCGGGCTGCAGGACGTTCTCGACCGGTACCGCGAGCTCCTCCGACAGACCCTGCACGACGCCGCGCGCCGCCTCGAGACGGGCTGCCGCGGCGGGGTCTCGGTCGGCCCACGCGCGCGGCGGCGGCGGGGCGTCCGTGCGCGGGCCGCGCGTGGACGGGAGCGCGCTCGCGGGAAGCGCGAGGGCCGTGTCGATCGCGCGCTGCCAGTAGGCGGCGCGGCGGCGCGTGCCCTTGCCGGCGAAGGGCGCCAGCTCGACGAGCTGGCCGGCCGTGCGCGGGAGCGCCTCCGCGGCCGCGACGACGGCGCGGTCCGGCAGGACGCGGCCCGGGGCGATGTCGCGGGCCCGGGCGGTCGCGTCGCGCGCCTCCCACAGGGCACGCACGACGGCGAGGCGGCGCGGGTCGCGCAGCGCGTGGCTCCCCGACGTGCGCCGCCACGGCTCCGGTCGGGGCGGGGGCGGACCGGCGGTGCGCACGGCCTCGAACTCCTCGGCCGCCCATCCCGCCTTGCCCGCCTCCTCGAGGCGTTCCCCGAGCGCGCGGCGCAGCGGGATGAGCACCTCGACGTCGAGCGCCGCGTACCGCAGCCAGTCCTGCGGGAGGGGCCGCGTGGACCAGTCGACGGCGGAGTGCTCCTTGGCGAGCCCGAGGCCGAGGACCTCGGCGACGACCGCCGCGAGCCCCACACGCTCCATCCCGAGCAGCCGGGCCGCGAGCTCCGTGTCGAACACGCTCGCGGGCACGACGCCGTGCTCGGCGAGGCCCGGCAGGTCCTGCGAGGCCGCGTGCAGGATCCACTCGGCGTCGCCGACGGCCTCGCGCAGGGGGGAGAGGTCGGGCACGCCGACCGGGTCGACGAGCGCGGTCCCCGCCCCCTCGCGACGGACCTGGACGAGGTAGGTGCGCTGGCCGTAGCGGTAGCCCGACGCGCGCTCGGCGTCGGCGGCGACCGGGCCGCTCGCCGCGGCGAACGCGTCGACGACGCGCGCGAACGCGGCGGGGGTGTCGACGACCGGTCCGACGCCGTCGGACGGCTCGGTCAGGGGCGTGACGACCGGACCCTCGGAGGCTTCTGCGAGGGCGGGGTCGAGAGGGGGCGGTGCGGGCGCAGCGGTCGAGCTCATGGACCCACGGTATTGCGTCGGGCGGGTGGTCGTGACGGCAGGTGCGTCACGCCGTCGGGCAGCGGGGGCAGTCCGGCGGCCGTGCACAGCAGCTGTGCCCAGGCCGCGAGGTGGTCCCCGAGGTCGCTCGGGCCGTCCGTGCGGGGGCCCGGGGGGACCGGCGTCCACGACGCGCGCATCTCGAGCTCGACGTCGTCGTCCTTGCCCGCGAGGGCGCCGAAGCTCTGCGACAGGACGCGGGTCACGGTGCCGCCCTCGGCCCGCACCCGCGCTCCCGTGTCGCGCAGGGCGTCCTCGAGCCAGGTCCACGCGACCTCGGCGAGCATCTCCTCGGACGCCATCTCCGGCTCGAGCGTCGCCCGGACGAGGGTCACGACGCGGAACCGCCCCTGCCACGCCTCCTGGCCCTCCGGGTCGAAGAGGACGATGAACCGGCCGGAGGCGAGGTCGGGGTCGTCGGCGTCCGGGGCCGCGACCTCGCCCGTGAGCGCGACCGACCAGGGCGCGATCCGTCGGGGTGCCGGCACCTCGCGGAGCGTGACCTCGGGCCGCAGCCGCCGCGCGCCGAGCGCGTCGAGGACGGCACGGAACTCCGGAGGAGCGTCGGTCCCGTGAGCGGTGATCACACTCGGCACAGTACGAGCCGGGGGGACAGATCGGACGCACGCCGCGCGGGCGTCATCGAATCGTGACCGGTCCCGGGCCGGGCGCGCTCCCCGTCGTTCGTCAAGGGCACTGCGGGTGACCGGATCGTGGCGGCCCGGGGGCGGGTCCGCCGGCGAGGACTACGCTGAGCCGTGTATCCGCCACCGGTGCACCCGGCCGTGCTCTCCCGCGCGGCCCCGGACGGCCCTGCGCGCTCGTGCGCGCCGCTGTCGGGCGCCGGACCGATCCTCGAGGAGCAGGGAAGCAGATGTCAGCACGTGCACAGATCGGTGTGACCGGACTCGCGGTCATGGGCCGCAACCTGGCCCGCAACTTCGCCCGGCACGGCTACACGGTCGCGGTGCACAACCGCTCGTACGCCAAGACCGAGTCGCTGATCGCCGAGGCGGGCAGCGAGGGCGACTTCGTCCCGTCCGAGTCGATGGCCGACTTCGTCGCGTCGCTCGAGCGACCGCGCAAGGTCGTCATCATGGTCAAGGCCGGCGCGGCCACGGACGCCGTCATCGACGAGCTCGTGCCGCTGCTGGAGGAGGGCGACATCGTCGTCGACGCCGGCAACGCGCACTTCCCGGACACGATCCGGCGCGAGAAGGCGCTCGCGGGGCGGGGCCTGCACTTCCTCGCCGCCGGACACGCCGGTGCCGACGAAGTG
>CAZFUQ010000368.1:0-3426 GCA_964521905.1 uncultured Cellulosimicrobium sp.
GTCGGTGAAGACGGCGTCGTCGCTGGTCACACGCTCGGCGGTGCCGTTCTCGCTCGTGCCGTCCGGGGAGAAGGCGACGAGGAAGACCGGGCCGCGGCCGTCGTCGTCGGCCGTGACGAGCAGGCCCGAGCCGTCGGGGAGCCAGCGCAGCGACGTCGGCCAGCGGTCCCAGCGCGGCGCGAGCGTGCGCGGCGTCGCGTGGTTCTCCGCGCGCGTGGTCGGCGAGTCGTCGTGGGCCCCGGACGCGCCGGCCGGGGCGTCCGACGCGTGCAGCGGCACGACGGCGAGGCTCTCCTCCGGCGCCTGGAGCGGCGTCGAGACCGTCTCGCGCACGAACGCCACCCATGCGCCGTCCGGCGAGATGCGCGGCGAGTGCGCCTCGGCGCCCGGGTCGTCGACGAGCGTGCGACGCTCGCCCGTCGCCGTGTCGATCGCGACGAGCGCGTTGCGGACCGACGGCCCCGGACCCGCGACCTGCCACGTCGTGACGAGCGTCGTGCCGTCGGCGGACAGGTCGGCGCCGTGCTCGTGCAGCGCACGCCCGGGAGCCGCCGTCCCGTGCCCGACGGCGCGGCTCACGTCGCGCAGGTCGAGGAGCCGGGGGTCGGCGGTCGGGTCCCCGTCCTCCGCCGGGGTACCGGACGTCGAGGTCGGTGCCGCGGGTCCGGGCAGCGGGTGCGCGGGCTCGTCGACGAGGGTCGTGAGGTCGCCGACGAACCGGTGCGCCTCGTCGGGGCCGCGGTCGTGGTCCCACTGCCGCACCGGGTAGGCGCTGTGGAGGATCGCCGCGACCTTGGCGTCCTTGCGCGCGGACCGGAGCTCGGCGTCGTGCGCGAGGTCGCGCGCGCTCGGGAGCACCTTCGCCGCGACGGAGACCACCGGGGCGTCCGCCGCGGCGAGCGGGCCGCTGACCCCCGCGGGCGCCGTCGCGATCACGCGTGCCTCGCCGCCCGCCGCGGGCAGGAGCCACAGCGCCGCCCTCGGGTCGTCGTCGGACCCGGCGTCGGGGTCGGGCCGGGCCGACGTGAACAGGACGTCGCCGGCGCCGGTGAACGTCGCGCTCGACTCGCCCTTCGTGCTGCGCGTGAGCCGACGCGCCGGAGCCTCCCCCGCGGGGTCGACCTCCCACAGGGCCGTGCCATAGCCGGTCCGCTTCGCGTCGAGCGTCTGGACGGTCGTGACGAGCCGCGTGCCGTCGGGCGAGAGCGCGAGACCGCCCACGCGCGGGACCGCGAGGTACCGGTCGAGGTCGTGGAACGGGGTCGCGCCGGACCCCGCACCGTCGGACGGGCCTGTCGCCGATCGCGCTGACGCGTCGGGCAGGGCTGGGGAGTCGGACGTGGAGGTGCCGGACGTGGCGGCGTCGTTACTCACCCGTACGTCCTATCACGCCCCCACCCCACCCGACCCACCCAAGCCGAACACGACCTGAAGGACACCACGGAGCGCTTGACGACCTCCAGGTCGTGCTCGGCGGTGGGCGGTGACTTGTTCGACCACGGCGGGGAGGCCGGGGCTCCGTGGTGAGGGGCGCGCCGCCTCGCCGTCCACAGGCCCAGATGTTGACGGTCCCGTCCACAGGCAGCACCGCGGCGAAGGCGGCGCCGCCGTCAGGTCTGGTCCGATCGCGCCATGCGCACCCTCGCCGCCGTCCCCGCCGAGCTCCTCGCCGTCGCCGAACCGCAGGAGGGTCTGGTCTCCGCGCGCCAGTGCGACGAGCACGGGGTCGGCTCTCACCGCCGGTCCCGACTCGTGAGCCAGGGCCGATGGCGCCGGGTCACCCACGGCGTCTTCGACACGGTCGCCACCGCGCCGCGAGCCCGCGGTGGCCCGCGTCTCCACGAGCACCTGCGCCGGCGCGCCGCGTGGCTCGGGCTGCTCGCCCACGGCGAGGACGCGATCGCCGTCGGGCCGTGCGCGCTGGTGCTTCTCGGGGTGGAGGGCGTACGCACCGACGTCAGTCCCGAGGTGACGCTCCCCGGTGCGCGCGCCGGGCGGTCCCGCGACGGCATCCGGCTGCGACAGTTCGACGACGGGATGACCGTCACGCAGGTCGACGGCAGGTGGGTCGCGACGCCGGACTGGGCCCTGGCGCAGGCCGTGCCCGAGATGGGCAGGATGCGGGCGGTCGCGACGATGGACAGCGCGCGGTACCGCAGGGTCCTGACCGACGACGGTCTGGCGCACGCCCATGATCTCGCGCGCGGTCGCCGCGGTGTCGCACGGACGCACGCCTGGTGGGACGAGTCGGACGCGCGCGCCGAGTCGCCGCTCGAGACGTTCGCGCGGCTCGACTGCGCCGACGCAGGGATCGCCGCCGACGACCTGCAGGTCGAGGTGCACGACGACGGCCGGCTCCTCGGGCGGGGCGACCTCGGGTGGCGGCTCCCCGGCGGCCGGTGGCTCATCGCCGAGATGGACGGCACCGACGTCCACAGCGAGCCGGCGGCGCTCCTTCGCGACCGAGCCCGCCAGAACGATCTCGTCGCGTGCGGGGCCGTGGACCTGTTGCGTTTCACCGGCCGCGACGTCACCGTCCCGGGATCGGCACGACCGGGGCGGCTGGTCGTCGACGTGCGCCGACACCTCGCCCGAGCCCGTCACCACGCGCCGTCGAACACGATCGGACGGACGTCATGGACCGCTTAGGGCCTGTCCTGCGAATGTTCTTTGCATGTGTCCGGTAATGTCCGGGTTGTGGGTGTAGGGCGTGGTGAGCTGACAGACACGGCATGGGCGCGGATCGAGCCGTTGCTGCCGGTCGCGACCGGGCGTGGTGGGCGGTGGCGTGATCACCGGCAGGTGATCAACGCGATCTTGTGGCGGCTGCGCACCGGGGCGCCGTGGCGCGACGTGCCGGCCAAGTACGGCCCATGGAAGACGGCGCACGAGCGGTTGCGGTTGTGGACCGCGGACGGTACCTGGGACAAGATCTTGGACCACGTGCAGGTCAAGGACGACGCGGTCGGGAAGGTCGAGTGGGTGTTCTCGGTCGACTCCACGCACGTGCGGGCCCACCACCACGCGGCGGGAGCCCGCAAAAAGGGGGCTGTCAGACGGGGTGGGTCAACGACCTCGCCCTCGCGGGTGAGGCACTCGGCCGCTCGCGCGGCGGACTGACGTCCAAGATCCACCTCGCCACGGACGGGCGCGGCCTCCCCATGAGCGTGATCCTCACGCCCGGCCAGGCCGGTGACAACCCGCAGCTGGTGCCATTGCTCGACCAGGTCAGCGTCCGCCGTGACGGGCCGGGGCGCCCGCGCAAGCGTCCGGACCGGGTGCTCGCCGACAGGGCGTACTCCAGCCCATCGACCCGACGAGCGATGCGCGCCCGGGGCATCGCGTTCACCAGTCCCGAGAAGGCCGACCATGCCGGCCACCGGCTACGTCGGGGCAGCCGAGGCGGGCGCCCGCCCGCGTTCGACA
>CAZFUQ010000369.1:0-330 GCA_964521905.1 uncultured Cellulosimicrobium sp.
AGCGCGTCGGCGAGGTCGGTCGCGCCCTCGGAGGCCCGACGCCGCACGGCGAGCGCCCAGTCGTCCGGCACCCCTACGGTGGCCTCGGCCGCGTAGTCCCGCACGGCGGTCTGCGCACCGGCGCGCAGCGCCGCCCCGACCGCGGGGAGCGACGTCCGGGCGAGCTCCGGTCGGACCTCCGTCTCGCTCGCTCCCAGCTCCTTCGCCGCGCGCGCCCGGGGCGAGCCGGGAGCAGGTCCCGTCCGCAGCCCGATGCGGCGCAGGGGGTCGGGCCGGAACCGCCCGACCCAGCGCGTGACGGGCCAGCCGGTCGCGGCGCGCGCGTCGCGG
>CAZFUQ010000369.1:340-1023 GCA_964521905.1 uncultured Cellulosimicrobium sp.
GCGGACCGCCGAGCCCCGCACGGCCGCGACCACCGTCGGCACGCCCGCGGCGCCCTCGAGCGCCTCCACGAGGCCGTCGCGCGCCCGGCGTGCGACCCGCTCCGGGACGGGCTCACCGCACGCGGCGGCGACGCGGCGGGCCACGGCACGCACGTCGGCGGCGAGCCGGTCGTTCGCCGCGCGCCGTCGTGCCGCGGCGTCCGCGAGCAGGCCGCGCAGCTCGTCCAGGCCCTGGCCCGTGCGCGCCGAGACCCCGAGGACGCGCGCGTCGCCGAGCCCGTCCTCGGCGGCGAGCCGGCGCAGGTCCGCGAGGCACGCGTCCGCGTCGGCGGGCGAGAGCCGGTCCACCTGGTTGAGGACGAGCACGACGACCGAGCCGTGCCCCGCGAGCGGGCGCAGGTAGCGCTCGTGCAGCGCGGCGTCCGCGTACTTCTGCGGGTCGACGACCCACACGAGCAGGTCCGCACGCTCGACGAGGCGCTCCGCGCGCACGCGGTGCTCGACGACGACCGAGTCGTGGTCGGGCAGGTCGAGCAGCACGAGGCCGCTCGTGACCTCCGCGGCGCGCCGGCCCTTGAGGAGCCCGCGGAGCCCGCCGCCCGCCCGCGCGTCGTCGGGGTCCCCCGACGTGAGCGGCGTGCTCATCTCGTGCCGGCGCCGCACCTCGACTGGCTCGAGGTGCG
>CAZFUQ010000369.1:1033-2326 GCA_964521905.1 uncultured Cellulosimicrobium sp.
CACCTCGAGCCAGTCGAGGAGGGTCCCGGCCCCGGCCGCGCCGGGCGTGGGACCGGGCGGGGCGCCGCTCGTCGCGTGCGCCACCCCGCCGGTGCCCCACACGGCCGCCAGGGGGTGCGACGTCGTCGGGCGCTGGACCCCGACCGTCGCGAGGTCGTCCCCGGCCAGCGCGTTGAAGACCGACGACTTGCCCGAGCCCGTCGCGCCCGCGAGCGCGACGACGGTGTGGTCGGCCGAGAGGCCCGCCCGCTCGCGCGCACGCGCGACGACGCCCCGCGCGTCGGCGAGCAGGTCGGCGTCCACGCGCCCTTCGCCCGCGCGGACGGCGGTCTCGAGGGCGGTCGTGCGCGCGGCGAGGTCGATCGTCATGCGCGCTCACCGCCCAGGAGCCGTCGCCAGAACCCGTGGCGCGGTGCTCGCTCCGGACCGTCCTCGCCCGGTGCGGCGACCGGCTCCTCCTCCGGCGCCGCACGCCGCCCCGCGCCGCGCAGGAGCCGTGCAGCGTGCCGGCCGGCCGCGACGCGGCCCGCGTCGGGGGCCGCGCCTCGCGCGGAGCGCTCGACGCGCGCCGCCGCCTCGACCGCCCGCGCGGCCTCGCGCACCGAGCGCGCCGTCTCGTCCGCGTCGGCCGTACCGAGCGCGTCGAGCTGGGCCGTGTAGCGCCGGGCCTCGTCGTCGAGCACCGCCCGCACCCGCTCGGCGAGGCGCTCGCGCGCGGTCCGCGTGAGACGCCGCACCGCGTCGTCGCCGAACACGGCCTCGAGCAGCTTCTGCGCGAGGATCGCCGTCCCTCCCGCGATGCCGACCTCGGCCCCGGTGAGCCCGCCCGTCGACGCGAACACCACGACCATCAGGCTCAGCCCGAGCCCGTTGATCCCGAACGACAGCGCGCGTGCGGCCCCGCGCTTGCCCGCGCCCTGCTCGCGCACGAGGTCGAGGACGTCCGACTGCCAGCCCCGGATCTCCTCGGCGACCCGGGCCCGCACGCCGGCCGAGGAGCGCGACAGGTCGAGCCCGTCCAGCAGGGCCGTGCCGGCAGGGTCGGCGCGCCACCCGCCGTACGCGCGCTCCGCGGCCGCGTCCGTCGCGTCGAGGACGACGGCCTCCAGCCCGTGCGCGATCGCCTGCTCCACCTGCGGTGCCTGCGCGGGTCGCCCGCGGAAGAACGCCGCGACGGCGTCGCGCACGCGCCCCACGCCCTGCTCCACGGACCGGAACAGCTCGCTCGTCCCCACGAAGTCCTGCCAGCGCGCGAGCACCTCGCCGCGACGAGCGACGGGGCGCTCCTGCGCG
>CAZFUQ010000369.1:2336-3421 GCA_964521905.1 uncultured Cellulosimicrobium sp.
GCCGCGCCCGCCACGAGCACGGCCCGGCGCACGAGGTCGTCCACGACGCCGTCGCGCGTCGCGGTCGCGACCCGGTCGCGCGCGTCGCCGTCCGCGCCGAGCGCGGACAGCCACGACGCGACCTCCGCGACCGAGGTCTCCGGGAGGAAGCCGTCCACCAGATCGGACTCCCCCACCGCGAACAGCGGCGCGGCGTCCAGCCCGTTCTCGTCCATCATGCGGCGCAGGTCGTCGGCCACGGCCTCGGCGCCCGGATCGACCCGGTCGAGCACGATCGCGACCTGCGCACGCCGCTCGGCCGCGCGGTGCAGCAGGTCCCACGGGACCGCGTCGGCGTAGCGCGCGGCCGTCGTGACGAAGAGCCACAGGTCCGCGGCCGCGAGGAGCTGGGCGGCGAGCTCGCGGTTCGCCGTCTCCACGGAGTCGACGTCGGGCGCGTCCACGAGCGCGAGCCCCTGCGGCAGCGCGTCGCTCGCCACGAGCCGCAGCGTGCGCGTCGGGTCGGCCGGGATCGCGGTCGAGGTGCTCAGGGTCCCGCCGGGCACGGCTGTCGCGTCGCGCGCGACGGGGCCCCGCCCGTGCTCGCTCACGCGCGCGAGGCCGGGGAGCACGCGGTCGGTCGAGAACCAGCGCTCGTCCAGCGGGTGGTGCACGAGGACGGGAGCCCGGGTCGTCGGCCGCAGCACGCCGGGTGCCGAGACGTGCTCGCCGAGCAGGGAGTTCACGAGCGTGGACTTCCCCGCGCCGGTCGACCCACCGACGACGACGAGCAGCGGCGCGGCGTGCGACCGCAGCCGCGGCAGCAGGTAGTCGTCGAGCTGGTGCACCGCCAGGTCGAGGTCCTCGCGCGCCGTCGCCGAGCCCGGCAGGTCCAGCGGCAGCCGCGCGGCCGCGAGCCGGCCACGCAGGATCTCCAGCGACTCGACGAGCCCGGCCGTCGCCGCGGCGCCCGCCGCCACCCCGCCGGGGTGCCGGCCCTCGGCCGTCGGCCCGGGCGCCGCGGCGTCCGGGCGGACCGCGTCGTCTCCGGGATCACCGCTGGCCGTCATCCCGCCAGTCTGCCGGAACGCCGCTGGTCAGGCCCG
>CAZFUQ010000370.1:0-3405 GCA_964521905.1 uncultured Cellulosimicrobium sp.
CGGCTGCGCGCCGTCGGTCCTCGCCGAGCCCTTCGAGTCCGGCGCGTTCTTCCTGCTCGACGACGTCCTCGCGCACGGCTGGGCGCTCGTCGCCACGGACTACGTGGGCCTGGGGACCGACGGCCCGCACCCCTACCTCGTCGGCCAGGGCGAGGCGCGGTCCGTCCTCGACGCCGTGCGCGCCGCACGCGAGCTGGACGGCGCGACGCTCGGCGAGCAGACCGTCGTCTGGGGTCACTCGCAGGGCGGCCACGCCGCGCTGTGGACCGGTGCCGTCGCCCCGGAGTACGCGCCCGACGTCCCTCTCGCGGGCGTCGCCGCGCTCGCGCCCGCGAGCGACCTCACCGGCCTGGTCTCCCACCTGGAGGGCGTCGCGGGCGGCAGCGTCTTCGCGTCGTTCGTCGTGGAGGCGTACGACGCGATCTACCCGGACAGCGACGCGGCCGGGTACGTGCGCCCGGGAGCGCGGTTCGTCGTGCGGGAGATGGCGTCGCGCTGCCTGTCGGAGCCGGGCGCGCTCGTCTCCGTCGCGGAGGCGCTGTCGATGGACCAGCCGCTGTGGACGACCGACCCGACGACCGGCCCGCTGGGCGAGCGCCTGGCCGAGAACGTGCCGACCGGTCCGGTCGCCGCGCCGCTGCTCGTCGCCCAGGGGGCGTCCGACACGCTGATCCTGCCCACGGCGCAGGAGGCGTACGTCGGCGCGCGGTGCGCCGCCGGGCAGCCGGTCGACTACCGCACGTACCAGGGGCGGGACCACGTCGGGCTCGTCCAGGCCGACTCCCCGCTCGCCCCGGACCTCGTGCGGTGGACCGAGGCGCGCCTCGCGGGCGAGCCCCCGACCCCGACGTGCGCCACCGGCTGACCCGCCCTCAGGGGGCGACCAGGCCGCCGTCGGGCGCGCGGACCCCCGCGGCCCACGCGTCGTGGCCCGCGAGGTCCGCCGGGTAGCGCGCCGCGGCGCGCTCGTCGAGGTCGACGCCGAAGCCCGGCGCGTCGTGCGGCCGCAGCCACCCGTCGACGATCCGCAGCGTCCCGGGGAAGACCTCGTGCACGGCGTCGGAGTACACGTGGCCCTCCTGGATGCCGAACGCGGTCGACGTGACGTCGAGCGCGACGTTCGCCGCCGCGCCCACGGGCGAGGTGTCTCCCGGCGCGTGCCACGCGGTGCGCACACCGACCAGCTCGGCCGCCGTCGCGAGCGTCCGGCCCGCGCTGAGCCCGCCGATCGCGCTGATGTGGCAGCGGATCAGGTCGACGCCGCCTCCCAGCACGAGGCGCGCGGCGTCGGGGAACGACGTCGCGAGCTCGCCGACCGCGATGGGCACCGGCGAGGCGGCGCGCACCTCGGGCAGGCGGTCCCAGTGCTCGGGCGCGAGGACGTCCTCGAGGAAGAACGGCCGGTAGGGCTCCAGCGCCCGGGCGAGCATCACCGCCTGCTTGGGCGTGAGGCGTGAGTGGACGTCGTGCAGCAGCTCGACCTGCTCGCCCAGCGCCTCGCGCGCGGCGGCGAAGAGCCGCGGCGTGCGGCGCAGGTACTCCTCGACGCTCCACCCGTGGGGGTTGGGCGCGGCGGGGTACCCCGGCTCGGGGTCCTGGGCGGTGCCGTAGTGGCCGATGCCCGGCTGGCCGGTCTGGATCCGCACGTGCCGCCACCCGGCCTCGACGATCCGGGCGGCGTCGTCGATCGTCTCCTCGACGGTCCGGCCGCTCGCATGGAGGTAGGTGTCGGCGGCGTCGCGCACCTTGCCGCCGAGCAGCTCGTGGACCGGCATGCCCGCGCGCTTGCCGGCGATGTCCCACAGCGCCATGTCGAGGCCGGAGATCGCGTTGTTCCCCACGGGGCCCTCGCGCCAGTACGGCGCGAGCCGGGCAAGGCGCACGAGGTCGCCGATGTCGCCCGGGTAGCGGCCGACGACGATCCGCTCGAGGTGCTGCTCCACGTACGCGGCCACGGCGTGCCACCGCTGCGTGTACGTCGCGCAGCCCAGCCCGTACAGGCCGGGCACGTTCGTGTCGACGCGCACGACGACGAGCGGGATGCCGTCCGGCGCGGTGACGATCGCACGCACGCCGGTGATGCGCGTGCCGTCGCGCGCGGGCCACGGGTTCGCGAACGCCGGGTCGACGGGGTGGACGGTGCTGAGCGGGGCGTCGGTCACGGGGTCTCCGAGGTGGGTCGGGCGTCGGGGCGGTGGAGGGAGTGCCGGGGGCGGAAGCCGAGCAGCTCGCGCGCGCGGCGCGTGTCGACGAGGCCGTCTTGCGGTCCGACGGCGCGGGTGAGGGGGACCTCGGGTGCGTACCGGGCAAGGAGCTCCGGGGTCGGGACGTCCAGGAGCGGGTCGTCCGCGGCCAGCCCGACGACGTGCGCGCCCGTGAGGTCGGCCGTCAGCCCGGCCTCGATCGCCCCCGTCGCGTCGCGCAGATCCAGGTAGGCCCAGCCCTCGCGCGCCATGACGCGGGGGTCCCGGGCGACGGCGGCCGCGGTCTCCCGGAGGCCGGCGGCGTCGCGCACGTGCGGGAAGCGCAGCGCGACGACGTCGAGACCCCACCGCCGCCATGCGGCCCGGGCTGCGGCCTCGTCGGCCTGCTTGGAGAGCGAGTAGGCGTCGGCGACGTCGGCCGGCACGTCCTCGTCGAGGGGGTAGTAGGCGGGGTGCACGTCGTGCGGGTTCATCGGGACCCCGAACGCGTTGATGCTGCTCGCGATCACCGCGCGCCGCACACCCCGCTCGCCCGCGAGGGAGAGCACGGCCCAGGTCGCGGTCGTGTTGGTCGCGTACACCTCGAGCGGGGTGCCCAGGTTCGGGTGCGGGATCGCCGCGAGGTGCACGACGGCGTCCGCGTCCTCGAGCCCGCGGCCCACGTCCTCGGGGGAGCGGGCGTCGCCGACGACGAGCCGGTCGGCGGGGGACGGGTGCTCGAACGCGGTGGACAGCGCCGTGACCGCGTACCCGCGGTCGCGGAGGTGGCGCACCGTCGCGCGGCCGATGCCGCCGTCGGCACCGGTGACGAGGACGCGCGTCATGCCCTCACCCTACGTCCCGGTCAGGAGTGGTCGTCGCGTTCTTGCGGATCCTCTGTCGAGGTCTTGCTCTCCGGGGTGGCGGCAGTCGCCCGCGCGCGCAGCATGCTCGCGACGTCTGCCAACGTGCTGCCCACCGCGCGCGGCGCACGCTCGGGGCGCAGGTACCGCGCGTCGTCGTCCGCCGTGTCGCCGCGCTCGCCGGGGCCGGCGTCACGGGTGGTCGACGGCGGCGACACCCGTGATGAGAACAGCGCGGTCGGCTCGCGCGCGGCGTCGTCAGACACGTCGTGCACCACGCGACCTCCCCCGGCTCGCCACGCGAGCGTCGCGTCGACGAGGCGCCGGTAGACCCCGGCGTCGAGCGGGTCGCGGAGCCA
>CAZFUQ010000371.1:0-3358 GCA_964521905.1 uncultured Cellulosimicrobium sp.
GCCTGACCGCATTGACTCTATGCGGTTCGAACGAGCCGCACCCCCTCCGTATGCCGTTGTTCGCCAGGGGCGTGAAAGTGCCGTCGGACCGTGACCTGCGCACAGATCGTCCGGCACGACACACCCCGCGGGCGTTGACCGGGGAGCGCGCCACGGGCAGGCTCGGGAGTGCGGCCCCGCCGGGGCGGCCAGAGAGGGTGGCGAGAGCGATGCACCAGCCGGACCAGCAGCCCGACGACTCCGCTCCCGCCGCGCGGAGCGACCCCGGTGCCGCGAGCACCCCCGCGACGTGGGAGCAGGTGGTCGAGCGGTTCCACGGCGCCGTCGCCGAGGTCGACGACCCGCTGACGTGGGGCCTCGACCTGGACGAGGAGACGCTCACCGGCGCGAGCCACGGCGCGCACGACCCGGCGGAGGAGCGGTTCCTGCGCTCGTACGTCTCCTACACGGGCGAGACGCTCGACCTCGAGACGCTGCGCGTGCTCGCGGCGCACGACGAGCAGGCGACCGACATCGCGCGCACCGCCCTCAGCGGCGCCCTCGCCGCGCCCCTGCACTCGGACAACCCGGGCGACGACGACTTCCTCGACTCCTACCAGGAGTACCGCGCCGCGATGCGCGCCATCGTCGAGGAGGTGGACGTCGCCCCCGTCACGCGCACCACGTTCATGGTCGACGGCGCCCCGCGGCCGTGCCTGCACGTCGCCGTCCGCGACTGCGCCGCGGTCTACGTGGCGGTCGGGGCCCGCGCGCTCGTCGTGTCCGGCCCGTCGGACCTGCTCGAGCGCGTCGACGTCGTGACGCGGCCCCTGCGCAACATCCTCCACGAGGACCAGGGCCCGCGCTTCTGAGTGCTCAGCCGACCCAGGCCGGGTCGGCGAGGAGTGCCTGCAGCTCCTCCACGAGCCGTGCCGTGTGGAAGCCGTCCGCGACGGCGTGGTGCACCTGGACGGCCAGCGGGAGCCGGACCCGCCCGCCACGCTCCACGTACCGGCCCAGCGTGAAGACGGGCGCCAGGTGGTCGTGCCCGCCCGCGATGTCGAGGTGGAAGCCCGTGAAGGACGTCCACGGCACGCTCGAGACGTCGAACGTGTCGGCAGGCGGCGGTCCGAGGGGGAACATGTCCGTCGCCCCGCGGTGCTCGGCGAGGACCGCGGAGGCCGCCGCGTGGAAGGCCGCGAAGTCCTCGCGGTACGGGACCCACACGCACGAGAAGGTCTCCCGGTCCGGGTCCAGCACCGTGAACGCGGGGTGCACGACCGGCCAGAGGGACGGTCGCCCGTCCGCGTCCTCGCAGGTCCGGAACTCGTCGTGCCGGTTGACGACCGTGGCGATCGCCCAGATCTGCGCCACGTAGGTCTTGCGGTCGGAGCGCTCCAGCGCCTCGACGAACCGGGTGACGTCGAGCTCCACGGTCATCGAGTACGTGCAGGGGACGGCGCGGCGATAGTGCTCGAAGTGCTGGCGACGCGCCCACGTCGACAGGTCGATCGGGAGGGGGCGGTCCATGCCGGCCATGGTCCCGGCCGGGGCGCGGGCGCGCCACGGGTTTTCTCCGTAGATTCGGGGCAGGAGCCGACGGCGGTGCTCGCCGACGGCCGACCAGCGGAGGTGGTGCCATGACGGGCGTGGTCGTCGGTGTGGACGGGTCGCCGGAGTCGGACGGCGCGCTCGACTGGGCGCTGCGCGAGGGTGCGGTGCGACGGGTCGCGGTCACTGCGGCGCTCGCGTGGGACCCGACGCGTCAGGACGGCCAGGACGGTCCCGACACGGTCGCGGCGGGCAAGCGCGCGCTCGTCGACGAGTGGGTCCGGGCCGCGCGCACCCGCACGGGCCTGACGGCCGACGTCGTCCCCACGACCGCGCGCGCCGAGCCGGGCTCGCCCGCGGCGGCGCTCCTCGCGCTCGCCGAGCCCGGCGACGACCGGGGCGACGGCGCCCGGGCCGACCTGCTCGTCGTCGGTCGCTGCGGTCGCGGACGCCTGGGCCGCATGGTCCTCGGGTCGGTGCCGACCGCCGTCCTGCAGCACGCGACGATCCCGGTGACGGTGGTGCGCGGCGCACCCGAGATCCGGCACGACCACGCCCGGCCGGTCGTCGTGGGCGTGGACGGGTCCGCGACGTCGGTGGAGGCGCTGCGGCACGGGGCCGACGTCGCGCGCCGCACGGGCGCGGTGCTCGAGGCGCTGTTCTGCTGGCAGATCGTCTCGCTCGCGCCGTTGCCCGACTCGTGGGGCTGGACGCCGCCGATCGACGACTACGAGAGGTTCGCGGCGCAGAAGCTCGACGCCGCGCTCGACGCCGCGGGCGTCGACCTGCCCGACGACCGCCTCGTGCGGTCCGTGCGCCACGTCCAGGCCGCCAAGGGGGTCATCGAGGCGTCGTCGCACGCGGAACGGCTCGTCCTGGGCAACCGCGGGATCGGCGGGTTCGACCGGCTCCTGCTCGGCTCCGTGAGTCGCCACGCGGTCGAGTACGCCCACTGCCCGGTGACCGTGGTCCGGCCCGCCGGGGCCATCGACCCCTCGGGCGCGACGGACTCCTGAGGTCCGCACCTCGAAACGATTCGACGCCGGCGGCCGTCCGGGAGGACGATGAGCCACGTGCAGATCGAGGACACCTACGACGGCTCCCGACCCGTCCGCACCGTCACCCGGCTCTTCACGCCCCAGCGCGGGCGGCTCGCCGCCGCGGCGCTCGCGTTCGCCGTCAAGCACTCGCCCGTGTGGGTGATCCCGGCGCTCACGGCGACGGTGATCGACGTCGTCGTCGAGCACCGGCCGCTGCGCGAGCTGTGGATCACGGGCGCGATCATGCTCGCGGTCGTCGCGCAGAACCTCCCGCTGCACACGCTCTACGTGCGGTGGCTCTCGACCGCCGTGCGCACGGTCGAGAACGGGCTGCGGATGGCGCTCTCGCGTCGGCTCCAGGAGCTGTCGATCGGCTACCACCGCCGCGTGAGCGCGGGCGTGCTCCAGGCCAAGATCGTGCGCGACGTCGAGAACGTCGTCGAGGCGTCGCGCACCACGTTCGACTCCGGCATGGCCGCGCTCACGACGCTCGTCGGCGCCGTCGTGCTCACGGCCGTGCGCGTCCCGGAGTTCCTCGTGATCTTCGCGCTCACGGTGCCCGCGGCGGCCTGGCTCGTCGTCGCGATGCGCCGCCGCATGACCACCCGCAACGCGGCGTTCCGGGCCGAGGTGGAGAACATGTCCGCGCGCGTCGCCGAGATGACGCACCTCATCCCCGTGACGCGCGCGCACGCGCTCGAGGAGCGCGAGCTCGACCGCATGGGCTCGGTGCTGCACCGCGTGCGCGAGGCCGGGGAGCCGAAAGAGCCGCGCCTTCGCGCGCCCGT
>CAZFUQ010000372.1:0-3349 GCA_964521905.1 uncultured Cellulosimicrobium sp.
TCGGAACGCGCACAGATCTCGGATGTCCGAGTGTGCGAGCTCGCGGTGGAGATCAGCGAGGCTCAGAAGCGCGAGATCGCCGAGATGGACTGGCTCATCGCTGACATCGAGGAGAACGGCCTCGCCACCACCTCCGAACAAGCTGACGCACGACCCGTCCCGGACTTCACCGGCACCGCTCTGCGAAGCTGTCCGACGCCCTAGCCCCGCATGGATGAAGGCACGATCGGATGAACGTCCAGGAGAAGCACCTTGCTGGCGTCACCCAGACCGCTACCCGTTCGTGAAGCGAGTCCGCGATACAGACAGGCGGGGCGCGGCTTCATATGGCCGTGCGGTGCGCGCCGCCACGCCTTGCCCCCAGAGTGTCGCCCGACGGACTTCCGTATCCTTGCTTTCGTGCCTGCCAGCGTGCCGGACCGCTCTCTACGGGGCTCATCCCAGCGCGGCTAGCAGCGTCCGGCACGCTTCTTCGCACGCCCGGCACGCCCGCGCGCACACCGCGCAGTGCTCATGCATCTGCGCGTGCTGCTCGCACTCGGCCCCGCAGGCGGCGCACGCGGTCAGGCACGCCTGCACCACCGCGCGCACCAGCTCCAGATCCGGCGATGTCTGTCGGCTCAGGACCGCCGCCGTGGTCGCGCACACGTCGGCGCAGTCGGCGTTCAGCCGGATGCACCGGCGCAGATCGCCCACGTGCTCCTCGCTCAAGCACGCGTCCGCGCAGGCCGTGCACGACTGAGCGCACCCGAGGCACGCGTCGATACAGGCGACCAGCTGCGCCGCGGGCGCGAACCCCTCACCTGGGAATGTCTCGATCATCTCTCGCGTCACGCTCACGACGACCTCCTCGACCCACCGCGGCCGACTTGCCCGACCCTGGACGGTGAGCACCGAATCCACCGTACGAACAGGGCCCACCGCTCGCCTCCCCCGTCCCGGCACCCGGCCGGACCACGCCCGTCTGCAACACAGGTCAGCACGGGTCACGGTCGTCGTAGCTGCGGACGCAGCGCGTACAGCTCACGCATCGCGCCGATCCCGGCGATCGCGACCAGATCCCCACCGGGCGCGCGGAACGTGGTCAGCACCCCGCCTGCCTCGAGCCGGTGGTGTTCCTCTACGGCGCCCGGTACCCGCAACCCGAAGCCGGCGACCTGAGTGCGGTACAGGCTCATGGAGAACCCGGTGCCCGGGACGTACGGCCCCGGGTCTTCAGCGCCCACGAGATCGCGCAGGACGGTACGCGCCACGTGGACGCCCTGTGCCGCCGCGGCGTCCCAGTGATCGGTCCGGTAGGGCAGGCCGCGACCCCCCGGGTGGAGGGCGACGGAGCCGGCCGCGTATCGCCCCGGCGATGCCACGACAGCCAGCCGGTCATCCACCACGACGCCGCCCGGGTCGGTGGCGACCCACGACGCGTCCGGCATGGTGCCGTGCGCCACGAGGACAACGTCCGACTCCAAGACCGTTGCGTCATCGAGCCGGACCGAAACCGCGCCCGGGTGCTCGTGCACCGCCTCGACACGCCTGGCGAAGTGCGTCCCGAGGTGGTCCTGGTGCAGGCGCGCGACGGCGCCGGCCACCGCGCTACCCAGGGAACCGGCCAGCGGTAGGGCGGAGCGGGCGACCAGGTGGACGGTTGCGCCGGACTCGGCGAGCCAGGCGGCGGTCTCCGCGCCGATGAACCCGGCGCCGAGGACGGTGACCGTACGGTCCGCGAGGTCTGCCCCGAGCAGTGCGCGCAACCGGCCGGCGTCCTGCGCCGTGTGCAGGTGCACGACGCGCCGCCCAGGCCCCGGCTCCCCGTCCTCGAGCACCTCACCCGGGTGCGGGACCGCCTCGCGGACATGGGGACTCGGACGGGGTGCGGCACCCGTGGCCACCACCAGTGCCGCGGCGTCGAGCTCGCGACCGTCACGAAGGACGAGCGCCGACCGAGCCGGGTCCATGCCGACGGCCCGCCCGTGCACGACCTCCACGTCCTCCAACGCCGGCAGCGTCGCCTGCTCGACCGTGAGCAGCCCCTGCAGGAGCGCCTTGTTCACCATCGTGCGCCGGTACGCGGGCCCGGTCTCGCCGTGCACCAGGGCCACGCGCCCGCCGAAACCTTCACGCCGCAACGTCTCGGCCGCGGCATGCCCGGCCGCACCTCCGCCCACGATCACCACGTCCGGTCGATCCTGCACGTCGCTCACCCCGTCCTCTTGACTCATATACCCCCGCTGGGTATGTTCAGCACCCTAGCGGTACCCCACCGGGGTATCAATCGACGGAGGAGGAGCACCATGAGCGTTGTCGAGATCGAGTACCAGGTGACCGGCATGACGTGCGGTCACTGCGAGATGTCGGTGCGCGAGGAGGTCGGCCAGGTGCCCGGCGTCGAGCAGATCGAGGTCAGCGCCGCGACCGGCAAGCTCGTCGTCACGGCCACGCAGCCCCTGGACGACGCCGCGGTCGTGGCCGCGGTCGACGAGGCCGGGTACCAGGCGGTGCGGGTGCCATGAGAGCCCCCGCCCGGATCGGGCTGTACGTCGCGGGGCTCGGCGTCGTGTTCGTCGCCTCGGCCGCGATCGCCGGTGCCGTGGTCCCCGAGGGCGTCGTGCCGGACCCGGCCGTCTCCCACGCCCCGGAGCAGCACGTCGCCACGGGCGACGCCCTTGAGCAGCAGAGCACGAGAGGAGCGGCCATGACCCGCGGTCTGTCCCTGGAGCAGGACGGGTACACGCTGGGCGAGGTCGAGGCGCCCGCGACGGTGGGCGAGGCCGGAGAGCTGGCCTTTACCCTCACCGGCCCCGCGGGCGAGCCCGTCACCGAGTTCGACGTCTCGCACGAGCAGCAGCTGCACCTGATCGTCGTGCGCTCCGACGGCGCGCACTTTCGCCACGTCCACCCCGTGATGGACGCGGACGGGCGCTGGTCGCTGCCCTGGACCTGGGACGCTGCCGGGACCTACCGCATCTACGCCGACGCCGCGCCCAGCGCGGGCGACGCCGTCACGCTGACCCGCACGATCGACGTCGCGGGCGAGCTCGCCCCGGCCCGCGACACCGAGGTCTCCACCACGGCGACGGTCGACGGGTACGACGTCGCGCTTGACGGGCAGCTCCAGGCCGGGACGACGTCCCGGCTGACCGTCGAGATCACGCGCGACGGAGCACCGGTCACCACGCTCGAGCCGTACCTGGGCGCCTACGGGCACCTCGTCGCGCTGCGCGACGGCGACCTCGCCTACCTGCACGTGCACCCGGAGGGCGCCGAGCCCGAGGCGGGGCAGGTGTCGGGCCCGACCGTGACGTTCGGCGTCGAGGCGCCGGGCTTTCCGCTGTGGAGCTTGGTCGGGGTGATC
>CAZFUQ010000373.1:0-3347 GCA_964521905.1 uncultured Cellulosimicrobium sp.
CGCTTCGCCGAGGCCCACGGCCTGCCCGCGGGGTCGGGCGAGACGTGGCCCGGAGTCGAGGACGCGATCGCCCGGCTGGAGGTCGACGGCGCGGGCGAGCGCGCGACGTCGTACCGGCTGCGCGACTGGCTGGTCTCGCGCCAGCGCTACTGGGGCGCCCCGGTGCCGGTCGTGCACTGCCCGGCGTGCGGCGTCGTGCCCGTGCCGGACGACGACCTGCCCGTCCGCCTGCCAGATCTCGCCGGCGACGACCTGCTCCCCCGTGGCCGCTCGCGTCCCCGGCCGCCGACGCGTGGCGGCGCGTGCCGTGCCCGCGGTGCGGCGCCGACGCCGAGCGCGACCCGGACACGCTCGACACGTTCGTGGACTCCTCCTGGTACTTCCTGCGCTACTGCTCGCTCGGTGCGTCGGGCGCACCCGACGACGTCCCCTTCCGGCCCGAGGACGCGCGCCGGTGGATGCCCGCGGCGCAGTACGTCGGCGGCGTCGAGCACGCGATCCTGCACCTGCTGTACAGCCGGTTCGTCACGAAGTTCCTGCACGACGAGGGGTGGGTGGACGTCGTCGAGCCGTTCGCGACGCTGCTCAACCAGGGCCAGGTCCGCAACGGCGGCCGGGCGATGAGCAAGTCGCTCGGCAACGGCGTCGACCTCGGCGAACAGCTCGACCGGCACGGCGCCGACGCGGTCCGCCTCGCGATGGTGTTCGCCGGGCCGCTCGAGGACGACGTCGACTGGGCGGACGTCGACCCGGGCGCGATGCGGCGGTTCTGCGCGCGCGTGCTGCGGCTCGCCGACGCCGTCGGGCCGGGCCCGTCCGCGACCGCCGGGACGGCCGAGGACCGCCCCGCGCCCGTCGATCCTGGGGTGCGCGTCGACACCACGACCCGGCCCGGGACCCGCGCGCACGCCCTGCGGCGCGTCACGCACCGGACCGTGCACGAGGCGCAGGACCTGCTCGAGCGGAGCCGGTTCAACGTCGTCGTCGCGCGCGTCATGGAGCTGGTCACGGCTGCGCGGCAGGCGTCCGACGCCGGACCCGGGCCGGGCGAGGACACCGCACCGCACGACGCAGCGGTGCGTGAGGCGGCCGAGACCGTGACCGTGCTGCTGAGCGTCGTCGCCCCGCACACGGCCGAGGAGGCGTGGGAGCGCCTCGGCCACGCACCGTCGGTCGCGGACGCCACCTGGCCGGCGGTGGACGCCACGCTGCTGGTGGACGACACGGCCGAGGCGGTCGTGCAGGTCGACGGGAAGGTGCGCGGCCGCGTCGTCGTACCCGCCGACGTCGACGACGCGACCCTGCGAGCACGAGCGCTCGCCCTGCCGGGCACGGCCCGGGCGACCGCAGGCCGCGACGTCGTGCGCGTCGTCGTCCGCCGCCCCCACCTGGTCAACATCGTGACCACGCACCGACCCACCTGACGACAGCCTGCCGCCGAGAAGTGGGTATCCGCCCCCGGATCAGCGGTTCTGGGGGCGGATACCCACTTCTCGGCGGTGGACGTCCGGTTCTCGGGGGCGTGGAGTCGGTACGATGCCGTGCAGCCGCGACGGAACGCACCTGCGGGCTCGTGGGCGGCCACGCGGGCCGGCCACGACACGACGGAGCACCCATGGCGTTCGGACTCGCCGCCCTGCTGGACGACATCGCGGCGTTCGCCAAGCTCGCGGCCGCGTCCATCGACGACGTGGGCGCGGCCACCGCCCGCGCGAGCGCCAAGGCGACGGGCGTCGTCATCGACGACACCGCCGTCACCCCGCGCTACGTCGAGGGGCTCGCCGCCAAGCGCGAGCTGCCCGTCATCAAGCGCATCGCGACGGGGTCGCTGCGCAACAAGCTCGTCTTCATCCTTCCGGCGATCCTGCTGCTGAGCCAGTTCCTCCCGCAGGCCCTCACACCGCTCCTCATGGTCGGCGGGACGTACCTCGCGTTCGAGGGCGCCGAGAAGCTGTGGGAGCTGGTGTCCGGGAAGCATCACGCCGAGGTCGAGAGCAAGGTCGAGAAGAAGGCCGTCGACGAGGACAGCGTCGTGTCCAGCGCCGTGCGCACCGACTTCATCCTCAGCGCCGAGATCATGGTCATCGCGCTCAACGAGGTCGCGTCCGAGGGCTTCTGGTCGCGCCTGATCATCCTCGCGATCGTGGCCGTGCTCATCACCGCGCTCGTGTACGGGGTCGTCGCGATCATCGTGAAGATGGACGACGTCGGCCTCCACCTGGCGGGCCGCGACAAGCCGTGGGTCCAGTCCTTCGGGCGCGGTCTCGTCGGGGCGATGCCCAAGGTCATGTCCGTCATCTCGTTCGTCGGGATCGTCGCGATGCTCTGGGTCGGCGGGCACATCCTGCTGCAGGGCACCTACGACCTGGGCTGGCACGGCCCGTACGACGTCGTGCACCACCTCGAGCACGCCGTGAGCGGCGT
Source organism: uncultured Cellulosimicrobium sp. (assembly GCA_964521905.1). Lineage (GTDB taxonomy): Bacteria > Actinomycetota > Actinomycetes > Actinomycetales > Cellulomonadaceae > Cellulosimicrobium. Next base: position 2,425 of record CAZFUQ010000373.1, read on the forward strand.
CGCGGGCGTGGGCGGCTTCCTCGGCTGGCTCGTCAACACGGCGTGCTCCGCCGTCGTCGGCATCCTCGTCGGCGGGGTCGTCGTCACCGTCGCGCACTTCGTCCCGCGCCGCAAGCATGCCGAGGCGGTGGCCTCCGAGCCCACGGGCCCCGAGGCCACGGTCTCCGAGACGCCGGACCCCGAGGTGGACCGGCCCCGGGCGACGGACCCCGACGAGACCGGCACGCCGGCGACGGACCCGGGACGGGCACCCACCGAGGACTGAGCCCGCGGCGGGCCCTGAGGCCTGCTTGGATGGAGCATGGACTCCGGTACCTGGACCAGCATCGGCCTCGTCCTGCTCTTCATCCTCGTCGGCGGCGTGTTCGCCGGGACGGAGATCGCGCTCGTCTCGCTGCGCGAGAGCCAGGTCGCACGTCTCGAGCGGCAGTCCGCGCGCGGCGCACGCGTCGCCGCGGTCGCGCGCGACCCGAACCGCTTCCTCGCGGCCGTCCAGATCGGCGTGACGGTCGCCGGGTTCTTCTCGGCCGCGTACGGCGCCTCGACGCTCGCCCCGGACCTCGCCCCCGCGCTCGAAGGACTGGGGCTGGCGCCGGCGCTCGCGGACACCGTCGCGCTCGTCGGGCTGACGCTCGTCATCGCCTACCTCTCGCTCGTGCTCGGCGAGCTCGTGCCCAAGCGCATCGCGCTGCAGCGCTCGGCGGGTGTCGCGCTCCTCGTCGCGCCGCCGCTCGACCGGTTCGCGACGCTCATGCGGCCCGTCATCTGGCTGCTCTCGCGGTCGACGGACGCGGTCGTCCGCCTGCTCGGCGGCGACCCCTCCGCGCGCAGCGAGGAGATGAGCGAGGAGGAGCTGCGCGAGATCGTGCTCGCCCACGAGTCGCTCCCCGAGGACGAGCGCCGCATCCTCGACGACGTGTTCC
>CAZFUQ010000374.1:0-2900 GCA_964521905.1 uncultured Cellulosimicrobium sp.
TCCGGCGGCATGCGCCAGCGCGTCATGATCGCCATGGCGCTCGCGCTCAAGCCGCAGCTCATGATCATGGACGAGCCGACGACCGCGCTCGACGTCCTGGTGCAGCGCGAGATCCTGCAGCAGATCTCGGACCTGCGCAAGCAGTTCGGCTTCTCGGTCGTCTTCATCACGCACGACCTCCCGCTGCTGCTGGAGATCTCCGACCGCATCGCGGTCATGCGCCAGGGCCGGATCGTCGAGCTCGACACGGCGTCGAACATCTACCACCACGCCCGGCACGAGTACACGCGCCAGCTCCTCGGCTCGTTCCCGAGCCTGACCGGCGAGCGCGGCGGGTTCGTGCGCGGGCGGTCGGACGAGGTGCCCGCGGGCACGACCAGCGCAGGAGGCGCGGCCCGATGACCACCCTCGAGTTCTCGCACGTCAGCAAGAGGTACCGGGTCCGCGGGGCCGGCGACATGCTCGCGCTCGACGACGTGAGCTTCACCCTCACGTCCGGGCGCACGATCGCTCTCGTCGGGCAGAGCGGGAGCGGCAAGTCGACGATCGCGAAGATCCTCACGCAGCTCGAGCGCGCGACGTCGGGCGACATCCTGCTCGACGGCGCACCGATCCCCCGCCGTGGTCGTCCCCTGCGCCGCTACCGCCAGCAGGTCCGCATGGTGTTCCAGGACCCGTTCGCGTCGCTCAACCCGTACCACACGATCCGCCACCACATCGAGCGCCCGCTCCTGCTCGACCACGTCGTCCCGAAGGACGAGGTGGACACCGAGGTGCACCGTCTCCTCGACCGTGTTCACCTCGACGGCGCCGTGGTGGACCGGCGCCCCCACGAGCTGTCCGGCGGCCAGCGCCAACGCGTCGCCATCGCACGCGCCCTCGCCTCGCGCCCGTCGCTGCTCATCGCCGACGAGCCCGTCTCGATGCTCGACGTCTCGATCCGCCTGGGTGTCCTCAACCTCCTCGCGGAGCTCCAGCGCGAGGCGAACCTCGGGGTCCTGTACATCACGCACGACCTGGCGACCGCCCGTCACTTCAGCGACGAGATCATGGTGCTCCACCACGGGAAGGTCGTGGAGCACGGCCCGGCGGACGACGTGATCCTCGACCCCCAGCACCCCTACACCCGCGCGCTACGCGACGCGTCGCCCAACCCGGAGGTCCACTTCTCCGGCACCGGCCCCGCGTCGTCGAGGAGCTGAGCCCGTTGCGATTCTTCGCCCGCCGCGCCGCCTTCTACCTCTTCACGGCCTGGGCGGCCATCACGATCAACTTCTTCCTGCCCCGCATGATGAAGGGCGACCCGGTCTCCGCGTACCTCGCGAAGAACCAGGGCAAGATCAGCCCCGAGGCCGCCGAGTCCCTGCGGACCCTGTTCGGGCTGGACAAGGACACCTCGATCTTCCAGCAGTACCTCGACTACTGGGGACTCATGCTGAGCGGCGACCTCGGCCGTTCGTTCTCCAAAGGGCTCGCCCCGGTCGGCGACGTCATCGCGACCGCGCTGCCGTGGACGCTCGGCCTCGTCGGCATCGCGACGATCCTCAGCTTCTTCCTCGGCAGCGGCCTCGGCGCGGTGATCGGCTGGCGCCGCGGGAGCAAGGCCGACGCCCTCGTCCCGATCTCCACCTTCTTCTCCACCGTGCCGTACTTCTGGATGGGCCTCATCGCGATCGCGCTCTTCTCGAGCACGCTCGGCTGGTTCCCCGCCTCCCACGCGTACGGCAAGGGCTCGCGCCCCGAGTGGTCGTGGGAGTTCGTCGGCGAGGTGATCCAGCACGGGACGCTCCCCGCGCTGACGATCGTCGTCGCGTCGCTCGGCGGCTGGGTCCTCGGGATGCGCAACATGATGGTCACGGTCCTCGACGAGGACTACGTGACGGTCGCGCAGGCGAAGGGCCTCCCGCCCCGCAAGGTGCTCACCCGGTACGCGTCGCGCAACGCCGTCCTCCCCCAGCTCTCGAGCTTCGCGCTCTCGCTCGGCTTCATCGTGGGCGGCACGCTCGTCATGGAGCTCGTCTTCTCCTACCCCGGCGTGGGCAAGCTGCTGCTCGACGCGACCACCGCGAAGGACTACCCGCTGATGCAGGGGCTCTTCCTCGTCATCACGCTCTCGGTCCTCGTCGCGAACATCCTGGCGGACGTCGCGTACGCCGCCCTCGACCCGCGCACGCGTCAGACGGAGGCCTGAGCCATGACGTCCACCACCAGGACCGCGACGACCACGGCCCCGGAACCCACCCAGGGCCCCGGTGCGGCAACGCCGAGCACGGTCACCTCGACCGAGAAGGGGATCGGCGACCGGCTCGGCAGGTCGTTCGCGATGTTCCGCAACGGCAAGTCGCTCACCGGCCTGATCATCCTCGGCGTGTTCGCGCTCGTCGCGATCCTCGGTGACCTCCTCGCCCCCTACGGACCGCTCGAGAAGGACTTCACCGCGCTCAAGCAGCCGCCGTCGGCGCAGCACCTGCTCGGCACGACCCACATGGGCGAGGACGTCCTCAGCCAGATCATCTACGGCACGCGCGGCGTCCTCGTGGTCGGCTTCGTGTCCGGCATCATCGCGACGCTCGTCGCCGTGATCGTCGGGGTCACGGCCGGGTACGTCGCCGGCTGGCGCAGCGAGTCGCTCTCCGCCCTGACGAACGTCTTCCTCGTCCTGCCGGGCCTCCCGCTCATGATCATCGTCGCGTCGCAGCAGGAGAACCCCAGCCTGCTGCTCGTCTCGACGGTGCTGGCCATCACCGGGTGGGCCTGGGGGGCGCGGGTCCTGCGCGCCCAGACCATGTCGCTGCGCAACCGCGACTTCGTCCAGGCCGCTCGGGCCAACGGCGAACCTCTCCACCGCATCATCGCGGTCGAGATGCTGCCCAACCTCACCGCCATCATCGCCTCGAGCT
>CAZFUQ010000374.1:2910-3340 GCA_964521905.1 uncultured Cellulosimicrobium sp.
GGGGCACTATCCTCTTCTGGGCCCAGCTTAACGGCGCCTTCCCCGACTACTGGTGGTGGTACGTCCCCGCCGGCCTGTGCATCGCCCTGCTCGGCATGGCGCTCGCGCTCATCAACTTCGGGATCGACGAGTACGTCAACCCCCGCCTGCGCTCCGCCGGCGAGCGGGCGCGCGCGATGCGCAAGAAGGGCTACAAGGTCTCGAGCGGCATCACGACCGTGACCCACCGGCCCGACCTGCTCGACGAGGCCGTCACCCCGCCCCCACCCGACTCCCCGACGACCGACGTCCCCGGCGCTCCGGTCCACGGCGACGTCATCGGAGCGGTGACCGAGGCCGACCAGGCCGCGGAAGGCGACGCCGTCTTCCCGGCCGGCCGACCCGAGCGCTCCGCCTGACCCGCTGCCGCCCGCCGGGCAGCGCCCCGGCC
>CAZFUQ010000375.1:0-3330 GCA_964521905.1 uncultured Cellulosimicrobium sp.
CCCGCGGACGCCAACGAGACCGCGTGGGCCTGGCGCACGGTGCTCGAGAACACCGAGCGTCCCGCCGGCATCATCCTCACGCGCCAGGGCGTCCCGACGTTCCCGCGCGGCACCGACGGCTACGCCGACGCGTCCGGCACGGCCCGCGGCGGCTACGTGCTGCTCGACACCGACGGCACGCCCGACGTGATCCTCATCGGCACGGGCTCCGAGGTCCAGCTCGCCGTCGAGGCCCGCGAGATCCTCGCGGGCGAGGGCGTGCAGGCACGTGTCGTCTCCCTGCCGAGCCGCGAGTGGTTCGACGGCCAGGACGCCGCCTACCGCGACTCCGTCCTGCCCGCGGGCGTGCGCGCCCGCGTCTCCGTCGAGGCCGGGGTGGCCCAGGGCTGGCGCGACCTCGTCGGCGACGCGGGCCGCACCATCAGCCTCGAGCACTACGGCGCCTCCGCCGACTACAAGATCCTCTACCGCGAGTTCGGGATCACGTCCGAGGCCGTCGCCGCCGCCGCCCGCGAGTCGATCGCCGCAGCCCGTGGCGGGGACGCACCCGGCGCCGCGCCGACGCCGTCCGAGGGTGGGACTGGCGACCAGCGCTGACCCTTCGTAGATTCCGAGGTGGGGCCGTTCGCGCGGCCCCGCCTCGGGACCACCCGGGCGCGGCCGCGACGGTCTGCCCGGACGCACGCCCAGCGGAGCAGCACCACCGAGAGGAAGTCCGATGACGCAGTCCAGCACCGTCCCCGGCCCCATCGAGCAGCTCACGGGAGCAGGAGTGTCGATCTGGCTCGACGACCTCTCGCGAGAACGGCTGCGTACCGGGAACCTCGCCGAGCTCGTGGCCACGCGCGGCGTCGTCGGCGTCACGTCAAACCCCACGATCTTCGCCGCCGCGCTGTCGAAGGGCGACGCCTACGCCGCCCAGCTCGCCGAGCTCGCGCCCGCGGGCAGCGACGACGCGGCGGTCGAGGCCGCCGTCGAGCGCATCACCACCGACGACGTGCGGGCCGCCGCGGACCTCCTGCGCCCCCTGCACGACGCGACGGAGGGCGTCGACGGGCGCGTGTCGATCGAGGTCGACCCGCGCCTGGCCCACGACGCCGACAAGACGGTCGTCACGGCGGAGCGCCTGTGGCGCACCATCGACCGGCCCAACGTCTTCATCAAGATCCCCGCGACGGTCGCCGGGCTCGACGCGATCTCCCGCACGCTCGCCCAGGGCATCAGCGTCAACGTCACGCTCATCTTCTCCCTCGAGCGGTACCGCTCGGTCATGGACGCGTTCGCGATCGGGCTCGAGCAGGCGCGTGCGGACGGCATCGACCTCGCGCCGATCGGGTCCGTCGCGTCCTTCTTCGTCTCGCGCGTCGACACGGCGGTGGACGCCGCGCTCGAGAAGGTCGGCACGCCGGAGGCGCTCGACCTGCGCGGCCAGTCCGCGATCGCCAACGCGCGCCTCGCGTTCGAGGCCTACGAGGAGTTCCGCCTGACGGACCGGTGGCGCTCGCTCGTCGCGTCCGGTGCGCACCCGCAGCGTCCGCTGTGGGCGTCGACGGGCGTGAAGAACCCCGAGTACCGCGACACGATGTACGTCGACGAGCTCGTCACGGACGGCGTCGTCAACACCATGCCGGAGGCGACGCTCCAGGCCTTCGCGGACCACGGCGTCGTCACCGGCGACACCGTCTCGGACACCGTCGCCGCGTCCCGCCGCACGCTGCGGACCGTGGAGTCCTTCGGCATCCCCCTCGACGAGGTCACCGACCGCCTCGAGGTCGAGGGCGTCCGCAAGTTCGAGGACAGCTGGACCGACCTGCTCGCCACGACGCGCGACGGACTGCGCGCCGCCGGCGACGCCTGACCCGGAGGCGCGCCGCCGCGAGACGGCGCGCGTCCGACCTGCGGGAACGACGACGCGCACGCACGAACCGCTCGTATCATCCGCAACGCCTCAGAATCCCCGACCCCTTCTCGAACGGAACGGTGCCACCACGTGAGACCGGCCAAGATCACGCCAGAGCACAACCCTCTGCGCGACCCCCGCGACCTGCGCCTGCCGCGGATCGCGGGTCCCTGCGGACTCGTCATCTTCGGGGTCACGGGCGATCTCGCCCGCAAGAAGCTCATGCCCGCCGTCTACGACCTCGCCAACCGCGGCCTGCTCCCCCCCGGCTTCGCGCTGACCGGCTTCGCACGGCGCGACTGGGAGGACCAGGACTTCGCGCAGGTCGTGCACGACGCCGTCAAGGAGCACGCCCGCACCCCGTTCCGCGAGGCGACCTGGCGCCAGCTCTCCGAGGGCATCCGGTTCGTCCAGGGCTCGTTCGACGACGAGGAGTCGTTCGAGCACCTGCGCCAGACCGTCGAGACGCTCGACGCCGAGCGCGGCACGGGCGGCAACCACGCGTTCTACCTCTCGGTACCGCCGAGCGCCTTCCCGGTCGTGTGCCGCCAGCTCGCGGCGTCCGGGCTCTCCCGCTCCGAGGAGGACGCCTGGCGCCGCGTGGTCATCGAGAAGCCGTTCGGGCACGACCTGGCCAGCGCGCGCGAGCTCGACGCCGTCGTGTCGGAGGTCTTCCCGCCCGACTCGGTGTTCCGGATCGACCACTACCTCGGCAAGGAGACGGTCCAGAACCTCCTCGCCCTGCGGTTCGCGAACCAGATGTTCGAGCCGATCTGGAACGCGAACTACGTCGACCACGTGCAGATCACGATGGCCGAGGACATCGGCATCGGGGGCCGCGCCGGCTACTACGACGGCATCGGCGCCGCGCGCGACGTGATCCAGAACCACCTGCTGCAGCTCCTCGCGCTCGTCGCGATGGAGGAGCCCGTCTCCTTCGACGCCCCGTCCCTGCGCGCCGAGAAGATCAAGGCGCTGTCGTCGGTGCGGCTGCCGCGCGACCTGTCCAAGCACACCGCCCGCGGGCAGTACGCCTCGGGCTGGCAGGGCGGCGAGGAGGTCATCGGGTTCCTCGAGGAGGACGGCATCTCCCCCACCTCCGCGACCGAGACCTACGCCGCCGTCCGTGTCGACATCGACAACCGTCGCTGGGCGGGCGTCCCGTTCTACCTCCGTACCGGCAAGCGCCTCGGGCGCCGCGTGACCGAGGTCGCCGTGGTGTTCAAGAAGGCGCCGCACCTGCCCTTCGAGACGTCCCAGGCGTCCGAGCTCGGCAACAACGCGCTCGTCATCCGCGTCCAGCCGGACGAGGGCGTGACCATGCGGTTCGGCGCGAAGGTCCCCGGCACGGCGATGGAGGTGCGCGACGTCACGATGGACTTCGGGTACGGCCACGCCTTCACGGAGTCCTCGCCGGAGGCGTACGAGCG
>CAZFUQ010000376.1:0-3311 GCA_964521905.1 uncultured Cellulosimicrobium sp.
GGGTCCAGCAGATACACGTAGTCGGCCTCGGTGAGGTTCAGCCCGAACCCGCCGGCCTTGAGACTGACGAGGAACAGGGGCGCCGTGCCCTCCTTGAATCCCCGGATGACGTCCGCGCGGCGGCGGGTCGTCCCGTCGAGGTACGCGAACTCGACGCCCTGCTCGCGGCACCGCTCGGCCACGAGGGAGAGGTAGCTCGTGAACTGGGAGAACACCAGCGCGCGGTGGCCCTCCGCGACGACCTCCGCGAGCTGCTCGAAGAGCACGTCCAGCTTGCTCGACGGCACGCCGGCGTGGGCCTGCGCATCGACCAGGCTCGCGTCGAGCGCCATGCGTCGCAACGTCGTCAGGGACGTGAAGATGGCGATGCGGTTGCTCTCGAAGTCGTCGAGCAGGCCCAGGACCCGGGTGCGCTCGCGCTGCAGCCGGGCGTCGTACGCACGGCGGTGCTTCGGCGCGAGCTCCACGGAGAGCACCTGCTCCTGACGCTCGGGCAGCTCGGGGGCGACCTGCTCCTTGGTGCGGCGCAGCAGGAGCGGGCGGACGCGTCGTCGCAGGACCGCCACGCGGCCGGTCGCCAGCGCACGCGCCTCGGCGTCGGCGCCGGGTTTCGACGCGGCCTCCAGGGGCTTGACGTAGTCCTCGCGGAACCGCTGCCGCGACGGGAACAGGCCAGGTGCGACGATCGCGAGCAAGGCCCAGAGCTCGCTGACGTCGTTCTCCATCGGCGTGCCGGTGATCGCCAGCTTGAACGGCGCCCGCAGGAGGCGTGCGCAGGCGTTCCCCCGGGTGGTGTAGTTCTTGACGAACTGTGCCTCGTCCAGGACCAGGCCGGACCACCCCAGCTCTTCGAAGCTCTCGAAGTCGATGCGGAAGATCGCGAACGAGGTCACGACGACGTCCGCGTCGGCCGCGACGTCGGCGAGCGGCGCGGCCGCGCGGGCCGCCGTCGTGTCCCGCATCGCGACGCGCAGCCCCGGGGCGAAGCGCGCGGCCTCGGCCGCCCAGTTGCTCACCACGGACGCGGGCGCGACCACGAGGAACGGGTGCGCCGCTCCCAGGTTCTCGCGCGCGTGCGTGACCAGCGCGAGGGTCTGCAGCGTCTTGCCGAGGCCCATGTCGTCGGCGAGGACCCCGCCCAGACCGTGCTCGTAGCAGAAGGCCAGCCACTCGAACCCTGCCTGCTGGTAGGGCCGCAGGTCGGCTTTCAGGCCTGACGGCGCGGGTCGGGGCTCGGGGCGCGCGGCACCGTCGGCGGTGGTCAGCGCGAGGAGACCGCCGACCGACTCGCGCCACCGTTCGGACTGCTCGACGACGTCGGCCAGGTCCTCCAGCTCGCCCCACAGGCTCGCCTGGTGCTTGCTGATGCGGGACCGGCCCGGATGGTCGGTGAGCCGAGCCGCCTCGTCGAGGAGGTCGCGCAGGCGTCCCAGGGTCGGGTCCGTGAGCCGCAGCCACGACCCGTCGTCGAGCACCATCCGGTCCTCGCCCACGGTGAGCGCGCGCAGCAGGTCGGGCAGGGGGACGGGACGACCGTCGACCTCCACGGAGACACCGAGGTCGAACCAGTCGACCTGCTCCGTCTGCGTGGCGCTGAGCCGGATGCTCGGCGGGACGCTCAGCTCCGTGTACTCGGGGACGTCGACCCGATCCACCCGCACGTACTCGATCTGCTCGAGCGCGGGCAGCAGGACCTCGGCCGTGTCGAGCGCGTCCGGGCCGGTCAGCACGTGCTGGTCCCGCGGCCGCAGCCCGGATAAGGAGGGCAGCGCCGCGATCATCGTGTCGACCTCCGCCCGTAGGCGGTCCTCGGCGGCGAGGTCCCGCACGTCCGCGTCGGTCGGTGGCGCGTCGACCGGATGCCGGACGGGACCGGACGACGACGGGTACTCCCACGACCACGCGAGCCGCGCCGTCGTGGGGGAGTCGAACGAGGCGCGGACGACGAGAGTCGGCTTCACCGGCTCGGGCAGCACGACGCCGTCGTCCGCGCTCACGACCGTGACGTGGCGGGACAACCGCGGGTGGTAGTCGGTCCAGAACAGCCCGGCGTCCGCGTCGGGCACCGTGAGCACGCCCGCGTCGAGCAGCTCGACCGCGAGGTCGGTGACACGCTCGGGGCTCGGGCCCAGGTGGAGCGTGCGGCGTGCGCCGTCGTCCGTGAGCACGAAGAGCCCCCGGTCGCCGACCGCGCCGTGCGCGACGAGACTCGTGACGGGGTCGCCGTCGATCTCGAGCCGCGGGGTGAGCCGTAGGCCGGTGCCGGTCGAGCCGACGCCGAGCACCGTCCGCACCGTCGCGGCGACCTCGACGGACTCCTTCTTCGAGGAGCCCACGATCGGGACGCCCAGCTCGACCGCACGGGCAAGGTGCGGCCACAGCAGGCGGGGCGTGAAGGACGACAGGTCCTCCCAGTCGCTCGCCGTGTAACGATGCGACGTCGGGCCGCGCATCCCCGCGAGCTCGCGCAGCCACTCGTGCGCCTGCGGTTCCCAGCGTTCCCCGCCGTAGGCGAGCATCGACCACGACATCCGGTACGTGGACGACCACCCGCCCTTGGCGCCCTGCTCGACGGGGCGGACCGTCAGCGAGCAAGGGCCCGCGGACGAGCGCCCGACGCCGTTCACCCGCACCTGCAGACCGACCCGCGTCGTCCCTGCCCGGCCGGGAACGACGGTCGGTGCGAGCGGCAGCCGGTCGAGCATCGCCTTCCAGGCGGGCACCGCCGCGGCCCGATCGCCGGCGCGGACGGACCGTGCACCCGCGAGCGCCCCGGCCTCGGCGAGCTCTCCCGCCTCGAGGAGGGTGGCCGCGGCGTGCTTGCAGTCGACACCGACGGGGCAGGTGCAGTCGGCCCCCGCGAGATGCAGCGCCGTCCCCATGCGGTCGAAGTAGACCGCGCAGGAGTAGCGGTGACCGCCCTGGCCGCGCACCCGCCCCTCGAGCACCAGGTCTCGGCCGTCCCAGCGCACCTCCAGCACCCGGCCGTCGCGCTGGTAGGTGGCGCCGCGTTGGTACGCGCCCGCCCCGACCAGGTTCTTGATGTCGGCGACTGTGCGCGCGGTGAAGAAGACGACCACCCGGCGATGATCCCACGTACCGCTGACGTGCTGGTTCGGAGCGGGCCGCCGGAGGGCCCACCCGCGCGTCCGGTCAGTCGTCGAGGGTGTCGGTGACGAGGCGGGAGCGGGCTTCGTAGACGCGTAGCGGGTCGGCGGTGGTGGTGGTGGTCGCGGTGCCGGTGATGGTGGTCCAGGTGGGGGTGCCGGTGATGCGGAACTGTCCGGTCCAGGTGGTGGTGAGGGTGATGT
>CAZFUQ010000377.1:0-1048 GCA_964521905.1 uncultured Cellulosimicrobium sp.
CCCCGTCGCCAAGATCGAGCACGACTACCTGCCGAACCTCGACCGCGTGCTCGACGACCTCGACCGCGCGCTCGCGTTCTGACGCGGCACGCCTCGACGCCGAGCGGGACGACCGGGACCACCAGGAGGACCACGCAGTGCCCACCTTCGAGAAGTTCAACCTCCCCGACGCGGGGGAGGGCCTCACCGAGGCCGAGATCGTGCAGTGGCACGTCGCCGTCGGCGACGCCGTGACGGTCAACCAGACGATCGTCGAGATCGAGACCGCCAAGTCGCTCGTCGAGCTGCCGTCGCCGTACACCGGCGTCGTGAGCGAGGTCCTCGTGCCCGAGGGGACCACGGTCGAGGTCGGCGCGCCGATCATCGTCGTGGACACGGACCCTGCGGGGTCGGCGCCCTCCGCGCCCGCGGCGCCGGCCGGCGTCGTGCCCGACGGCGCGGCGTCACCCGCGGCGGCCGACGCACCGGCCGCCGGCGCGGGCTCCGGCTCGGTGCTCGTCGGGTACGGCACCGTCGAGCCGGGCACCGCGCGCCGGCGGCGCCGCGGCGCCCCCACCGACCTGGCGGCAGATGCGCGCGGTACCGCGCGGCCTGCGGCTGACGACTCGTCGGCGAGCCCCGCCGTCGGACACGTGCACCTGCCGGTGCTCGCGAAGCCGCCGGTGCGCAAGCTCGCGAAGGACCTCGGCGTCGACCTCGCGAGCGTGGCGGGTACCGGCCCGGGCGGGATCGTCACGCGCGAGGACGTCCAGGCGCACCACGCGCAGGCGCAGGCGAAGCCGCTGGCGACGTACGCCGGTGACGACCAGCCGTGGCTCGCGCCCGGCGGCGTCACCGCCGACGGCCGCCAGACGCGCGTGCCCGTGAAGTCGGTGCGCAAGCGCACGGCCGAGGCGATGGTCGCGAGCGCGTTCACGGCGCCGCACGTCACCGTGTTCCAGACCGTCGACGTCACGCGCACCATGAAGCTCGTGCGCACGCTGCGCGAGGACCGCGAGTTCGCGGACGTGCGCCTTCGCCGTGACGAGGAGCGGCGTGACGCGCACGT
>CAZFUQ010000377.1:1058-3305 GCA_964521905.1 uncultured Cellulosimicrobium sp.
GATCACCAACGTCGGCGTCTTCGGCACCGACACGGGGACCCCGATCCTCAACCCGGGCGAGGCCGCGATCCTCGCGTTCGGCGCGATCCGCGAGCAGCCGTGGGTGCACAAGGGGAAGATCAAGAAGCGCTGGATCACGCAGCTCGCGCTGAGCGTGGACCACCGCCTCGTCGACGGTGAGCTGGGCGCGCGCGTCCTGGCCGACGTCGCGCGCGTCCTCGAGGACCCGGCGCGCGGCCTGGTCTGGGGCTGACGCGGGCGGTCAGGACACGACCCGGTGCGACGCCGTCGGCGTCGCACCGGGGCCCGTGCGGGGCGCTGCGCCCCCGAGCAGCGCGCGGACCCGCAGGGCGTCCGCGGCCTCGTCGGCCGCGGCGTCGAGACGGGCCCGCAGCGCGGGGTCGGTGACCCGCTCGTCGGTGAGCTCGCGCGCGCTCGCGTAGACGGTCGTCGGCAGCGTGAGCGCCCGGAAGAACGCGAACAGCGGGCGCATGTGCTGCTCGATCATCAAGGTGTGGCGTTCGCTCCCGCCCGTGGCGGTCAGGAGCGTGGGTGTCCCGCGCAGCGCGTCCGGGTCGATCTCGTCGACGAACATCTTGAACGCGCCGGAGTACGACGCGTTGAACGACGGCGACCCGACGACGAGCAGGTCGGCGCGCTCGACGAGGTCCAGGGCGCGCCGGGTCGGGACGGACCGACGAGCGGGGCCGCTCGTCGCGAGGTCCGGCACCAGCGGCGCGACCTCGACCAGCTCGGTCGAGACGTCGGCACGGAGCGCGACGCGGCGCAGGATCGAGGAGACCAGGGTCGTCGTCCGCGACCGCGCTCTCGGACTGCCGGACACCGCGACGGCGAGCAGGGACACGACGGAGGCCTCCGGACGTCGGCACACCGCTCCGACGAACGGCGCCGCCAGTCTCGGACCTCAACGGCGGTTGAGGTCAAGCGGGCGGTCAACCGGCACCCAGGGTGATGGCCAACCCGGTCGCGGAGGCGGCGAGGCTCGCGACGAGCATGACGCCCGCGTGGGCGAGAGCGGTCCAGGTGCGGCCCTGACGCAGGAGCCGGACGCCCTCGACGGTGGCGGTGGAGAAGGTGGAGTACCCGCCGAGGAGCCCGACACCGAGGACGGTCTTGAGCTCGGTGTGGCCGGGGTGGTCGATGACCCATCCGGTGAGGAGGCCGAGCAGGAGGCAGGCGGTGATGTTGACGAGGGTGGTGCCGAGAGGGACGGAGAGCCGGTTGTGCCGGGCGACGAGGGTGTCGAGCAGGAAACGGGCTGCGGCGCCGAGGCCTCCGGCGAGGGCGGTGAGGAGGATGATCATCGGGCGGCGTCCCCGCTCGCGCGGTGTCGGACGATGCGGTCGACGGTGAGGAGGCCGGCTCCGGCTGCCGCGAGGCCCGCGACGAGGCTCACGACGGTGTAGGTCGCGCCGGTGAGCAGGTGGCCGTCGCGGGCGAGCTGGCCGATCTCGACGATGAAGGTGCTGTAGGTAGTGAAGCCACCGATGACGCCCGTGCCGCAGCCCAGGCGAACCGCCTTGCGCCGGCCGATGTCGGGCCCGGTGCGGAGCAGGAGCTCGAGCAGGGCGCCGAGGGCGAAGGAGCCGGCGACGTTGATGATCAGCGTGACCCAAGGCACGGTCCCGGGGGCCGGGGCGAACGTGGTCTCGAGATGGGCGCGCGCGGCGGTACCGATCGCGCCGCCGACGGCGACGAGGGCCGCCATGCGGGCGATCGGGACCCATGGTGCGGGGCGCTCGGCGCGTGAGGGCCGGGGCATGGTCAGTGGTCCCACGGCGCGTCGATCGCCTTCCAGTCCACGACGCTGAGCGGGACGGTCAGGACGGGTCGGTGCTGGTGGTGGGAGAGGTGGACGGCGACGGAGCCTTCGAGGAGCGTGCGCAGGCGTGCCGCCGGACCAGGCGCGCGCGTGCCGACGACGATCGCGGCGGCGTCGACGGCTCGCGCGAGGTGCGTCAGGGCACGGTCGGGTCGGCCGGCGAGGTAGTACAGCCGCCAGGACAGGGAGGCGGCGCCCAGGGCGTGGGTGATGTGCTGCTCGAGCGTGTCGTGGGTCTGCTGCCAGGTGTCGTCGGCGGTGTCGGGGTCGAGCGGGGCGTGCGCCACGGTGCCGTCCCGGTGCTCTTCGACGACGTAGCGCGCGGTGTCCACGTAGGCGAGGTGCAGGGTCGGCGCGCCGATCGCTCGGGCGAGCGAGAGCGCGGTGAGCACGACCAGCTCGGG
>CAZFUQ010000378.1:0-1707 GCA_964521905.1 uncultured Cellulosimicrobium sp.
CCTTCGGCCTGCGCAACGTCGTCGACATGGAGGGCGCGCTGCGCGAGATGCTGCGCGTCGTGCGGCCGGGCGGGCGCGTGGTGATCTGCGAGTTCTCCACCCCGACGTGGGGGCCGTTCCGCACGCTCTACCAGGAGTACCTCGTCCAGGCGCTGCCGCGCATCGCCGCCGCGGTGACGCGCGAGGGCGGCTCGTACGAGTACCTCGCCGAGTCGATCGCGGACTGGCCCGACCAGGTCGGGCTCGGCCGGCTCCTGCTGCGCGCGGGCTGGGAGAGGGTCGCCTACCGCAACCTCTCCGGCGGGATCGTCGCGCTGCACCGCGGGGTGCGTCCGGCCTGACCTCCCCGGACGGCCGCCCCGCCCCGGTGCCCCTGTGCGCCCCCGCGGCGTGCCGACGGCGTGCCCGGGGCGTGCTCAGACGAGCCGGAGCGTGGTCAGGCAGGTCGGGTCGTCGGGGCCGGTCGCGACGGGAGTCGTCGCGGTCCCGGCCGCGCCCGTGACGGTGAGCGTCGCCTCGACGTCGCGCGGCAGCCAGATCCCGACGAACCCGTTGTCGTTCGTGCGCGTCGTCTTCTCGACGAGGACCTCCCCGCTCGCGTCGTCGACGACGGTCACGGAGACCTCCTGGTCCCCGAGCTCTCCGACGCACGTCGTGAGCGAGTGGTGGTAGCAGTCGTGGGTCGTGTCCGTGTACGGGGCCACCGACAGGTAGAAGCGGTCGTCGGGAACGGGGAGCGGCGACTCCTGCCCGTCGGCTCCCGAGACGAGCAGCACGTCGGGGCGCACGGAGACCCGGAGGTCGCCCGGGCGTTCGGCGACCGGGAGCGCCTCGAGCCGCTCGACCACGTCGACGGCGTCCAGGCCGTCGAGCCCGTGGCCGGCCAGGACGGCCCGTGCCTGCTCGCCGGCCGGCGTCTCGGCCGACGCGGTCGCCGGGTCGGGGGCGGGCGTCTCGGCGGTGGTGCACCCCACGACGGCGAAGGCCGTCGCCGCGGTCACCAGCGTGGTGACCAGCGCGGAGACGAGGAAGGGACGTCGGGCTCGCGGCCCGCGGCCGTGCGGTGTGTGCATGCCCCGACGGTACGGGGCTGTGGTCGTGGCCTCGACGGACCCTCCGCCGTCGGTCCCGGGACCATCGTCACAGGATCTCCGAGGAAGGTTCACCTTGCTACACATCGCGCACCGGGAGTGGCTAGAGTGGCCGTTGTCCATTGTGATCGACTTCACAAGGGCTGGGGGTTCGCCGTGCCCCGAGACAGGCCACGGCGCGGTGCACGAGTACCGGCGAGTGTTCCGACGAGTGGGCGAAGAGGTGACGACGTGGGCGCTGGACGTGACGACGCCGACGTCATCGTCGTCGGCGCGGGCCCGGCAGGGTCCGCCGCCGCCCACTACTGCGCCGCGGCGGGCCTGAGCGTCCTCCTCCTCGAGAAGTCCGCTTTCCCGCGCGACAAGATCTGCGGCGACGGCCTGACGCCGCGCGCGGTCGCCGAGCTCGTGCGCATGGGCGTCCCCACGCGGGCCGAGGACGGCTGGATCCGCAACGAGGGTCTGCGCGTCGTCGCGTCGGGCCGCTCGTGGGAGCTCGCGTGGCCCGACCTCGCCTCCTACCCGAGCTACGGCATGGCCCGCGCCCGGCACTCGTTCGACCGCACGCTCGCCGAGCTCGCGCAGCGCACCGGCGCCAAGCTGCTCGAGCGCACGG
>CAZFUQ010000378.1:1717-2717 GCA_964521905.1 uncultured Cellulosimicrobium sp.
GGGGTCGCGGTCCGCACCTACTTCACGACCCCCCGCCACGACGACCCGTGGATGGAGTCCCACCTCGAGCTGTGGGACGGCAAGCCGCGCGAGTCGAACCTCCTGCCCGGCTACGGCTGGATCTTCTCGCTCGGCGACGGGACCGCGAACGTCGGGCTCGGGTCGGTGAGCTCGACGCCGGCACGGCAGTCCGCGGCGAACGTCGACTACAAGGACCTCTTCGCCACGTGGATGCGCAACGCTCCCGCCGAGTGGGAGCTCACCGAGGAGAACCAGATCGGCCCCGTGCGCGGCGCGGCGCTGCCGATGGGCTTCAACCGGTCCCCGCTGTACACGCGCGGCGTGCTGCTCGTGGGCGACTCGGGCGGCATGGTCAGCCCGTTCAACGGTGAGGGCATCGCCTACGCGATGCAGGCGGGACGGACGGCGGCCGACGTCGTCGCGCAGTCCCGCGTGCGGCCCACCGACGCCGGTCGCGAGCGCGCGCTGCAGACCTACCCGCGGATCATGCGACGCGAGCTCGGCGGCTACTACACGCTCGGCCGGTACTTCGTGAAGCTCATCGAGCACCCCGAGATCATGCGGATCTGCACGCGCTACGGGCTGCCCCGCCCGGTCGTCATGCGGTTCGTCCTCAAGCTCCTGTCCGACTGCTACGAGCCCCGCGGCGGCGACTGGGTCGACCGCGTCATCGCGGGGCTGACGAGGGTGGTGCCATCGTCATGACGTCACGAGGTGGGTCGGCAAGGACGCCGGCGCTCGCACCACCTGCAGGTCTTCCCGGGCACCACCCGGGCGTTCCCGTCCCGAGCCCCCACTCGAGGAGTACGCGATGACCAACCCGTACGTCCCGCTTCTCGTCCTCATGGGCGTGGCCGCGGTGCTGGCGCTCGGCGGCGTGGCCGCGAGCGCGGTGATCGGCCCCAAGAGGTACAACCGCGCCAAGCTCGACGCGTACGAGTGCGGCATCGAGCCCACGCCCGCCGCCGATGGCGTGGGG
>CAZFUQ010000378.1:2727-3289 GCA_964521905.1 uncultured Cellulosimicrobium sp.
GCTTCCCGATCAAGTACTACCTCGTCGCCATGACGTTCATCGTCTTCGACATCGAGGTCGTCTTCCTCTACCCGTGGGCCGTCGACTTCGCGACGCTGGCGACCTTCGGCCTCGTGGCGATGCTCGCGTTCCTCGCGCTCATCACGGTCCCGTTCGTCTACGAGTGGCGTCGGGGTGGTCTGGAGTGGGACTGAGCACGGGACCGAGCAGCCGACGGCGAGAGAACTAGGAGGACATGATGGGGATCGAGGAAGCTCCCTCAGGCTTCTTGCTGACCACGATCGAGGACCTCGCGGGCTACCTGCGCAAGGCGTCGCTGTGGCCGGTGACCTTCGGCCTCGCGTGCTGCGCCATCGAGATGATGGCGGCCGGCGCGTCGCGGTTCGACCTCTCGCGCTTCGGCATGGAGGTCTTCCGCGCGTCGCCGCGCCAGGCGGACCTCATGATCGTCGCCGGGCGCGTGAGCCAGAAGATGGCCCCGGTCGTCCGCCAGGTCTACGACCAGATGAGCGAGCCCAAGTGGGTGCTCTCGATGGGCGTGTGCGCGTCGAGCGGGGGCATG
>CAZFUQ010000379.1:0-3288 GCA_964521905.1 uncultured Cellulosimicrobium sp.
TCAGGTCCGTCAGCATCGCGTGCCGAACCGCGGGCTCGAACGCGACGACGCACGTGCCCGAGGTCGCACACGTCATCGAGTGCCCCGTCGACTATCGCGCGACCATGGCGCTGAGCGACCCGCCTGGCGAGATCGCGCTGTACTGTCCCCGGTCCGCATCCGGGCCGACCGTCGACAAGATCTCACCCGGCCTCGGCCAGGACCCGCAGGCGCCACGAGGCGGTCGTTGGCATCATGGACCACGACCGATCTGATCCGACGGGCGGAGGTCCAGGGTGGCGAGGACCGACCGGGCACGATCGAGGATCGACGTCGTCGAGGCGGTCGAGGCGGCCGGGATAGGTCTCTTCGACTGGGATTTGCAGACCGACAAGATGACCTGGGACCTGCGCTTGACCGAGCTCTTCGGCGTGGACTCGCGGGCGTTCACCTTCGTCCGCGCCGGCTTTCTCTCCTGCGTGCATCCCGCGGACGTGCGACGGGTCGACCAGGCCCTCGGCGAGGCTCTGGAGACGTGCGGGGAGTACAGCGTCCGGTACCGGGTCCGTCGAGCCGGCGCTGTCCGATGGGTGGTCTCGCGAGGCCGTGTGATCCCTGACGAGAGCGGACACGCTCGGCGGTTCGTCGGGTGCGCCTACGACGCGACGGCACTGGTCGACGTCGACGCGACGATCGCCCGAGTCCTCGAGGAGATGCCGACGGCCTTCATCACTCTGGATCGTGCGGGGAGATTCGTCTATCTCAACGCGACGGCCGAGTCTCTGCTCGGGGCCACACGCGCCGATCTGGGCGGTGCGCGCGCATACCGGGCGTTCGCGTCGCTCGCCGGATCACTGCTCGGGGGCGAGCTTCGAAACGCGTTGCGTGAGGGACACCCCGTGACCTTGACGGCACACTGCCCGGCGCCGCTCGGCGGATGGTACGAGATCCACGCGTGGCCAGGACCGCAGGGCCTTTCCCTGCATCTGACCGACCTGGGCGAGCGCGTCCGCGCCCAGGAGGAGCTCGCAGCCGCCACCCATCACGGTGCCCGCGCGAGTAGTCTTCGCGCCTACTCCCGAACGCCTTGCCAAGACACGCGGGCAAGTAGAGGAGGCCATCGAGTCGTTCGGGACGTGGCAAAGTCCGTGCGCGAGCGCGGTCACAGCACAAGTCGCTCAGGACCGCGCCGATGTGCCGCCAGTGCGTCAACGTGCGTGTCGTTTCTGGCATACCTTCGCGCTCTGTCCAGCTCTCCAGCCGTCTCAACAGCCCTGCTGAATTCGTCGCGCCGTGGACCGCTCTCGAATTTCGGCTGCTCGTCAGTCTCCGCCAGTGCCTTGACCGCCGAGTAGAGGTTCGGGTGGTTCCGCCCGTCGATGGGCTCGTACTTCCCCACAGCTCGCCGCACGCCACCCAGGTCGACCCCCAACAGCGTGAGCTCGTTCCAGACGAAGTACCGCCGCTCTTCGATGCCCTGCGTGACCCGTGCGGCCAAGTACGCGTCGGTCATCGTGAAGAGCCGACGCAGCCATGCAAGCTGGCTGTTGTTGACCCTCTCCCCTGTTCCGACGGCGTCCTCCATCGCGCGCTGGGCAGCCTCGGCGGCGGAAGCCGCATCCTGGCCGCGGCCAAGCGGGCCGGCGACGCGACCAGTCAGCAACCCCATGAGGGTCTGGTAGCGCACTGCGCGCGTTCCGAACCAGATCACCAAGTCGTCGGCATCAACGACCTCAGCCGCCCGCGTCGCGAGCGCCGACATCTGCCGCTGCGCACGCACGATCGCGGTCAGCGAGTCCGCGGAGGGAAACTCTGCCCCGATCTGGACGAGCAGGTTGTGCTGAGCTGCCATCGCACCCCCGAACCCGAACGGGTAGGGCGTGGGCACGACCGCCGTCGGAGGTCGATATCCCAGTCTGTCGACGACGCCGGCTTCGGCCTCGGTGACTCCCGCGGCCCACTGGCTGCACAGCTGCGCCGCCGACAGCGCGGAGTCGACGAGATGCGGCTCCTTGGTGGAGAACGAGTCCTGCCACTTTGACCTGGTGCTCAGACGCTGCCAGCCGGGAAGGGGAAAGTACCGGGCATCGAGCGTGATCAGCGCCCACGTGAGGTCCGCGGCATCGCGCAGTAGGACGCGCGCGTTGTCGAACCGGATCTTGTCGGCGACGACCGGCAGCTCACGCTCGCGGCCGGCGATCGCGGCCACCGCGGCTCTGCGCCAGATCTCGGTGAGTCGGGTGTCTTGCACCGACGCGAACTCGGCGACGTTCGCGCTCCGGCCGCCGGGAAGCGCGTCCGTGCTGGGCTGGTCGGTGCGGAGCCAGTGCAGCAGGCGGTGCGGTGTCTCCCAGCCGTCGACGACGTGCACGGGAGTCGCAGTCTCAGTGACGGCGAGCGCGTAGTCCCATATCACCTTGCGGTAGCGCAGGATCCTCGCCGTCGCTGCGGCGCGTTCTTCGGCCGTCGTCGTCGCCTCGCGGTTGCCATTGGCGCCGCCGAGGTAGAACGACGGTCGGCGCATCGCGAGAAGCTGTGTTATCGACGCGTGGAGGGCACTTGTGACCTGGCCGTACATCACGCACGGTCCAGAGCCGAACCGGAGGTAGCGTGGTCGGCGTCGTGCTCCCACTCGCGGTCGAGGACGTCCCGGATCGACAGGACAGCGCGGTTGTCCAGATCGAACGCGCAGAGCGCGGTGATCGCAGCGCGAGCTGCGGCGTAGTGCACAGACTTGCAGCTTGCGACGGGCGGGCCGGCGGAGGGCCTGCACATCGGGTCGTGCAGCGAGTCGAGGACCTGCAGGGCCAACCAGTAGTCGGTCAGGCCGGTCGCCGGTACCGACATGGCCAGACCAACGAGTTGCGTGCGCGCGATCCCATAAAGGAGGTTGTGGTCCAGTTGCAGCGGGACGGTCTGGACGACTCCGTCGCACTGGCGCTCGGTGCGGGGTGCGACGTGCTCGTCCTCCCAGCCTGCGACGACGTCGGCCAGCACGGGGTAGACGTCGGTCCACGGCGTGCCGAGCCCGATCAGCTCCCCGATCACCTGCCGCGCGGTCAGGTACAGAGCTCCGCGCGACCGGAGCTCCGCGACATCGTCGAAGAGCTCCCAGGGTTCGTCGCCGGCCAGATTCCGCAGCCTCGTCTGCGCACGCCCGTACAGGTCGCGCGCGCCGTCGGGGACGGTGGCGTCAGCCAGGAGCGCTGTCAAGCATTGGTACGCAGTGCAGCGGCTGCGATGGCGTTCGAGTTCCACGGCTTGCTCCCTCCGGATGACGCCGGTGCCGCACACCGGCCGCGGTCTAGG
>CAZFUQ010000380.1:0-3260 GCA_964521905.1 uncultured Cellulosimicrobium sp.
CTCACCGCGAGCGGGGCGTTCGAGGACCTTCCCGTGGGCGTGACGGTCTTCGTCGAGGGCGAGGAGGAGATCGGCTCGCCCACGTTCCTGCCGTTCCTCACGCAGTACCGCGACCTGCTCGCGGCAGACGTCATCGTCGTCGCCGACTCGGCGAACTGGAAGATCGGCGTGCCCGCGCTCACGACGTCGCTGCGCGGGCTCGTCGACTGCGAGGTCGAGGTCGCCGTGCTCGACCACGCCGTGCACTCCGGCATGTTCGGCGGCCCGGTGCTCGACGCCGTCACGCTGCTCGCGCGGCTGATCACGACCCTGCACGACGACGGGGGCAACGTGGCCGTCGCCGGCCTCGTCACCGGCGCCGAGCCGACGGTCGACTACACGGAGGCCGACTTCCGGGCCGACTCGTCGCTCGTGGACGGCACCGTCCTCGCCGGGGAGGGCAGCATCGCCGGGCGCCTGTGGACCAAGCCCGCGATCGCCGTCATCGGCCTGGACGCGCCGAGCGTCGCGCACGCGTCGAACACGCTCACGCCGCGCGCGACCGCGAAGCTGTCGGTGCGCCTCGCCCCCGGGCAGGACCCGGCCGCCGCCATGGCGGCGCTGCGCGAGCACCTGGAGGCCAACGCGCCGTTCGGCGCGCGCGTCACCGTGCGCGACGGCGAGGCGGGCAAGCCGTTCCTCGCCCCCGCCGACTCCGAGGCGATGCAGGCGGCGCGCTGGGCCTTCGCGACGTCGTGGGGGACCGACCCCGTCGACATCGGCATCGGCGGCTCCATCCCGTTCATCGCCGACCTGCTCGAGGTCTTCCCCGACGCGGCGATCCTCGTGACCGGCGTCGAGGACCCCGACTCCCGCGCGCACGGCGCGAACGAGTCGGTGCACCTGGGCGAGCTCGAGAAGGTCGTCCTCGCCGAGGCGCTGCTCCTCGCGCGCCTGGGCGGCGCCACCGCCTGACGCGCACCGACGCGTGGTGCGCGCCCGCGCGCGCACCACGCGCACGGACGTCCGTCCGCGCGGCACGCACAGGTCCGCGCGGACCGTCGGGTCAGGAGGGGCGGGCGTCGTCGTCGGCGAGCGCGGCCCGCAGCTCGGCCGCCTCGGCGAGGACCGGTGCGACGGCGTCGCGCACCCCGGGGGCGAGGCTGGCAGCCAGCGCGTCGAGGTCGTCGAGGTGCGTGCGTGCCGCGTCGGGGTCGCCGGCACGGACGGTGAGCTCGGCGAGGTAGGCGAGGGCGCGCACGCGGTCGGCGGCGTCGGGCTCGTCCCCGGCGCGTCGCACCGCGCCCGCGAGGATCTTGCGTGCCTGCACGGGGTCGCCGTGCGAGTCCGCCTGGACGACGGCGTCGTCCAGCGCCCGGGCGAGACGACCCTCGAGGCGCGCGGCGTACGCGTCGACGGCGGACGCCCCGGCCGTGTCCGTGGCCGGCGTCGCGGCGGGCGAGCGGCGCATCACGCGGACCCAGTTGCCCGCGGGGTCCACGAGGCTGAAGCCCGTCGTGCCGCCCGCGTTCGCACGACGCCGCGGGCGCGTGATGCGGGGGAAGCCCGTGAGCGGCAGCCGCCCGTAGCGGGCGCGCAGTCCCGCGGCGAACGCCTCGAAGACGGGCGCCGTGTCCGCCACGACGACGAGGCACGTGCTGTAGCTGTCCTGCGGCTCGAGCCCGTCGAGCCCGTAGTAGTGGATGTCGACGCCGCCGCGGCGCACGGCGAGGTACGGATGGGGCCGGAGCTGGCGGTAGGTCACGTCGAGGCCGAGCGCGGTCCAGAAGTCGCGCAGCTCGTCGACGTCCTGGCACGGCAGGGCCGGGACCATGGTCGCGTCGAAGGGATCGGCGGCCGGCTCGGGGGGTTCGCTCATCGATCCATCGATCCATCGAACCACCCGGGCGGCGGGGCGCGTCAGGCGCGGTGGGCGACGTCCACGGCCCGGGCCCAGCGCGCGACGTCGTGCGGGATCTCCGGTGCGACGACGTCGCCCCCGAGGAGCCCGACGACGTCGGGCGCGGCGATCCGGTCGCCCGAGCCGCGCGCCAGGAAGCGGCCCGCCACGAGGCCCCGTGCGCACAGGTCGCCGCCGCGCGTGAACACCTGCTCGAGGTAGACGACGCGCTCGTCCCAGCCGAGCACGCGCGTCGTGATCTCGAAGCGGTCCCAGAGCTGGAGCGAGCGGCGGTACTTCATCGTCGACGCCGCGACGACCGGGTACCAGCCCTTCTCCTTGAGGAGGGGGAACCCGCCGAGGTCGGCGATGAAGTTGCTGCGCGCGACGTCCATCATCTGGAGGTAGACCCCGTTGTTGACGTGCAGGTAGAAGTCGAGGTCACCGGGGTGCACCCGCATCCGGGTGACGGACGGCTCGAGGACGCCACGACCGGGAACGGCCTTGCGCGGGGCCGTGCTGGCGACGAGGAGCTGGATCTGGCGGGTCACCGTGGCAGGCTACTACCCCGCACGGCCGGTATCAGGTATTCCCGGGACGGCGGGCCGGGCCGGGACGTCCAGGCCCGTGTGCGAGGATGCGCGCCGTGACGACGACGAGCACCGCCCCTCGCCCCACCGCCACCACCGAGCAGGGGCATCCCTGGGTGGTGCGCGCGTTCCGTGCCGTGGCGATCGCCGAGGCGTTCTCCTGGGCAGGCCTGCTCGTCGGCATGTACCTCAAGTGGGTCGCCGGCACGACGGAGCGCGGTGTCGAGATCTTCGGGCCGGTCCACGGCGGGCTGGTCCTCGTCTACGTCGCGCTCGCCGTGCTCGTCGCGGTGCGCGTGCGCTGGTCGCTCTGGACGACGTTCCTCGCCCTCGCGGCGACCCTCCCGCCGTTCTGCACCGTCGCGTTCGACCTCTGGGCGCACCGCACGCGGCGGTACGTGCCGCGCGGCCGACCGTGAGCGTGGCGGCCTCCCCGGTACCGCGACGACGACGCAGCGCCGGCCTCGGACGAGCCCTGCCCCGACCGGGCCGCTAGACCGGCGGGTCGGGGTCGTACTGGATCGCCCGCCGCACGGCGCGCGCGACGTCGTCGCCCTCGAACCGCGCGACGAGGTGCAACGCCATGTCGATCCCCGCGGACACGCCCGCGGACGTGACGACGTCGCCGTCGTCGACGAACCTGGCCTCGGTGTCGAGCACGACGCTCGGGTCGATCTCGGCGAGCTCGTCGTAGTGCGCCCAGTGCGTCGTCGCGGGCCGTCCCGACAGCAGCCCGGCCGCGGCGAGCACGAGCGACCCCGTGCACACGCTCGCGATGACCGGGGTCTGCA
>CAZFUQ010000381.1:0-970 GCA_964521905.1 uncultured Cellulosimicrobium sp.
GCGTCCTCGATCGGTGCGTCCTGGACCTCAGCCGAGCTCGACCCGTTGCCCTCCGGCGTCGGGCCGGCAGGCTTCGGGGCGCTCTTCTGGCGGTCCTTGCGCTTCGGCTGCTGGCGCTGGCCACGGGGCTGCTCGATGACGGGCGTCGCGTCCTCGACGGTGATCCCCTTCGCGGCCGCCTTACGAGCCTTGCGCTCCTTCATGAGCCGCTCCGCCTCTGAGCCCGGTGCGGGCATCCGGCGGATCGTGTAGAACTGCTGGCCCATCGACCACAGGTTCGTCGTCGTCCAGTAGACGAGGACACCCACGGGGAAGTTGACACCGGAGACGGCGAAGATGAACGGGAAGACGTAGAGCATCATCTTCTGCGTCGACGCCATCGGGCCCTCGAGCGCCGCCTTCGGCATGTTCTTCATCGTCAGCTGACGCTGCGTGAAGAACGTCGTGGCGCACATCGCGACGATGAGGACCGCGATGACGATCTTCGTCTGCAGGTTCTCCGTCCGCAGGAAGACGTCGGACAGCTGCGCGCCGAAGACCGACGAGCTCTCGATGTCGCCGGCGACCGACGCGTCGATCGGCCCGATCTTGCTGTCGGTCCCGTTGGAGATCGGCACCAGGCCGTTGAGCACACGGAACAGGGCGAAGAAGATCGGCGACTGCAGCAGGATCGGCATGCACGAGGCGAAGGGGTTCGTCCCGTGCTTCTTGTACAGGTCCATGGTCTCGCGGCTCATGGCCTCACGGGACGCGGGATCGGTCTTGCCCTTGTACTTCTTCTGGATCGCCTGCATCTCGGGCTGCAGCATCTGCATGCCGCGCGACGCCTTGATCTGCTTGAAGAACAGCGGGATCAGCAGGATACGGATGATGATGACGAGACCGACGATCGACAGGACCCACGCCGGGCCCGGTCCGTCGGAGAACCCGAGGAACACCAGACCCTGGTGACACAGGTACATGATCCACG
>CAZFUQ010000381.1:980-3257 GCA_964521905.1 uncultured Cellulosimicrobium sp.
GCGCGGCGATCCACGCCACGACCCACTCGATCGGGGCGAGGAACGCGAAGAAGTCCATCGGTGACTGCTCCCTCAAACTCAGACAAGACAGATGAATCGCCCACGGATGGGCGCCGGACTAGTGCGTGTGTCGTGCCGGCGGAACGTCGTCGACCCCACCGAGGCTCCAGGGGTTGCAGCGCAGCAGCCGCCAGAGGGCGAGGCCCGTTCCGCGCAGGGCGCCGTGACGACGCACCGCCGTGAGGGCGTACTGGGAGCAGGACGGGTAGTACTTGCACGTCGGGCCGGTCATCGGCGAGATCACCGACTGGTAGGCGCGGATCATGCCGATGAGCGTGAGGGCGGGGACGCGACGCAGGACGTCGAGCAGGCGTCGGACTCCCCCGCGGGCGGGGGGAGCGTCGGGCTCGACGGCAGGCCCGGACGACGTCTCGGGGGCAGCCGCAGGGTGCGTGGTCGTCATCGACCCACGCCCGTTCGCTCGTGCAGGCGGTGGACCGCGCGCTCGAGGCCGCGGGAGAGGTCGGAGCTCAGCTCGTCGAAGGTCGCGGTCGACGACGCGGGGAGCGCACGGACGACGGCGCGCCCGTGCGCGGGCAGCACGTCGAGGCGAGCCGCCACCGCGGCTCGCAGACGACGCTTCACGAGGTTGCGGTACACCGCGTTCCCCACCGCCTTGGAGACGACGAAGCCGACCTGTGGCGGTGCAGCTCCCTCGGGATCCTCCGAGAGGTGCACGACCACGGTCGACCTACCCGCACGCACGCCGCGGCGCACCGTCCGCTCGAAATCGACGGAACGGCGCAGTCGGTGCGCCGCGGGGAGCACCTGGGATCAGGCAGAGAGCTCGGTGCGGCCCTTGCGACGGCGGGCAGCCAGGATGGCGCGGCCGGCACGGGTCCGCATGCGCAGCCGGAAGCCGTGGGTCTTCGCCCGGCGCCGGTTGTTCGGCTGGAAGGTCCGCTTGCTCACGAGGTACTCCAAGAACGTCGGGGAGGTACACCGTCTAAGTCCTCGACGATGCAGTGACAGGCTCCGGTGGAGCCGGTCGGGTAGTTCGGGTCGTGCTCGGGGCGGTCACCCGCCGCCGGCCGTCCAGGCACGCGGATCGTGCAGACCACTAGGGTGGGCGTCGTATCCTCGCGACACGCTCCTGGCACGATGCCTCGCGGCGAGTCTCCTCCACGCGGGCGCGCCAAGAACACCTGGAACGGCTGTCTGACGTTACGCTCCACGGGCCTCTCAGGTCAAACCACGGTGGCGTGACGTCCGCCGCTCCGCACCCACCCGTCCGCACCGCACGCACCGCCCACCGCCCTGCTGAGAGCAACCTCACCACAACTACCCACAGCCTGTGGACAACTATGTGGACGAGGGGTTCCCGTGGCACGATCGACCCAGCATCACCACATCTGTGACCTTTCCTCGTCGGTGCCCGCCGCCCGGCCCGCGAGCACGTGCTCGCTGCCGGCGTCGCGCCCTGACGCAACCCTCGACCCGTGAGGAACTGCCCCGTGGCCAACCCGGACGAGAACATCGCCGAAGTCTGGGGGCAGACCCTGAGCATCCTCGAGGCGAGCCCTGACATCACGCCGCGGCAGATCGCGTTCATCCGACTCGCGAAGCCGCTCGCGATCCTCGACGACACGGTGTTCATCGCCGTGCCGCACGAGCAGACGCGCACCTACCTCGAGACGCGCGTGCGTGACGAGCTCGTGACCGCCATGTCCTCGTGCCTCGGGCGCGACGTCCGGTTCGGCATCACGGTCGACCCCGAGCTCAGCTCCGAGCCCGTGAGCGCACCCGCGTCCCGCCCGGCCGTCGAGCGCCCCTACATCGAGCCCGACGACGGCCTGCCGGACCTCCCGCCCCCGCCCCCGCCGCGCCCCCAGGCCGAGCCGAGCAGGCTGAACCCCAAGTACGTCTTCGAGACCTTCGTCATCGGGTCCTCCAACCGCTTCGCGCACGCGGCCGCCGTCGCCGTCGCCGAGGCGCCGGCCAAGGCGTACAACCCGCTGTTCATCTACGGCGACTCGGGGCTGGGCAAGACACACCTGCTGCACGCGATCGGGCACTACGCGCACAACCTCTACCCGAACGTCCGCGTGCGCTACGTGAACTCCGAGGAGTTCACCAACGACTTCATCAACTCCATCGGCGAGGGCAAGGCCGGCGCGTTCCAGCGCCGGTACCGCGACGTCGACGTCCTCCTCATCGACGACATCCAGTTCCTCCAGGGCAAGGAACAGACGATGGAGGAGTTCTTCCACACGTTCA
>CAZFUQ010000382.1:0-3250 GCA_964521905.1 uncultured Cellulosimicrobium sp.
CGCCGGGGGCGCGTGACGTTCGTCGGGCAGGTCAGCCCACCTTGGACCAGGGACCCCACGGGTCGCCGGGCTCCTGGTTGCGGGTCCACCACTGTGCCTGGTAGACCGCACCCTCGTGGGTGACGCGGTCGCCCGCGGTGTAGATGGTCGTGGCGTCCCAGGCCGCCGGCGCGTCGGACTCGGCGGGCGCGACGAGCAGGGCGATCGGCGTGGAGGTGGCCGGGGAGAACGCGGCGGCGTCGGCCGGGGCGAACGTGGCGTAGAGCGCGTGCGCGCCCACGCCGAGCTGGAGACCGGTCCACGCCGCGGCGCCGTCGACGACCTCGACCGGCTCACCGACCGGCTCCGTGCCGTCGACGAGCTGGACGCTGCCCGTCGCACCCTCGGACACGGTCACCGAGAGGTCCACCGTCTCGCCCTCGACGACCGACGTGGCGGACGCCGCCAGGCCGACCTGCGGGGTGATGGCCGGCTCGGGCTCGGGCTCCACGGGCGTCTCGACCTCGGGGTCGGTCGTCAGGTCGACGACGGACTTCTCACCGTCCCAGGAGTCGCCCGTCTTGGTCACGACGTAGCCGTCGTAGAACGTGTCGTTCGCCAGGCGCGCCTGGTAGGTGAGGGTGTCCGCCTCGACGTCGACGAGCTGGAAGAGCTGGAGGTTCTCACCGCGCACCCGCAGGTTCGCGCCGTTGTCCGTCCAGTTCTCCCCCTGGTTGAGGGCGTACATCTTGCCGCCGGAGACGGAGATCGAGTACACGGTGCCGTTCGAGCGGGTCGGGTCCTGCGGGTCGTCCGCGCTCAGCGCGTTGCCGCGGTTGTACACGTGGTCGTGGCCCTGGAGCACCAGGTCGACGCCGTACTTCTGGAGCAGCGGGTTCCAGTGGTCGCGCACCTCGGCGTTGTTGCGCGAGCTCGTGCCCGCGTACACCGGGTGGTGGAACGTCACGACGGTCCACTTGGGGCGCTCCGGGTCGGTGAGCAGCCCCTCGAGCCACGCCGTCTGGGCGTCGCGCACGGCCGTCTGGACGGGCCCGTTCTGCAGCGGCGACGAGTCGAGCGAGATGAAGCGGACGCCCTGGTAGTCGACGTAGTAGACGCTCTGCTGCGTCTTGGCCTCGACGCTCGGGTCGGTCTCGCTCGTCGGGCCGTTCTCCGGGAACGGGAACTGCGGCTTCCAGAACGACGAGATCGCCGTCGAGCTGTTGTACTCGTGGTTGCCCGGCGTCGCGATGACGTTACGGGTCGCGTTCGCGGTCTCGCCCGCCGCGAACCACTCGGCCCACTCCTTGTCCTGGACCGCGAGCGCCGACGCCGACGTGCCGGTCTGGTTCATGAGGTCGCCCGCGTGCAGCGTGAGGCGCGCGTCGGGGCGGTCGAGCAGCGCCTCGGTGAACACGCGCGGCACGGCGGAGTCGATGTAGTTCTGCGCGTCGCCGAAGTACACGAACGAGAACGGCTCGGCGCCGTCGGCGGCGGTGACGAAGTGCTGCCACGGGCTCCAGTTGTTGATCGAGCCGGCGCCGGAGCCGCTCGTCGAGGGGTCGGGCGCCGTGCCGTCGCCCACGCGGTACGCGTAGCGGGTGCCGGGCTTCAGGTCGGCGAACTCCACCGTGTGGTACTCGTTCGTGTACCCGGCGTCGCCGGCCGGGGCCTCGGTCGTGCGGTAGGCGTCGACGGTGCGGACGTCGTACTTGTCGGCCTGCGTGCGCAGGACGTCGCCGAACGCGGCGGGCGCCTCGACGATCTGGGCGCGCGGCGCGGACGCGGTCGAGCGCCAGTTGACGCGCTGGCTCGTGGCCGGCGACTCGGTGGGCACGAGGACGAGGCGGTCGGGCAGGGCGGTCGGACGGTAGCGGTCGGCGGCGGGCAGGACGGTGTCGGGCTGCTCGTCCGCGGCGACCGCCGCGGAGCCGAGCCCGGCGACGAGCAGAGCGGCGGTCGTCGTGAGGACGGCGAGGCGTCGAGTTCTCGGTGAGGTTTTCACGACGTCGACGCTAGGGACGGCGGTTGAACCGCCCGCGCCCTGGCGGAGAACGCTGGGTGACAGATGGGTGTTTCCTGGGCTTTCGCCGGAAGTGTGGATCAGTCCTGCCCGGCGACGACGTCGGCGAGCGGCTCGACGGTGAACGACTCCCCCGGCCGGTAGAGCACGCACATGACGTCACGGTCGCCGTCGGACCAGGTCTGCGCCGTCGGCGGGACGCCGTAGACCGCGTAGCCGGCCGGCGCGACGTCGCCCAAGGACTCCGCGACGGCGGTCGTGCACCGCTCGTCGGCCGCCGTGCGCACCGCCTCCTGGTCCCACGTCGTGAGGTCGCTCAGCCCGACGAACTGCACGACCTCGTTCTGCGCCCCCACGCACTCGACGGTCACGAGCATGTCCTCGCCCCGCGCCGCGGCGATCTCGGGGTCCTCGAAGCAGTCGCCGTTCTCGAACCCGAGCACGCCGGGGTGCTCGGCGTCGAGGAACGTCGCGTCCTTGAGCACCAGGGGACCGGGCGCGGCGGACGGCGTCGGTCGGAGCGCGAGCACCCCCGCCACCAGGGCGACCACGAGCACCCCGCCGGCCGCCCAGGGCCACCACCGTCGGCGGCGCGGGCCCGGCGACTGCGGGTCGGTCGACACGCGGGCGCCGCCCGACGCGGACGACTCTCCGGGCGCGTCGGGTTCCCGGGTCGTGCGAGCGGCGGAGGCGGCGGTCGTTCCCACGGGCGCACGCTGTCACACGTGGTCGACCACCGGGTGAACGCCGCCTGAACCGGTCGAGTGTGGCGCGCGTCGCACCTCTCGTCGCCGCATCTCGCGTCACGATCGGCGCATCGCGCCGTCCCTCTCCTGGAACCATCCGCGACGAGAGGACCGTCTTGACCACCGTGACCGAAGCAGCCCGCCGGACCGCGAGCCGTGCCCGCCACTCCCACCTGTCGGCCGTCGTCGTCGTGCTCGCCGGACTGCTCGCCGGATTCGTCGCCGCGCCCTACCTGCTCGGCTGACCCTTCTCGCGGAGCTTCTCCTCCAGGCGGTCGAGCAGTGCCACCTGTCCGGAGACGACGAGCCCGCGGGCGCGCGCGACCGGGAACCAGCCCGCGCGGTCGAGCTCCGGGAACTCCTGCATCCGCCCCGAGCGTGGCGGCCACTCGAGCGCGAACGAGTTGCTGGAGATCTCCGTGACGTCGAGGTCCGCCTCCCGCGCCCAGGCCGTGACGAGCTTCCCGGCGCGCTGGCGCACGGTCCCGAGGTCCAGGTCCGG
>CAZFUQ010000383.1:0-3237 GCA_964521905.1 uncultured Cellulosimicrobium sp.
TCGCGTCCTGCTCGAGGACACGCTCGAGCGTGTCAAGGAGATCCAGTACGGTCCGCCGACCAGCGTTCGGGACGCCGCGGTGGCGGCGCAGCTGGCGGGCGCGACGCCGGATCTCGCGGACTCCCTGGTGACCTCGTCGGACGAGCCGCGCACCCGGCAGCTCTCGTGATCGTTGTGTTCGGTACGTACGACGCAGATCGACACCCGCGCGTCCGCGTCCTGATCGAGGGGCTGCGCGCCCACGGCCAGGAGGTCGTCGAGCTCAACCGGCCGCTCGGGTTCACGACGGCCGAACGGGTCGCCATGCTCCAGCGCCCGGTGCTGCTCCCGCGGATGGCGGTTCGGCTCGTGGCACGCTGGTGGGCGCTCGCCCACGGGGCGCGCAGGCTGCGCTCGCGCGGTGCTGCCCCAGGGACCGTGCTGGTCGGCTACATGGGCCATTTCGACGTGCTCCTGGCGAAGGTGCTGTTCCCCCGCGCGGTGATCGTCCTCGACCACCTGATCTTCGCGGGTGACACCGCGGCCGACCGCGGAGCCGCCGGGCTCCGCGTCAGGGTGCTGCGCTGGCTCGACGCCGTGAGCACCTCGGCCGCCGACGTCGTCGTGACGGACACCGCGGAGCACCGCGAGATGCTCCGCGACCAGGACCGTGGCGTCGTGGTGGCGGTAGGTGCTCCGGAGAGATGGTTCTACCGCGAACCTCCCGAGACGACCGCGGGGTCGCCGTTGCGGATCGTGTTCTTCGGGCTCTTCACGCCGCTGCAGGGCGCCCTCGTCGCGGCCGAGGCGATCGCTCGCCTGGTCGCGAGCGGCGCGGCCGTCGAGGTGACGATGATCGGGACCGGACAGGACCACGACGGTGCTCGTCGGCTCCTCGACGGTGTCTCGCAGGTCACGTGGCTCGACTGGGTGGAGCCCGCGGAGATCGCGGACGTGGTCGCGGCGCACGACGTGTGCCTCGGGATCTTCTCCGACACGCCGAAGGGCCGACGCGTCGTGCCCAACAAGGTGTTCCAGGGCATCGCCGCGGGGTGTGTCGTCGTGACCTCCGACACCGCGCCGCAGCGTCGTGCGGTCGGTCCGTGGGTCGAGCTGGTGCCGCCGGCGGACCCCGCGGCCCTCGCCGACAGGCTGGCCGCGCTGTGCGAGCCGGCGGCGCTCGCGTCGGCGCGTGCCCGCGCGCGCGCAGGCCAGGAGGCCGTGACCCCGTCGACCGTGGTGCAGCCGCTCGTCGAGGCGCTCGCCGCGCGTCCGGTGACCCGGTGATGGGCAAGGTGCTCGCGCTCCTGCGCTCGCCCGTGACTCGCTGGGTCTTCCTGGCGATCGCCGTCGCGCTGGCGGTCTACGCCGTCGCCGCCTCGTGGGACGAGCTCGTCGACGCGACGGCGAGGCTGTCGCTGTGGACGCTCACCGCGGCGGCTCTGCTCTCGATTGGCTACGTGTGGTGCACGTACGAGGCGTGGCGACGCATCCTGCGCGACCTCGGCTCGCCGCTGGGTGTCTCTCGTGCGCTCCCGATCTTCGGCGTGAGCCAGCTGGGCAAGTACGTGCCCGGCGGGGTGTGGAACGTCGTCGCTGCCGCCGAGCTCGGTCACGACGCCAAGGTGCCCCGGCGGCGCTCCGTCGCGGCGATGGCCGTCGCGGTCGTCATGTCCGTGGTCACCGGTGTGATCGTGGGGCTCCTGGCCGTCCCGGTGCTCGCGACGTCGTCCTCGTCGGCGTGGTCCTGGCTGGTGTGGCTGAGCCCGCTGTGCCTGGTGGTCCTGCTACCCAGCGTCCTGAACCGCCTCGTCGGCCGTGCGCTGTCGCTCATGCGGCGTCCGCCCCTGGAGCACCCGCTCAGCTGGGGTGGCGTGAGCGTGGCCGCGGCATGGTCGCTGGCCGGCTGGCTGCTCGCCGGGCTGCAGGTCTGGATCGTGGCGGCGGGCCTCGGCATGGACGTCACGACCCGAACCGCGGCGCTCGCCGTCGGCGGGTACGCGCTCGCCTGGGTCGTGGGCTTCCTCGCCGTCGTGGTTCCGGCAGGCGGCGGTGTCCGCGAGGCGATCCTGGTCATGGTGCTCGCAGGGGCGCTCGACGGCGGTGCCGTGCTGCTCACCGTCCTGGTCAGCCGCGTGCTCCTGACCGTGGTCGACCTGGGGACCGCCGGCGTCGGAGCCCTCTGGATCCGCCGCCGGCGATCCTCGACGGCTGCGGCAAGGGACGACGACGTGCTGGACGTGTCCGAGAGCTGATCGGCAGCCGTCAGGGCACGACGGTGCTCCGACACGCGAGCAGGACGTTCGGGCCGGCCGGCACGTTGATCGCGTACACGCAGACGGTCCGCGTGCCCGTCGTGGCCGGGACGACGAGGTCGAACCCGTGGGCGGCGCCGTTGCCGTACGCGGCCTCGACGTCGGGCCGGAGGCGATCGGCCCGGGCGGCGGTCGTGGCCGCACCGTCGACGTAGACGTGGACGGCGATCGGCGCCGGCGTGTCGGGGTCCATCGCCCAGCCCGTGACACGAACACCTCCGTCGGTGCCGGACACCAGGTCCAGAGCGCCCTTCGGTGCGATGTTGGGTACCTCGACCTCCGAACACCCGAGATCGGTCGTGCCGGGCGGCGCGTTGACGTCGAGCGCCCGCGCGCAGACGGTGTGGACGCCGGGGCCGACCGGCACGGTGGCCGCGTACCCGACGGACCCGGACGGCGTCTCCTGGCCGACGAGGTCCGGACGGTGGCCCGAGGCGATCACCGTCGCCCGGACCCCACCGTCGACGAGCACCTCGACCGCCGTCGGAGTGCTGCTGTCCGGGTCCCGGGCCCAGCCCGACACCTGGACCTGACCGGCCGAGGGCGTCACGGCGTCGAGCGCCCCGACGGGTGGGGAGTTCTCGACGACGACGTCCCGGCACCCGAGCGCGGGGTTGGCGCCTCCGGACGAGTCGATGGCATAGGTGCAGACCGTGTGCCGCCCGGCCGTCGCCGAGAGCCTGGCCTGGTACCCGTGGTTGCCGCTGCGCCCGTAGACCCGGCTGACGTCGGGCCGCGGTGTGTTCGCCGTCAGGGCGTAGGCCGCTCGCCCGTCGACGTGCACGTGCACGGAGATCGGGGCCGAGGTGTCCGGGTCGAACGACCACCCCCGCACCGTGAACGCGCCTGGTCCGGCTGGCTCGACGAGGTCGAGCGCACCGCGCGGCTGCTCGTTCCCGACGTCGACCTCGCGGCACCCGAGCCGCGGGTTGGAGCCGCCGCT
>CAZFUQ010000384.1:0-3230 GCA_964521905.1 uncultured Cellulosimicrobium sp.
CAGCCGAACACGCCGAGCTGCTCGACCTGCCCCTCCTTGACCGCGAGGGTCACGGGCGTGATGCGGTGCTCCTTGAGCTTCGCCTCGACGAACGCGAGCGTGAGCTGCGACCCGACGAGCGGGATGTCTCGGCGCAGGCGCAGCAGGTACGGCACCGCGCCGATGTGGTCCTCGTGGCCGTGCGTGAGCACGATCGCCTCGATGTCGTCGAGCCGGTCGGCGATGTAGTCGAAGTCCGGGAGGATGAGGTCGACGCCGGGCTGGTTGTCCTCGGGGAAGAGCACGCCGCAGTCGATGACCAGCAGCCGTCCCTCGTGCTCGAGGACGGCCATGTTGCGCCCGACCTCGCCGAGCCCGCCGAGGGCGACGATGCGCAGCCCTCCGGCGGGGAGCTCGGGCGGCAGGGAGAGTTCAGGGTGGGGATGGCTCATGGGGCCTCCTGTCGTGGCTGAGCCGGGTGGGTCGAGAGATCGAGGTCTCTCGCTAGTTCTGGGTAGGCACGCCCGCCGCCGCGGCGGCGGCCGGCGCCGCGACGAGCAGGCCGGCCGCGGCGAGCGCGTCGCGCGCGAGGGCGACGTCCTCCTCGCCGGCGGCGACGTTGGGCAGGCGCAGGTGACGGTTGTCGGTGATACCGAGCAGCTCGACGACGGCCTTGGCCATGACGGCCTGGAACCCGGTGCCGTTGACCGCGTCGATGACGGGCGTCGTGGTGAGGAAGACCTCGAGCGCGCCCGCGTGGTCGCCCGCGTCGAACCGGCGCACGACCTCGGCGAAGCGACCGCCGACGGCGTGCGCGGCGACCGACACGACGCCCGCGCCGCCGTGCGCGAGGAACGGCAGGAGCAGGGTGTCGTCGCCGCTGTAGAACGCGAGGCCCGTCGCGGCCGCGAGCTTCGCGGCGGCGTAGACGTCGCCCGTCGCGTCCTTCGTCGCGACGACGCGCTCGTGCGCGGCGATCCGCGCGTAGGTGTCCGCGCCGATCCGCACACCCGTGCGGCCGGGGACGTCGTAGAGCATGACGGGCAGGTCGGTCGCGTCGGCGACCGTCGCAAAGTGGCGGTACAGGCCGTCCTGGCTCGGGCGGGAGTAGTAGGGCGAGACGACGAGGAGGCCGTCGGCCCCCGCCTCGGCGGCCTGGACCGCCATGCGCAGCGCGTGGTCGGTGTCGTTCGAGCCGGCGCCGGCCAGGACCGCGGCACGGTCGCCGACGGCGTCCACCACGACACGCACGAGGTCCTGCTTCTCGGGTGCGTGCGTCGTCGGGGACTCTCCCGTCGTGCCGCTGAGCACGAGACCGTCGTTCCCGTCGTCCACCAGGCGCTCCGCGAGCCGGGCCGCCGCGTCGAGGTCGACGGCGCCGTCCGGCGTCATCGGGGTGACCATGGCCGTGAGGACGGCACCGAACGGGCGCGCAGGCGTGGCGGGAAGGACCATGTGCACAAACTACCGTGCGCACCGGCCCGGCACCCTCTCCGTCCGCGCCCCCGCGCCCGGGTGCGGTCCCGTGCGCCCCAGGGCGATACTCGGAACATGTCCCGTCCGGCGTCGGCCTCGAACCTCTCCCCCGCGCTCGTCGCGCACGTGCCCACGGGGCTGCTCGTCGACGGCCACTGGGGTTCCGCGGAGGGCGGACGGACGTTCGAGGTCGACGACCCGGCGACCGAGGAGTCGCTGTTCGACGTCGCGGACGCGAGCCCCGACGACGCCCTGCGCGCGCTCGACGCCGCCCACCGCGCCGCGCCGGCGTGGCGCGGTGCTGCGCGCCGTCCACGACCGCGTCGTCGCGCGCGCGGACGACGTCGCCGCCCTCATCACCGCCGAGTGCGGCAAGCCGCTCGCGGAGGCCCGCGCCGAAGTGCTCTACGGCGCGGACTTCCTGCGCTGGTACGGCGAGCAGGCCGTGCGCGCCGAGGGCCTCGCGCGGACCGCGCCGGCGGGGGGCAACCGCCAGCTCGTCTTCCGTCGGCCCGTCGGTCCCGCGCTGCTCGTGACCCCCTGGAACTTCCCGATCGCCATGGCGACGCGCAAGATCGCCCCGGCGCTCGCGGCGGGCTGCCCGGTCGTGGTCAAGCCCGCGCGGCTCACCCCGTTGACGACCGCGCTGGTCGCCGAGGTGATCCGGTCCGAGCTCGCGGACCGCGGGCTGCCGACGGGCGTGGTCAACGTCGTCCCGTCCTCGCGCGCCGCGGACGTCACCGCACCGCTGCTCGCCGACCCACGCCTGCGCAAGCTGTCGTTCACCGGGTCGACCGCGGTCGGGCGCACGCTGCTGGAGCAGGCTGCGCCGCAGGTGCTGCGCACGTCGATGGAGCTCGGCGGCAACGCGCCGTTCCTCGTCTTCGCCGACGCGGACCTCGACGCGGCCGTCGCCGGCGCCGTCGTCGCCAAGCTGCGCAACGCCGGGCAGTCCTGCGTCGCGGCCAACCGCTTCCTCGTGCACGACGCCGTGGCGCGCGAGTTCGCCCAGCGCCTCGCCACGGCGTTCGCGGACCTGCGCGTCGGCCCCGGGGCCGAGGACGGCGTGCAGGTCGGTCCGCTGATCGAGGCGAGCGCGGTGGACAAGGTCGACGAGCTCGTCGCCGCCGCGTCCGACGGCGGCGCCCAGGTCCTCGCGGGGGCCGACCGGCCGCGCGACGTCGGGCACTTCTACTCCCCGACCGTGCTCTCCGGCGTCGACCCCGACGCGCGCGTGGTCACCGAGGAGATCTTCGGTCCCGTCGCGCCCGTCGTCGCGTTCGGCGACGACGACGAGGGCATCGCGCTCGCCAACGCGACCGAGTACGGTCTGGCCGCCTACGCGTACACGACGTCGCTCGACCGGGCGGTCCGTGTGTCGGAGGAGGTCGAGGCCGGGATGATCGGCATCAACCGCGGCATGGTGTCCGACGCGAGCGCGCCGTTCGGCGGCCTCAAGCAGTCGGGCCTCGGTCGCGAGGGCGGCGAGGCGGGTCTCGAGGAGTACCTCGAGACCGTGTACGTCGCGCTCTGACCCACGCCGCACGGGCGTCGTGCCCGGAGACGGACCGTCACCGGGCGTTGGTAACCTGACGCGCCCCCGCCACCGACTCCCGGAGAGCCCACGCCCGTGCCCACGTCGCCCACGCTGACCACCGACCCGACCGCGCCCGTCCCGAACGCCCGCGTCACGACCGTCGGGTACGCGATCTTCGCGTCCCGCTGGCTCCAGGCCCCGCTGTACTTCGGGCTGATCGTCGCCCAGATCGTCTACG
>CAZFUQ010000385.1:0-943 GCA_964521905.1 uncultured Cellulosimicrobium sp.
GTTGTGCGCGATCATCCGGAACGGATGCGCGAGCGGCCACGACGGGAACGTGTTCGTCGAGAACCGCGAGTGCACCAGGGCGATCTCGCTCGCGTAGCGAGGGTCGGACAGGTCGGGGAAGAACGGCTCGAGCTGCGCCGTCGTGAGCATCCCCTTGTAGGTGAGGGTGCGCGCCGAGAGCGACGCGAAGAACAGGCCGAGCTCGTTCTCCGCGCGCTTGCGCAGCCGGTACGTGCGGCGGTCGAGCTCGACGCCGGACAGCTCGCGCGAGGGGTCGGCGACGACGACCTGGCGGAACAGCGGCATCGACGCACGCGCGCTCGGGCCGACGAGGTCGGCCGTGACGGGCACGTCGCGCCAGGCGAGGACCTCGAGCTTCTCCTCCGCGGCGATCGCCTCGACGCCGGCGACCGTGGTCGCGGCCTCCCCGACGTCCTGCGGCAGGAACGCCATGCCGATGGCGTAGTGACCGGCGGGCGGGAGCTCGGCGTCGACCACGTCGCGCACGAACGCGTCCGGGATCTGCGTGAGGATCCCGGCGCCGTCGCCGCTGTTCTCCTCGGCGCCGACGGCGCCACGGTGGTCGAGGTTGAGCAGGGCCGTCAGCCCCGCGTCAACGATGTCGCGTCCGGGCGTGCCACGGAGCGTCGCCACGAAGGCGACGCCGCAGGCGTCGTGCTCGG
Organism: uncultured Cellulosimicrobium sp.; assembly: GCA_964521905.1. Taxonomy (GTDB): domain Bacteria; phylum Actinomycetota; class Actinomycetes; order Actinomycetales; family Cellulomonadaceae; genus Cellulosimicrobium. The sequence continues at coordinate 684 of CAZFUQ010000385.1, forward strand.
CGGCGGGGTCGTACAGACCGAGTGCCGTGGGAGGGGCGGACAGGGCAGGTGCCCGGTGCGCGTCCCGATACTGCGGCGTGGTCATCAACACCGTCCTCACAGGCGCCCGACCGCGAACGGCCGGGCTGGTTCCAGCTGGGGGGGTTCGGGACGTCGTCGGCCCTACGGACATGACAGAACCCACCGGGCGGTCGCCCGGCGGATTCGCCTATGAATGACGGACGCTCAACGACCGGGGTCTGGTCGCGCGGCATCTGCCT
>CAZFUQ010000385.1:953-3209 GCA_964521905.1 uncultured Cellulosimicrobium sp.
ATCACGTCCCGGTTCTTGCGCTCCGCCTTCGTCATCGCGTCGATGATGCCCTGGATGCGCTTGATGCCCGCCTCGGGGTCCTCGTCGTCGGTCGACTCCTCGACCGGCTCCTCGGACCCCGTGGTGGGCGCCTCGCTCGGGTCGAGGAACACCGTCTCCTCGCGCCCGGGGTGTCGACGCCCCACAACGATAAACGCTACCAACGCACCGAGACCGACCAGGATCGAGGTCCAGACGTTCAGCCGGAGGCCGAGGACGAGCTCGGCCTCGTCGATGCGCAGCATCTCGATCCACACCCGACCGAGCGTGTAGACGAAGACGTAGAGCCAGAATACCCGACCATGACCGAGCCGGAACCGACGGTCCAGATAGATCAGCAGCAGGGCAGCGGCGATGTTCCAGACCATCTCGTACAGGAACGTGGGATGGAACAGGGTGCCCGGCGGGTAGCCGGCGGCGGCCGCGACCGAGTCGTCGACCCGCAGCCCCCACGGCAGGGTGGTGGGCGAGCCGAACAGCTCCTGGTTGAACCAGTTGCCCAGCCGGCCCACGGCCTGCGCGAGCAGGAGCCCGGGCGCGAGCGCGTCCGCGAACGCGGGGAAGCTCACGCGCTGCCTGCGGCACCCGATGTAGGCGCCGACCGCGCCGAGCGCGACGGCGCCCCAGATACCGAGGCCGCCCTCCCACACGTACAGGGCGCGCACGGGGTCGCCGTTCGGCCCCCAGTACGGGTCGGGCGTCGAGAAGACGTGGTAGAGGCGGCCGCCGACGATGCCGAACGGGACCGCCCAGAAGGCGATCTCCAGCACGTCGTCGGCATCGCCGCCGCGGGCGACCCAGCGCCGGCGTGTGAGCCACAGCGCGACACCGATGCCCGCGAGGATCGCGAGCGCGTACGCGCGGACCGGGAACGGGCCGAGGTACCACGTGTGCTGCGACGGGCTCGGGATCGCCGCGGGCAGGGCACCCGCGGCCTCGACGATCTGCCCGACGGCGAGCGCGGCGCTCATGCGGCTCCCCCGCCCGTCGTCGGGGCGTGACCGGGCGAGCCGGCCCCGGGCGCCTCTGCTGCGGCGTCGGGCCCGGACCGTGCCGCGCGCACGCCCGCGGCGAGCGAGCGGGCGACGACGCGCAGCGCGGCGATGCGCTCGCCCCAGGGTGCGTCGCTCAGCAGGGGCCGCACGAAGGCGGAGCCGACGATGACCCCGTCGGCGTAGCGTGCGACCTGGGCCGCCTGCTCCGCGGTCGACACGCCCAGCCCCACGCAGACGAGGTCGGCGCCGGCGGCTCGCGTCTCGGCGACGAGACGTTCGGCCTGCGGTCCCACCGCGGCGCGCACCCCCGTGACCCCCATCGTCGAGGCCGCGTACACGAAACCGCGCGAGGCGCGGGCCGTGAGCCGCAGGCGCTCGGGCGTCGAGCTCGGGGCGACGAGGAACACGCGGTCGAGGCCGTGCGCCTCGGACGCGTCGAGCCACGCACGTCCCTCGTCGGGGATGAGGTCCGGTGTGATGAGCCCGGCTCCCCCGGCGGCGGCGAGGTCGCGCGCGAACGCGTCGACGCCGTAGCGCAGGACCGGGTTCCAGTAGGTCATGACGAGGACGGGCACCCGCCCGCCCGTGCGCTCGGTGACCGCGGCCACGACGCGGAACACGTCCGCGACGCGCGCGCCGGCGTCGAGCGCGGTCTGCGCGGCGGCCTGGATGACCGGGCCGTCCATCACGGGGTCGGTGTACGGGATGCCGAGCTCGAGCACGTCGACGCCCGACTCGACGAGCGCGAGCGCCGCCTCGGTCGAGCGTTCCACCGTGGGGAACCCGACGGGCAGGTAGCCCACCAGCCCGGCGCGGCCCTCGTCGTCGCGCAGCGCACCGAGGCGTCGCGCCGTGACCGACGACGTCGGTGCGGTCGACGCCGGGGCGTCCTTGGTCTGCGCGGCGCTCACAGCTGTCCCTCCGTGCCCGTCGCCGTCTCGGCGATCTCGTCGTCGTCCACGAGGTCGAACCACCGCGCGGCGGTCGCGACGTCCTTGTCCCCGCGCCCGGAGAGGTTCACCAGGATCACGTGGTCGGTGCGGCCCGCGGCCTCGGCCTCGCGCCCGATCCGCAGCGCGCCCGCCAGGGCGTGCGCCGACTCGATCGCGGGGATGATGCCCTCGGTGCGGGTGAGCAGGCGCAGCGCCTGCATCGCCTCGTCGTCGGTAGCGGGGATGTATTCGGCGCGCCCGATATCCGCGAGCCAGGAGTGCTCGGGGCC
>CAZFUQ010000386.1:0-3202 GCA_964521905.1 uncultured Cellulosimicrobium sp.
GCCAGCTCGCCTCGTGCATGCCGCCCGTGTCGACGGTCGAGAACCCGCCGGAACGGGGCATGACCCCCGCGAACAGCGAGGCGAGGAGCTTCTCCCCGAACGCGAGCGGGCCGAGCGTGCGCTGGTTCGTCCACTCCAGGGCCGCGAAGAGGACCGTGCCGACCACCACGAGCACGGCGCTCATGGTCAGCGTGAGCTTCGTGTGCAGGCTCCACTTGGCAGCGCGCCGGCGGTTGCGCATGACGTTGAGGATCACGGGGAACCCCAGGGACCCGATGAACACGCCGAGGATGATCGGCAGGCACAGCATCCAGTCGCCCACGTACGGCGCGAGCCCGTGCTCGGTGGGGATGAACCCGGCGTTGTTGAACGCCGAGATGCCGTAGAAGATGCCGTGCCACGCGGCCTCGCCGAACGTCTCCTCGAGCACGACGAAGCGCGGCAGGAGCAGCAGCGCGATGAGCAGCTCGAGCGACGTCGAGGTGATGATGACGACGCGCACCAGGGAGCCGACCTCGCCGAGCCGCGTCGTCTTCGTCTCCGACGCCGTGAGGAGCTTCTGCGTCAGGCCGATGCGCCGGGACACGGCCATGCCGAGGATCGACGCGAGCGTCATGACCCCGAGGCCGCCGATCTTGATGCCGAGCAGGATGACGACCTGCCCGTACGTCGACCAGTACGTGCCCGTGGGGACGACGACCAGGCCCGTCACGCACACCGCCGACGTCGCGGTGAACAGCGCGTCGACGAACGGGGCCGCCCGGCCGCTCGCGGTCGCCCACGGCGTCATGAGGAGGGCGGTGAACACCGCGATGACGGCCGCGAAGACGGTGACGGCGAGGCGGGCGGGGGACTGCCGGGCGAGGCGGTCGACGATCTCCCGCCCCTTGAACAGGCGCCCGGTCATGCTCGTCGGCATGGAGCCTCCCTCACCACTCGCGCCACTCTGCCACGGGCCAGGTGGCCCGTCATGTCGCCGCTCCGGCGCCGGGACATCATGCCCGGTCCCGCACGTCCACGCCGCACGCGTGCGCGACGGGCGCGGGGGACGACGTCGCGCCGCGGGTCCGGTGACCGGGCCGCCGGGGCGGGCGTGCGTCGTCGGGCGCTACCGTGAGCCATGCCCTCGACCGACCCGTCGTCGTCCGTCCCACGGGGTGCCGCCGCGGCGGCACCCGGCGCGTGCGTCGTGTGGAGTCCCGAGCTCCTCGGCTACGACTTCGGGCCGGGCCACCCGATGGCGCCGGCCCGGCTCGACCTGACGATGGGGCTCGTGCGCGGGCTCGGGCTGCTCGACGACGCGGCGGGGCTCGAGGTGGTCCGCCCCGAGCCGGCCGCCGACGACGTCCTGGCGCTCGTGCACGACCCCGCGTACGTCGCGGCCGTGCGCGCCGCGTCCGCGCACGGGACGACCGACCCGGGGCGCGGGCTCGGGACCGAGGACGACCCGGTGTTCGCCGGGATGCACGAGGCGGCGGCCCGGATCGTCGCGGGCTCGTACGCGGCGGCGGGCGAGATCGCGGCCGGTCGTGTCGCCCACGCCGTGAACCTCGCGGGCGGCATGCACCACGCGAAGGCGGGCGCGGCATCGGGCTTCTGCGTCTACAACGACGCGGCGGTCGCCGTCCGGCGCCTCCTCGACGACGGCGTCGAGCGGGTCGCGTACGTGGACCTCGACGCGCACCACGGCGACGGGGTCGAGGAGATGTTCTGGGACGACCCGCGCGTCCTGACGGTGTCGGTGCACCAGAGCGGCGCGACGCTCTTCCCCGGGACCGGGCACCCCACCGACGTCGGCGGCCCCGGGGCGCAGGGGACGGCGGTGAACGTCGCCCTGCCGCGCCGCACGGACGGGGGACGCTGGCTGCGGGCCGTCGACGCCGTCGTGCCGCCCGTGCTGCGCGCGTTCCGGCCCCAGGTGCTCGTCACGCAGCACGGCTGCGACGCGCACGGCGACGACCCGTTGTCCGACCTCGACGTGTCCGTGGACGCGCAGCGCACGGCGGCGACGTGGGTGCACGAGCTGGCGCACGAGCTGACGGACGGGCGCTGGCTCGCGCTCGGCGGCGGCGGGTACGCGATCGCGCGTGTCGTGCCGCTCGTGTGGTCGGCGGTCGTGGCGGAGGTGGTGCACCGGCCCCTGGTGGCGGGCACGCACCTGCCCGAGGACTGGCGCGTTCGCGTCGCCGAGGTCGCGGGCTTCGACGCACCGCTCGAGCTCGGGCCCCCCGTCGCGGTGCGTCGGTGGCGCGACGGGTTCGACCCGGACGACGACGTCGACCGTGCCGTCACCGCGACCCGGCGCGCGGTCTTCCCGCTCCTCGGGCTCGACCCGCACTTCGACTGAGCACCGTCGTACCCGGGCCGGCGACGATCCGGGTGCCCGGGCGCCCGAGAGCGGTGGCGTACCGGGGCACGAGCGCGAGCGGGTAGTCTAGGGGGCGGATTTCTCTCGTGTTGGTCGGCTCGCGGCACCCCTCGTGGTGGCCGGGCGTCCTGATCAACCGTGGACCATCACGCGGCCGGTCGACCGGTCGCCGACCGACACGCCGCTCGAGCATTGCGAGGACCATATGGGCTCCGTCATCAAGAAGCGCCGCAAGCGCATGGCCAAGAAGAAGCACCGCAAGCTGCTTCGCAAGACGCGTCACCAGCGTCGCAACAAGAAGTGACGTCGCGCGCGTCCTGACGCGCACGACGACCGCGAGCCCGGCCCCTCTCGAGGGGACCGGGCTCGTCGCGTCTCCGGCGACGGCTGTCCCCCGAGAGCACCGCCGCCCCGGTCCGCCAGGTCCGTCGTCGGGTCCGCGGTCTGTGGTCGGGTCCGCGGTCTGTGGTCGGGTTCGCGGTCTGGCGTCGGGTTCGCGGTCTGTGGTCGGGTCCGGGTGCGGGGTGTCCTCGGTGCTCGGGCTGCCGCGCCGTCACCACGGTCCTTCGGCCGGCGGTTGGCGAGCGCGGCTCGACGCCCTTCGCATCCGAGGCCTCCCCGCCCGCTCGCCTGTCGCCTCACCGGGGCGTGCCCTGCCCGCCGAGGTAGAGCCGTGGTCCGCCGAGGTAGAGGCCTGCCCGCCGAGGCAGAACCGTGGACCGCCGAGGCAGAACCGTGGACCGCCGAGGTAGAGCCGTGGTCGGCGAGGTAGAGCCCTGGTCCGCCGAGGTAGAGCCGTGGTTGGACGAGGTAGCTTCCCGGGGGCCGGTGGCC
>CAZFUQ010000387.1:0-3200 GCA_964521905.1 uncultured Cellulosimicrobium sp.
GAGCACCTGTCGCACTTCCGCGCCGACGCGATCGTGGCCGACGCCGAGCACGTGCGGCGCACCGTCTACGGCGGTCGGCGGTGGAGCTCGCTCGGCCAGTCGTACGGCGGCTTCCTGACGATGACCTACCTGTCGCGCGCCCCGGAGGGCCTCGCCGCGTGCTACGTCACGGGCGGTCTGCCGGGCCTGACGGCGGACGCGCGCGAGGTCTACCGGCGCACCCAGCCGCGCGTCGTCGCGAAGAACGCGGCGTACCGCGAGCGCTACCCCGACGACGTCGCGCGCCTGGCGCGCGTCGCCGACCGGCTGGCTGCGGGCGACGTCGTGCTGCCCGACGGCGACGTGCTCACCGTGCGCCGGCTCCAGTCGCTCGGCACGGACCTCGGTATGAAGCCCGGGCCCGAGCGCATCCACTGGGTCGTCGACGAGGCGTTCGACGCCGACGTGCCCGGCGACCTCACCGACACGTTCCTCGCGGACGTGGCCGCGGCGACGGGGTTCCGGACGAACCCGCTCTACGCCGTCCTGCACGAGTCGATCTACGCGCAGTCCGGCACCGGTCCGACGGCGTGGGCCGCCGAGGCGGTCCGTGCCGAGGACCCCGCGTTCGACCCCGCGGCCCGGCCGCTGCTGCTCACCGGCGAGATGATCTACCCCTGGATGTTCGACGAGATCGCGGCGCTCCGTCCGTTCCGTGCGGCGGCCGAGGCCCTCGCCGCGCGCGACGACTGGCCGGACCTGTACGACCTCGACGTCCTCGCCCGCAACGACGTCCCGGTCGAGGCGGCGGTCTACCACGACGACATGTTCGTCGACGCCGGCCTGTCGCTCGAGACCGCGGCCCGCGTGGGCAACGTCCGCACGTGGGTGACCAACGAGTTCGAGCACGACGGCCTGCGCACCGGCGATGTCTTCTCCCGCCTGCGCGACCGCCTCGCCGCCCGCGGCGGCCCCCTCCCCACCCGCTGAGTGCATGAAATAGTCGCGTCTGCGGCCCGCGGACGCGACTATTTCATGCACTCAGCGGGGGGCCGGTGACGGGGCGTGCTTGGCGAGGAAGGCGTAGACCTCCGTGGCGTCCACGCCTGGGAACGCGCCGCTCGGCAGTGCGGAGAGCACGTGCTGGTGCATGCGGGCGCTCGGCCAGGACGCGTCCTGCCAGCGCGACGCCGCGTCGGCGGCGGGGCGGCGGCAGCACGACTCGTCCGGGCACGACGACTGGCGCCGCACGGTCGTGTCGCGACCGCGGAACCACTTGGCCGACGCGAACGGGACCCCGACGGCGATCGAGAACTGTCCGGACGTCGTCGTGCCCGTCTGGGTCGAGCACCAGAAGGTCCCGGCGGGCGTGTCGGTGTACTGGTAGGACTCCTGCGCGCGGTCGCGCCGCGTGAACGCCTCCCGCACGGCCCACTTGCGGCAGACCATCTGGCCCTCGATCGCGCCCGTCACGTCGGCGGGCAGGGGCAGCCCGTCGTTCGCGTACCCGCGGAACAGCGCGCCGTCGTCCCCCACGCGCAGGAAGTGCAGCGGGATGCCCAGGTGGACGGTCGCGAGGTTGGTGAACCGTTGCGCCGCGGCCTCGTGCGTGACCCCGAACGCGTCGCGCAGGTCCTCGACCGCCAGGTCCTTCTCGCGCTTGCGTCGCTCGAGGAAGTCGACGGCCGCGCTCTGCGGGATGAGGCAGCACGCGGCGAAGTAGGTGATCTCGACGCGCTGGCGCAGGAACTCCGCGTAGGACCGCGGCCGCTCGTGCCCGAGGACGCGGTGCGCGAGGGCCTGCAGCGCGAGCGAGCGCAGCCCGTGGCCACCGGGGATCGAGGCGGGCGGGAGGTAGATGCGCCCGTTCTCGAGGTCGGTCACGGTGCGGGTCGAGTGCGGCAGGTCGTCGACGTGCCAGATGGTGAACCCGAGCTGCTCGGCCATGCGCGCCACGGTGCGGTGCGTGAGCGCGCCGACGGTGTACCCGGCCTTGCGGGCCATGTCCTCGGCGAGCTCCTCGATCTCCGGGTAGTAGTTGTCGCGCGCCTGCCGCTCGAGGCGCAGCTCGGTGTTGGCGCGGCGCGCCTCCTCGGGGGTCGCGACGGCCTCGGTCGCGCGGCGCTGGAGCTCGGAGTGCAGCCCGACGAGGTTCTCCAGGACGGGCATCGGCAGCCTCTGGCTCGCCTTCACGGACGGGAGGCCGAGCCCGGCGAACAGCGGGCCGCGCTGGGCGCGGTCCAGCGCGATCTCCAGCGCGGCGCGGCGCGACGGCGGCTCGTCCGTGAGCAGGTCCGTCACCGGGACGTCGAGCGCCTGGGCGAGGTGCTGCAGGAGCGAGAGCCGCGGCTCGCGGCGCCCGTTCTCGATCATGGACAGCAGGCTGGGCGCGGTGCCGACCGCCTCGCCCAGCGCGTCGAGGGTGAGCCCGCGCGCCGTGCGGAAGTGTCGCAGCCGACGGCCGAGCGTGATGAGGTCCGCCTGCGGCGTGGACGGTTCCGGACCGATGGCGGGGTGGTTCGACGACGTCGTGGCGGCCATCGCTTGACACTATGTCAAGATCCGCTGTTCTTCACAGCAATCTGACGGGAAATCTGGCGCCTCGTGCCACGAGGGTGGAACTGGACGCCCACCGTCGACCGAGGAGATCCCCCCGATGAGCATCACCACCAGCAGCGCCGCCGCTCCGAGCACCACCCGCCGTACCCGGCTCGCCGCCCTGCTCGACGACGTCGACACCGACCTCGCGGGGCTCTCCGCCTCGGCCGGCGGCGCCGGCACCGACCCTCGCCCCCGCGACGCCCGCGCCTGGGTGCGCGAGATCGCGAACCTCACCGAGCCCGACGCGATCGTGTGGTGCGACGGCTCGGCGGCCGAGAAGCAGCGCCTGACCGACCTCCTCGTCGACGCCGGGACGCTGCTCCCCCTCGACCCGGAGCTGCGCCCCGGGAGCTACCTGGCGCGGTCCGACCCGAGCGACGTCGCGCGCGTCGAGTCGCGGACGTTCATCTGCTCGCGCGACGAGGTCGACGCCGGGCCCACGAACAACTGGCGCGAGCCGGAGGTCATGCGGGCCGAGCTGCGCGGGGTGTTCGAGGGCGCGATGCGCGGCCGGACGATGTACGTCGTGCCGTTCTCGATGGGCCCGGTGGGCGGCCCCATCTCCCAGGTCGGCATCCAGGTCACCGACTCGCCGTACGTCGTCGTGAGCATGGGGATCA
>CAZFUQ010000388.1:0-2134 GCA_964521905.1 uncultured Cellulosimicrobium sp.
CTCGATGAACTGCCTCACCGAGGCGCTGGGCCTGTCGCTCCCGGGCAACGGCTCGACGCTCGCCACGCACGCCGCGCGCAAGGAGTTGTTCCTCGAGGCCGGCCGCACGATCGTCGACCTCGCCAAGCGCTACTACGAGGACGAGGACGACTCCGTCGCGCCGCGCTCGATCGCGACCAAGGCCGCGTTCTCCAACGCCATGGCGCTCGACGTCGCGATGGGCGGCTCGACGAACACGGTGCTGCACATCCTCGCCGCCGCGCAGGAGGGTGAGGTCGACTTCGACCTCACCGACATCGAGCGCATCAGCCGCCAGGTGCCGTGCCTGTCCAAGGTCGCGCCGAACCACCCGAACTTCCACATGGAGGACGTGCACCGCGCCGGCGGCATCCCCGCACTCCTCGGCGAGCTCGACCGCGCGGGCCTGCTCGACCACGACGTCACGAGCGTCCACACCCCGACGCTGCGGGAGTGGCTCGACGACTGGGACGTCCGCGGCGGCAAGGCCACCGACCGGGCGATCGAGCTGTTCCACGCGGCGCCCGGGGGCGTGCGCACCACGCAGGCGTTCTCGACGTCGAACCGCTGGGAGTCGCTCGACACCGACGCGGCCGACGGCTGCATCCGCGACCTCGAGCACGCCTACACCGTCGAGGGCGGCCTCGCCGTGCTGCGCGGCAACCTCGCCGAGGACGGCGCCGTCTTCAAGACCGCGGGCGTCGACCCCGACGTCTTCCACTTCGTCGGCAAGGCGCTCGTCTGCGAGTCGCAGGACGAGGCGGTCGAGAAGATCCTCACCAAGCAGGTCGAGCCGGGGCACGTCGTCGTCGTGCGCTACGAGGGCCCCGCGGGCGGCCCGGGCATGCAGGAGATGCTGTACCCGACGTCGTTCATCAAGGGCCGTGGCCTCGGCAAGGTGACGGCGCTCATCACCGACGGCCGGTTCTCCGGCGGGTCGTCCGGCATCTCCGTCGGCCACGTGTCGCCCGAGGCCGCCGCGGGCGGCGTCATCGGCCTCGTCGAGGACGGCGACGAGATCGAGATCGACGTCGACACGCGCCTCATCCGCCTCAACGTCCCCGACGAGGTGATCGCGGAGCGCCGCGCCAAGATGGAGGCGCGCGAGAACCCGTGGCAGCCGGTCGACCGCGACCGCTACGTCTCGCCGGCGCTCCAGGCGTACGCCGCGATGGCGACGTCCGCCGACCGCGGCGCCGTCCGCGATGTGTCGCTCATCAGGCGCAGCCGCTGATCCGGCCGACGACGGGCCCGCGCCTCGTGGGGTGCGGGCCCGTCGTCGTGTCAGGGGCGGGCGTCCGCGGAGGGTGTCAGCACTCCTCCTCGGACTGCTCCGTGACGACCCACCGCGTCCCCGCGGGCGCCATGACGGCGCTGCCGCAGTCGCCGCCGCCGTAGACGACGGACAGCACCGTCGCGTCGGCGCGCTCCTCGCGGACCGCGATCTCGACGTCCGGGACGTCGCCGACGGCCGCGTACAGCCCGGCGGTCGTCGTGGTCATCGACGCGCAGTCCGTGATGCCCGGCCACCCCTGCGACGTCATCTCGGCGACCATCCGCTCGACGAGCTCCGGGGCGAGGTAGCCGCAGGCGACGTCGACGTCCGGGACCCGGCTCGCGGCGAGCCAGGCACGAAACGACTCCTCGGGCGTCTCGCTGCGCGCCTCCGCGGGCTGCTCCTCGGGTGCGGTCCCGTCCTCGGTCGCGACGTCGTCGGGGGTCGCGGTCGGGGAGCTCGACGGCGAGGGCGACACCGCCGACGTCGTGTCGCCCGGGTCTGCTCCGGACGGACCCGGGGCGGTGCACGCGGTCGTCACGACCAGCGCGAGGGCGGAGACGAGGGCAGCGGTGGCGAGGGATCGTGTCTGCACGGCTCCATGATGCCGTGCGGGTCTCGACGAGGTCGGGGCGTCTCGGGCGTCCCGGCGCGCCGTCCGGCGACGGCGTTCCTAGAGTGGGGGGCATGACTGGGCAGACCCCGCGCGCCGACGCCGGACCCGACCTCAAGCCTCGTTCCCGCCAGGTCACGGACGGGCTGGAGGCGACGGCGTCGCGCGGGATGCTGCGCGCCGTCGGCATGGGCGACGAGGACTTCGCCAAGCCGCAGATCGGCGTC
>CAZFUQ010000388.1:2144-3196 GCA_964521905.1 uncultured Cellulosimicrobium sp.
CCAAGGAGGGCGTGCACGCGGGCGGCGGGTACCCGCTGCAGTTCGGGACGATCTCCGTCTCCGACGGCATCTCCATGGGACACGAGGGGATGCACTTCTCGCTCGTGAGCCGCGACATCATCGCGGACTCGGTCGAGACGGTCGTGCAGGCGGAGCGCCTCGACGGGACGGTGCTGCTCGCCGGGTGCGACAAGTCGCTGCCCGGGATGCTCATGGCGGCCGCGCGCCTCGACCTCGCGAGCGTGTTCCTCTACGCCGGGTCGATCATGCCGGGCTGGGTCAAGCTGTCCGACGGCACGGAGAAGGACGTCACGCTCATCGACGCGTTCGAGGCCGTCGGGGCGTGCGCGCGCGGGCTCATGAGCCGCGAGGACGTGGACCGCATCGAGCGTGCGATCTGCCCGGGCGAGGGCGCGTGCGGCGGCATGTACACGGCGAACACGATGGCGTCGGTCGCCGAGGCGATGGGCATGTCGCTGCCCGGCTCGGCGGCACCGCCGTCGGCGGACCGGCGCCGCGACGCGTTCGCGCACCGCTCGGGCGAGGCCGTCGTCAACCTGCTCCGGCTCGGCATCACGGCGCGCGACATCATGACCAAGGAGGCGTTCGAGAACGCGATCGCCGTCGTCATGGCGTTCGGTGGGTCGACCAACGCGGTGCTGCACCTGCTCGCCATCGCGCACGAGGCCGAGGTCGACCTCTCGCTCGCCGACTTCGACCGGGTCGCGAGCCGCGTGCCGCACCTCGGCGACCTCAAGCCGTTCGGCCGGTACGTGATGAACGACGTCGACCGCATCGGCGGCGTGCCCGTCGTCATGAAGGCCCTGCTCGACGCCGGGCTGCTGCACGGCGACGCGCTCACCGTCACGGGCCGTACGGTCGCGGAGAACCTCGCCGACATCGACCCGCCCGACCCGGACGGCAAGATCCTGCGCGCGCTGGACAACCCCATCCACCACACGGGCGGCATCACGATCCTGCACGGGTCGCTTGCCCCCGAGGGCGCCGTCGTGAAGTCCGCCGGGTTCGACGAGGACGTGTTCGAGGGGACG
>CAZFUQ010000389.1:0-3185 GCA_964521905.1 uncultured Cellulosimicrobium sp.
ACCTCGCCGAGGTGTCGGACGGAGGGACGATCGCACGCCGTCCGGGGCGGGTTGCCAGTCCGGCTGGTCGCGCGGCGGGTCGCCCCGCAGCGCGAGGAAGCTGCGCACACCCTCGTCAAGGAAGTCGGTGATGACCTCTTCGACGTCCTCGCGCGACGCCCCGACGCACGTGAGGTGCGCGATCGGCAGCACGGGCGTGCCCTGCAGCAGGCGGCCCACGACCTGGCGGGCCGTCGCCCGGTCGGTCCCCGCCGCGCCGTACGTCACGGACACGAAGTCGGGCTGGGTCGCGACGAGACGGCGCGCCGTCTCCCAGAACTTCGGCGCCGCATCAGGGCGCCGCGGGGGCATGAGCTCGAACGACACCGTCGGCCGGGGACTGCCCGGGCGGTGCGCGAAGGGTGCCTCTGAGGTCATGCGTCACTCCATCGACCCTGGCGTTAGCACCTTTGTCCTCGGGAGGCTTCCGTCGGCGGGTTGCTGCGGTGTCGTCGAGCCAGGACTCTCGACCGCTCTGGATGGTTGGGACGATCCTACGACCCATCCGGCATGCGGTCGAGGGCGCCCGCCACGTGAGACGCCCCCGCGCCCCCTCGCGACGGGCGCACCTAGGGTGGGAACGAACGCCGTCCGACCCAGGCAACGCCCAGGAGCGCCCATGTACGCCACGCCGACCCGCCCGATGACGCAGGACGAGCTCGACCGGATCTGCCGGGTGTGGGCCGACTCGGGCAGCGACGACCCGACCGACCGGTGGCTCGAGCTCTGGGACGGCGGCGACGCCGACGACCACCCGGAGCAGCGCGACGCGATCGTCGCCGTCGCGCGCGACGTCGGCCTGGAGGCCGCGGTCGTGGACGGCGTCCTGCGCGTGCAGAAGACGCAGCAGCTCCACGACGAGATCGGCGCGCGCTGGATCTGAGCGACACCCGCTCACGCCGTGGGGGTCTCAGGACCTGTCCTTCTGCCAGAGCATCTCGACCCCCAGGATGATCGCGCACAGCACGCCGAGCGACCCGGGGACCGCCACGAACGCCACGTGGATCGTGCCGTCGTCGTCCGGGAGGAAGAGGTCGACCCAGCCGAGCGTCAGGGCGAGAGCGGTCGAGACCCCGCCCAGACGGGACGCCCACGAGAAGAGATGGCTGTGCCACGGGGCGTCGTCGCCCCGCGCGCGCCGGGTCCGCACGTCGATGCTGAAGAAGATCAGCAGCGCGGCGAGGAACGAGATGAGCGAGACCAGCTCGGACGAGGGCATCGGTCGCATGCCCTCGCACCATAGCCGCGCCGGGTCGTTCCGGCAGGGCGTGGCCTCGCGACGCCCGGGCGGACGGGTCCGTTCCGAGCAGGCGGGCTGCCGAGCGTGAGCAGCGCGCCCACGGCGAGGCGGGCGACAGCGCCGGCGAAAGCGGCCCCTACGTGCCGCGATCGTCTCGAGAAGTGCCGCTCCGGGCCGCAGCCGGGCATGGGTAAGGTTAGCCTCTCCGAACTTCTGGAAGGACCCCTCTGTGCCGACCCCCCGGACCTCCCCGTCCCGTCGCGGTGCCCTGGCCGCCACCGTCGTGCTCGCCTCCGCGCTCCTGACCGCGTGCTCCTCGAGCGCCCCCGACGCGGCGAGCACGACCACCCCCGCGGCCGAGCAGGTGCCCGAGGCGGGCTACGCCGTCGAGCACGCGCGCGGCACCACCGAGCTCGAGACCGCGCCCCTGCGGGTCGTGACGCTCGAGCCGGTCGAGACGGACACGGCCGTCGCGCTCGGCGTCGTCCCGGTGGGATCCGCCGTGCTGAGCGTCGAGGCGGGCGTCCCGGCCTACCTGGGTGCCGAGGCCCAGGGGATCGAGCTCGTGGGCACGGTCCCCGAGCCGAGCCTCGAAGCCGTCGCCGCGCTGCAGCCCGACCTCATCCTCGGCACCGAGTCGCGGCACTCCGACCTCTACGACCAGCTCGCGGCGATCGCCCCGACGGTGTTCATGGCGACGCAGACCGACCCGTGGCAGGAGAACGTGCTCCTCGTGGGGCGCGCGCTCGGGCGCGAGGACGACGCCCAGGGGCTCCTCGACGACTACGACGCACGCTGCGCGCAGATCCGGGAGGACTACGGCGTCTCCGGGACGGCGCAGCTGCTGCGCCCCCGTGACGGCATCGTGTCCGCCTACGGGCCGTCGTCGTTCGCGGGCAGCACGCTCGAGTGCGTCGGCTTCACGACCCCCGAGCAGGACTGGGGCACGGACATCTCCGTCGACCTGTCGCCCGAGCGCGTGACCGAGGCGGCGGCCGACCTCGTCGTCGTCTCGGCCGCCGACCCCGCCGACCCGTCGGCGGTCCCCGCGGAGGTCACGCTCAACGCGGCGTCGTTCCCGGACGTGCGGGTCGTGGACCAGTCGTCCTGGATCAGCGGCGTCGGGCCGCTGGGTGGCCAGGCGGTGCTCGACGACGTCGAGACCTTCCTCCAGGACCGCGCCGGCTCCTGACCGTGGGCCGCGGCCGGTGCGCGGACGACCTCACCGGCCGCGGAACAGCCTGCGCGCCGAGCTCGGGTGGGCAGGGGAGCCCGGATCGATCTCCGACGCGTCGGCCCAGGTCGGGACGTCGTCGGGGGGCAGTGCGCGGGCGTGCACAGCCCGCGCGCGCAGGCCCCGCGCGACCGCGCCGAGGCTCTCGCGGCACGAGAACATGCCGTGCGAGAGCGCGAGCGTCACCGTCGTGCGCGCGACCGCAGGGGCACCGTCCGACGGTCCCGCGGTGATCGTGGAGACGGCCTGGCCGTGCGCGAGGTAGGCGGCCGCGCGCGGCGTGATCCAGCGCACGACGTCGAGGTCGTCGAGGAAGAACTCGCGGACGGGCCCGCCGACCACCCACAGCGCCGCACCCGCGCGCTGCGCCGCCTCGGAGGGGCGCTGCTTCCATCGCAGGGCGCGGAACGACTCCGCGACCCACCCGGCCGCCGTCGACGGGTCGACGGAGAGCACGAACGTGCAGGTGGGGAAGGCGCCGCGCGGCGGGTCCTGCGTGACGGGGACGGGCGGTCGGGATCGGGCCACGGCTCACCGTAGCGGGTCGCGCGGCGGTTGTCGGGTGGTGCCGGGCGCGACGAACGGTCGGGCGGCCACGGCCTTTCCCTCGCCCGGCGACCTAGGGCGTGTTTGAGATTGGGTCAGCGTCGAGCGATCCAGTCCAGGACGTCG
>CAZFUQ010000390.1:0-3185 GCA_964521905.1 uncultured Cellulosimicrobium sp.
CATCGCCGCCGACGACGACATGGACATCACCTCGACCGGGCTCGTGGGCACCGCCCTCGTCGTGAGCCTCCTGGGCGGCAAGATCATCGAGGAGATCCAGGACCAGGGCCTCTGAGCGTGGGTCGCGGCAACCTGCACCACGTCGAGCTGTGGGTGCCGGACCTGGCGCGTGCGGAGCGCTCGTGGGGCTGGTTGCTGCGCGAGCTGGGGTACGCACCCCACCGACGGTGGGAGCACGGGCGCTCCTGGCGGCTCGGGGCGACGTACGTCGTCGTCGAGCAGAGCCCGGCGCTCGCGTCCGGCGAGCACGACCGTCTGCTGCCCGGTCTCAACCACCTCGCCTTCCACGGCGGCACGCGCGACGAGGTCGACACGCTCGTCTCGCGAGCGCGCGACCACGGCTGGGCGCTGCTGTTCGGGGACCGCCACCCGTTCGCGGGCGGGGACGACCACTACGCCGCCTTCTTCGAGGACGCGGACGGCTTCGAGGTCGAGATCGTCGCGTCGTGACTCCGGAGGACGTCCGTCGACCGGGGCGAGGGCACCGTGCCGAACGGACCGACACGCCGTGGCCCGTAGGCTGGGGGTGTGTACGAAGGCGCGGTCCAGGACCTGATCGACGAGCTCGGCCGTCTCCCCGGCGTCGGGCCCAAGAGCGCGCAGCGCATCGCGTTCCACCTGCTCGCCGCGGACGTGGTCGACGTCCGGCGGCTCGCGGACGCGCTCACCGAGGTGAAGGCGCGCGTCCGCTTCTGCGAGACGTGCGGCAACGTCGCCGAGGCGGAGCAGTGCCGCATCTGCGTCGACCCGCGGCGCTCGGTCGAGGTGATCTGCGTCGTCGAGGAACCCAAGGACGTCGTCGCGATCGAGCGCACGCGCGAGTTCCGCGGGCGGTACCACGTGCTCGGCGGAGCCATCAACCCGATCGAGAACGTGGGCCCGGGCGACCTGCGCATCGCGGAGCTCATGACACGGCTCGCCGACGGCCAGGTCACCGAGGTGATCCTCGCGACGGACCCCAACGTCGAGGGCGAGGCCACCGCGACCTATCTCGCGCGCATGCTCGGCCCGATGGGCCTGCGCGTGACCCGCCTCGCGTCCGGGCTGCCCGTCGGGGGAGACTTGGAGTACGCGGACGAGGTGACGCTCGGCCGGGCGTTCGAGGGCCGACGTGTCGTCGGCGGCTGACGAGAGGCGGTGAGCATGGGGGAGATCGAGAACGACCCCGACCTGCGGGAGATCGCGGAGGGCATGGCTGCGCAGGCGCGCGCCTTCCTCACCACGACCACGCAGGTGGCGTCCGGCGCGGCCCCCGGGGCCGTCCTGCCTCTCCTGCTGCTCGCGCTGTCCGACGCCCTCGCCGCGGGCGCCCGCCTGGGGGCGATGGGCGACGTCGTCCCGGTCGAGCGGTTCGAGCCCGACGCCGGGCGGGACACCGACGTGGACCCCCTGCGGACCGCGCTCGCGCAGCTCTTCGACGGGTTCGACGACTACGTCGAGATCACGGACCCGCTCGTCGGGGCCGAGGTCGGCACCGCCTCGCTCTCGGGCGACCTCGCCTGCGTGGCCGACTGCCTCGTGAAGGGGCTGCAGCACTACGACGGCGGTCGTGAGCTCGAGGGCCTGTGGTGGTGGCAGTTCTCCTACGTGTCGTTGTGGGGCGAGCGTGCGGCGAGCGCGCTGCGCGTGCTGCAGGCCGCGCTCGCGCACCTGCGTCTCGACGTCGACGACGACGTCGCCGCCGAGGCGGAGTACGACGCCCTGCAGTCCTGACGGCCAGCGGCCCCGGTCAGGTGGGTCGGGCCGCCGTGCGGTAGTGGGGCGCCAGCGCGGGGTAGTAGCGGTCCCACAGCACCTCGGAGGGATCGCGCCCGGAGCGGGCGGCCACGAGACGGTCGAGGTAGTACTCCCAGCCGGGGCCGATCGCGGCGGCGTCGTCCGCAGGGCGGAGCGCCTGGCGGAAGGTCATCGTCGTGACGCCAGCCTCCTCGGCGAGCTCGATCTCGAGCCGCCAGGAGGTCTCGCCGACGGAGGTCTCCACGGCGAGCCGGTGCGGGGGCCGGCAGTGCAGGATCCGGCACTCCGCGCCCTCCGTGGCCCCCTCGGCGGTCATGACGAAGAGGACACGGCCCGAGGCGGGGTCGCCCTCCCACGTGCCGATCCACCGCCCGAGGCCGTCGGGTTCGGAGATGCTCGTCCAGACGTCGGCCCTGGCGGCGCGGAACGTCCGGGTGAGGACCAGCAGGAGGCCGGACGGCGTGGGCTCCAGGGACCCGGTGCTCGTGCGCCCGGGAAGTCCTCGGCGTGGTACCACTGTGGGGTGCCGGTCGCCTTCTCCCTCCCTGTCTCCGGCGGGCTCGAGATCGACGGCCTGACCGTCCTCCTGCTCGTCCTCGCCGCCCTCACGGCGGGCTGGATCGACGCCGTGGTCGGCGGCGGCGGTCTCGTCCAGCTCCCGGCGCTCCTGCTCGTGCCCGGCATCAGCCCCGTCCAGGCGCTCGCGACGAACAAGCTCGCGAGCATCATGGGGACCTCGGTCAGCGCGACGACGTTCTACCGGCGGGTGGGTCCCGACCTGCGTACGGCCGGGCCGATGGCGGTCGCCGCGCTGGTCGGCGCGATCGGTGGCGCCGCGCTCGCGTCGCGCATCCCGGCCGAGCTGTTCAAGCCGATCATCCTCGTCGTCCTGGTCGGCGTGGCGGCGTACACGATCGCGAAGCCGAAGCTCGGGCACACGACGAACCTGCGCTGGGAGGGCAACGGCCACCGCTGGGCGGCGGCCGGGATCGGCCTCGTCATCGGCGTCTACGACGGCCTGCTCGGCCCGGGCACCGGGACGTTCCTCGTCATCGCGCTCGTGAGCATCCTCGGCTACGCGTTCCTGCCCGCGTCGGCACTGGCGAAGATCGCGAACTTCGCGACGAACGCGGGCGCCCTGATCTTCTTCGTCCCCTACGGCGCCGTGCTGTGGGGGCTCGGGCTCGTCATGGGTGCGGCGAACCTCCTCGGCGCGTACATCGGTGCGCGCATGGCGGTCGCCAAGGGCAGCGCGTTCGTCCGCGTGGTGTTCGTCGTGGTCGTCGGCGCGCTGATCCTCAAGCTGGGCTACGACGTCGTCAGCGACCTCTCCGCATGACCGCGGCACGCCGACCGGCGGTCCGCCGAGGTAGAGCCCCGGTCGGCCG
>CAZFUQ010000391.1:0-3181 GCA_964521905.1 uncultured Cellulosimicrobium sp.
CCGCGGATCTGGTGGGCCTCTACCCCTGACGCGCGGCGTCCCGCCCGGCGCGCGAGTCAGCCGCGCGCCGGGCGGGTCGCGGCGACGAGGGACGCCACGAGCGCCACCGCGGAGGCCCCGACGGCGGCCCAGGCCACGGTGGTGTCCGCGAGCTCGCCCTGGAACCGCCCGACCGCGATCCACGCGAGACCCCACGCCATCGCGAGGCCGATGCCGAGCGCGACCGCGCGGCGTCCCGAGGCGAACGCCGCCCACGCGACGGACAGCGCCGCGGCGAGCACGACGAGCACGACGGACCAGCCCGTCGCGCCGAGCCCGAGGCCGCCCACACCCGCGTCCGCGAGCGCCGCCGCGACGTTCGCGAGCGTCGCGACGCTCACCCAGCCGGTGTAGAGGCCCACCGTGCCGTCGAGCACGACGGCCTGCGTCGTCGACTCGGGACGCGAGCGCACGAGCCGCACGACGAGGACCGTGAGCACGGCGAGGAGCGCGGCGATCACGAGGACGCTCACCGGGATCCAGCCCGCTTGCACGACGCCGATCCACGCGGCGTTGAGCACCATCGACGCGAGCACCCACCACGCCGTCGTGCGCAGCCGCGGGCTCGTCGCGTGCCGCGGCAGCACCTGGTAGACGGCGAACACGAACAGCCCGAGGTAGATCAGCGACCAGATGCGGAACGCCGGGTTGTCGGGCGCGACGGGCGTCGCGGTCGAGGACAGCGCTCCCCCGGCGCTCTGCTCGACGGCGGTGCCGCCGAACGCGCCCGCCCCGTACGCCGCGGCACCGGCGGCGACGAGCGAGCCGACGAGGACGACGACCTGGCGGACCCGGTCGGACGGAGCGGGCGCGGGGAAGGCCCCTGCCGGGACTGCTGCGGTGGTCATGCCCCACCGTCGCATCGATCAGCATGCTGAGCATCTGGGAGCCCCCCGGCCGACGAAACTCCCGCCCCGCCCCCGCCCCTCCCCGCCCGCCGCCGTCGTCGCCGCCGCCGCCGAGAACGACAGAGCGCGCCGTCGAGAACGACTCTGGTGTCGTTATCCGTCGGATAACGACACCAGAGTCGTGTTCGGCGTCGGGGGGGTCAGGCCAGGGGCTGGCGGTCTGCCCAGGTCGTGAGGGACGTGCGGGGGCCCGTGAAGAACGGGACCTCCTCGCGCACGTGGCGGCGGGCCTCCGTGGCGCGCAGCTCGCGCATGAGGTCGACGATGCGGTGCAGCTCGTCGGCCTCGAACGCGAGGATCCACTCGTAGTCGCCGAGCGCGAACGACGCGACGGTGTTGGCGCGCACGTCCGGGTAGTCCTTCGCCGCGAGGCCGTGGTCGCGCAGCATGGTGCGGCGCTCGGCGTCGGGCAGGAGGTACCAGTCGTACGACCGCACGAACGGGTACACGCTCAGGTAGTCGCGCGGCGCCTCGCCCGCGAGGAACGCGGGCACGTGGCCACGGTTGAACTCGGCGGGGCGGTGCAGCGCCGCGTTCGACCACACGGGCTCGAGGTGGGAGCCGAGGCCGCTCGCGCGCAGGCGCTGGTAGGCGCCCTGGACGGACTCGATCGTCGGGCCGTGCCACCACACCATGAGGTCGGCGTCCGAGCGCAGGCCCGCGACGTCGTACCAGCCGCGCACGACGAGGTCGCCGTCCGTGGCGGCCGGGTCGTCGCCGCCGCCGACGGCGGTCAGCGCGTCGGCCACCAGGCCCGCCCGCTCGTCCGCGTCGGCGGGCAGCGGCGCCGCCGTCGCGAAGACGGACCACATCGCGTAGCGGATGGACGTGTTGATCTGCTCGTGGTCGGCGGGCACGCGGGCGGCGTCGCTCATCGGGTGGTCCTCTCGGGGCTCAGGTCGGGCTCAGGCGTGGATGTCGGTGCTGCACAGGACGGGGATGCCGCTCGGCTCGCCGTGCCGCCGCAGGCACGCCCCGGGCGGCGCGACGTCGAAGGACGGACCCTGCGAGCCGACCGTCGGGGCCTCGACGTCCTCGCCGCGCTCGCGCGCGGCGCGCTCGACGATCATGTCGACGATGCCCCGGACGAACGGCTCCCGCGTGCCCACCGTCCCGGCGCGCACCGCCGCGATGCCGTGCTCGGCCGCGGTCTCGAGCGCCTCGGTGTCGAGGTCGTAGACGACCTCCATGTGGTCGGAGACGAACCCGACGGGCGCGAGCACGACCGCGCGCGTGCCGGAGCCCGCGAGCTCCTCGAGGTGGTCGTTGACGTCCGGCTCGAGCCACGGCTGGCTGGGCGGCCCCGAGCGCGAGCAGTAGGTGAGGTCCCACTCGACGGCGTGCCCGAGGCGCTGCTCGAGGTCGGCGGCGAGCACGGCCGCGAGGTCGAGGTGCTGCGCCGAGTACGTCGGGTGCCCGACGCCGGACGCCTCCTCCATCGTGGTGGGGATCGAGTGCGTGACGAACACGAGCCGGGCGGGTGCACCGTCGTCCGTGCCGTCGCTCGCGCGCCGTTCCGCCAGCTCGCGGTACGCCTCCTCGATCGCGTCGGCGTTGGCCCGCGCGAAGCCGGGGTGGTTGTAGTAGGCGCGGAGCTTGTCGAACTGCACGCCCGTGCTGCCGTCGGGGCCGAGGCGGCCGAGCTTCTCGAGCGTGAGCGCGAGGTCCTCTCGGTACTGGCGGTCGCCCGAGTAGGACGCGTACGCGCTCGTGACGAGCGCGAGGACGCGCCGGGCGCCCAGGGCCTCGAGCTGCTCCACGGCGTCGGACGTGTACGGCTCCCAGTTGCGGTTGCCCCACACGACGGGCAGGTCGACGCCGCGACGCGCGAGCTCTGCCTCGAGCGCGGCCTGGAGCGCGAGGTTCTGCTCGTTGATGGGGCTCTTGCCGCCGAAGCCGTAGTAGTGCTCGCCGACCTCCTCGAGCCGCGCGTCCGGGATGCCCTTGCCCGCGGTGACGTTGCGCAGGAAGGGCACGACGTCCTCGGGCTTGTCGGGCCCGCCGAACGAGTAGAGGAACAGCGCGTCGTAGGGGCGGAGGTCGGGTGCGGGGCGGGGTGCGACGTCGCTCGTGGGGGCTGCGGCCGGCTCGACGACCGGCCCGGCGTCGGCAGCGACGTCCTGGGGGGAGAGCGGGGGCATGCTCTCGATGATGGCACCTGGATCAGGTGCCGCCCTCCGGGAAGCGGGCGCCACGGACGTGACATTGACGGGACACCGTGTCACCTCGTCCTC
>CAZFUQ010000392.1:0-3173 GCA_964521905.1 uncultured Cellulosimicrobium sp.
TGTCCACGGCGAGGTCCGCGAGCGCCCGCTCGCCGACCTCGCCGTGGACATCGGCGGGTTCGAGGGCAACGCGCAGACGCTGCGCCTGCTCACACGCCTCGACCCGAAGGTCGTGGACGCCCACGGGCGGTCGTACGGGCTCAACCTCACGCGCGCGAGCCTCGACGCGAGCGTGAAGTACCCGTGGGGAGCGGGCGAGGCGCCGCTGCGCGCCGACGGGCGCCCGACGCACAAGTTCGGCGTCTACGAGGACGACCGCCCGGTGTTCGACTGGCTGCGGGCCGGCGCGCCGAGCCAGGTCAAGTGCCTCGAGGCACAGGTCATGGACCTCGCCGACGACGTGTCGTACTCGGTGCACGACGTCGAGGACGCGATCGTCGGGGGCAGGATCGAGCTCGCGGTCCTCGACGACGCGGACGAGCGCGCGCGCGTCGTGCGCGCCGTCCACTCCTGGTACGGCACCGCCTACGACGAGGCCGCGCTCGACGCCGCGATCACGCGCCTGCAGGGCACCGGCCACCTCGTCACCGGGTTCGACGGGTCGCGCCGCGCGCTCGCGGCGCTCAAGGACGCGACGAGCCAGCTCATCGGCCGGTTCACGGGGGCCGCGCAGGAGGCGACGCGCGCCGTGTTCGGCGACGGCCCACTCACCCGCTACTCCGCGCGCCTCGTCGTGCCGGACGAGACGGTCGCCGAGATCCTCGTGCTCAAGGGGGTCGCCGTCGCGTACGTCATGGCACCGCGCGAGCAGGAGCCGATCTACCAGCGCCAGCGCGAGGTGGTCGCCGACCTCGTGCGCGTCCTGTCCGACCGTGCGCCCGTGGCGCTCGAGCCGCCGTTCGCGGCCGACTGGGCGGACGCGGCCGACGACGCCGCGCGCCTGCGCGTCGTCGTCGACCAGGTCGCGTCGCTCACCGACGTCTCCGCGATGCAGCTCCACGCGCGCCTCGTGCGCCCGTCGGTCTGAGCCGACGGGCGCGCGGGACGCCGTCGTCCGCCCTCAGCCTCGCTCGGCGACCCAGGCGTCGCTCGCGCGCTGGACGTCCTGCGCCGTCACCGAGCCCGCGACGGTCGCGAAGTACCACCGGTGCCCGAACGGGTCGCGGACCGCGGCCTGGCGGAACCCCTCGAACCAGTCCGCGGGCTCCGCGAGGCTCGACGCGCCCGCCGCGACCGCCCGCCCGTACGCGGCGTCGGTGTCCTCGACCGGGAGGGTGAACGACGCGTGCGTCGGCGCGCCGGGCTCCGGCGCGGCCGAGTCCGGCGGGAACGCCTCCGCGACGGTGAACGTGCTCGTCCCGGCGGGGGAGGCGAGGCGCAGGTCGGCGTGGACGACGACGTCGCCCGCCGTGATCGTGTCGACCACCTCGGCGCCGAGCGCGACCTCGTAGAACGCGATCGCCTCGCGCGCGCCCGTCACCGTGACGTTGGGGTGCAGTGCCGACATCTCCATGGTGTCCTCCTCGTCGTGGGTCCTCCCGCCCGGCGGCGGGCCGTGATCCCATGCTCGTGTCGGTCGGTCGTGCCAGTCTTGGAGGAATGCGACAGGCGTTCGAACCCGACGAGCCCACGAGCGCGCGCGTCGTGCCCCGGCGCGGTCCGACGACGTCCACGCGCGGCCTCGTCGACCCCGCCGCGGCGCGGCGCGGGTTCGAGCTCGTGCGCGTCCCGCCCGTGCCCGACCTCGCCGACCTCGTGGAGCGCCACTGGGTCGTGCGCTGGGACCTGCCGCCCGGTGAGACGTTCACGCAGGTCCTCGTCCCGCACCCGGTCGCGAACGTCGTGGCGGAGGAGTCGGGCTACGCCGCGCACGGCACCCCGACCGGGCTGTTCGAGCGCACGCTCGTCGGCAAGGGCGCCGTGGTCGGCACCAAGCTGCGCCCCGGCGCCTTCCGCGTCCTGCTCGGTCACCCCGACGCGGTGCGCCCCGGCGCGTACGTCCCGGCGTCGACGTTCCTCGGCCCGGCGGCGGTGCCCACCGGGGCGACCGCCCGTGCCCTCGCCGAGGCGGGGCGCGACGAGGACGCGGCCCGCGCCGTCGAACCGCTGCTGCGCGAGCGGGCCGCCCGCACCCGGACCGCCCGCTCTGCACGTGACCTCGACCGCATCGGCGGTGCTCTCGCCGCCCTCGTCGGCGGTCGCCTCGGCCCGGCTGCGGGCGTGACGGACCTCGCCGACGTGGTGGGGACCTCGCCGCGCTCGCTCCAGCGGCTCTTCGCGTCGTACGTCGGAGTGAGCCCCAAGTGGGTGCTGCAGCGCCACCGCGTGCACCTCGCGGCGGACCTGCTCGCCGTCGACCCCGGGCGGGACCTCGCGGCGCTCGCGACCGCCGTCGGGTACTACGACCAGGCGCACCTGGGGGTGGACTTCGCCCGGGTGACGGGCTCGACGCCGGGCGCGTACGCCCGGCGCTGCGCGGCCTCCCGCGCCTCGCTCGCGGGCGCGGCCCGGGTGTGACCGACGACGCCGAGGAGCCACCCCGGGGCCCGTCCCGGGCGCATAGACTCGCTCCGTGGCCGGGCTGATTCGACGTGAGGACGTGGAGGCCGTCCGCGACCGCGTGCGGATCGACGAGATCGTCTCCGCGCACGTCACTCTCAAGCCCGCGGGCGTCGGCTCGCTCAAGGGACTGTGCCCGTTCCACGACGAGCGCTCGCCGTCGTTCCACGTGCGCCCGGGCGTCGGGCGCTGGCACTGCTTCGGGTGCAGCGAGGGCGGCGACGTCATCTCGTTCGTGCAGAAGGTCGACGGCCTGACGTTCGTCGAGGCCGTCGAGTACCTCGCGGACCGCGTCGGGATCCAGCTGCGCTACGAGGACAGCGGTGGTCCGCAGCGTCCCCGCGAGGAGCCCGGCCGCCGTCAGCGCCTGCTCGAGGCGCACCGCGTCGCCTCGCAGTACTTCTCCGAGCAGCTCTTCGCCCCCGGTGCGCAGGCCGCGCGCGCGTTCCTCGCCGAGCGCAGCTTCGAGCGCGCCGACGCGGAGCACTTCGGCGTCGGGTACGCGCCCACGGGATGGGACAACCTGCAGCGGCACCTGCAGGGGCGCGGTTTCACGCAGGCCGAGCTCGTCGCTTCCGGGCTGATGAGCCAGGGGCAGCGCGGCATCTACGACCGGTTCCGTGGTCGCCTCGTGTGGTCCATCACCGCGCCGCCCCCGGAGAGTTCCTTCTCCA
>CAZFUQ010000393.1:0-3151 GCA_964521905.1 uncultured Cellulosimicrobium sp.
CTCGCCAAGACGACCGCGGCGCAGACGCTCGCGGCGGCGGTCGTCTTGGCGAGCCCGGGCACCGACTCGAGGAGGATGTGCCCGCCCGCGAGGAGCGAGCTCACGAGGGCGGTGCGCAGCGCGTCCTGGCCCACGACGCGCTGGTCGAAGACCTGCCCCACCCTCTTGAGGAGGTGGCTCGCGCGGTCGAGGTCCTGCGTCGAGATGCTGCCGTGCCCTGCGGCCATCGAACGTCCTCCGGGTCGTGCGGGTGTGGTCCCGTGCCTGGCCGGGAGAGGGCGGGCGATGCGTCGCGAGCCCCCGGCGAACCCGGCCCAGTATGCCAGCGCGACCCCGCCCGGAACGGCCGTCGTCCACAGGTGAGCGTGGGGAGAGGTACCCACCCGCGCGACCCGGTGGGGTCGGGAATGCCCGACGGGACCCTCTCGGTTGGGTGGGCATGAGCACCGACGCCGCCGCCACGCCCGACACCGTCCACGCCCCCGACGCACGAGCCCCGCTCGGCGACCCCGCGCTCCTCGACCTCGTCGCGGCGCGCCACCAGGGGGTCCTCGCGACGGTCAAGCGGGACGGCCGCCCGCAGCTGTCCAACGTCACGTACACGTGGGACCCGGACGAGCGCGTCGCACGCGTGTCCGTCACGGCGACCCGGGCGAAGACGCGCAACGCCGCGCGCGACCCGCGCGTCTCCCTCCAGGTGAGCTCGGAGGACTTCTGGAGCTATGCCGTGCTGGAGGGCGACGCGGAGCTGAGCGACGTCGCGACGGACCCCCACGACGCCGCGGCGGACGAGCTCGTCGAGACGTACCGCGCCGCGACCGGGGGCGAGCACCCCGACTGGGAGGAGTACCGGCGCGCGATGGTCGCCGACCGGCGGCAGGTGCTGCGGCTGCGCGCGACGAAGGTCTACGGGCTGGTCCGTCCCCCGCGGACGTGACGGGACAGCCCCTCCGCGGGACCTGGGGCCGCTGCGCGGTCGATACCCTGGACGGGTGACCTCGACTACGACCACCGTGCGCCGCGTGCCGTCGGCCGACCGCCCCGCGAACCCGTGGTGGCTCGTCGGCGCGGGGCCGTTCGCCGTCGTCGTCGCGGTCGTCGCGGTGCTCGCCGCGGGCGGCTTCTCGGGTGCGTTCGGTGCGCTCGCCGGCTTCAGCGACCCGGGCGCGCTCGTGCGGTACGGCACCCCCGTGGTCACCGTGCTCACCGAGCTCTCGGTCGCGCTCACGCTGGGCTCGCTCGTCCTCGCGGCGGTCGCGCTGCCCGCGGGCGCGTCGGTGCGCCGGGCGCTGGGCGTCGCCGGCGCGGCGTCGGCGACGTGGGCCGTGCTCGCCGTCCTGCAGGTCGTGCTGCGCTACTCGTCCATCTCCGGGACGCCGATCACCGACCCGACCTTCGGCGACCAGCTCGGCCTCTTCGTCTCCCAGGTGAGCCTGGGGCGCACGTACCTCGCAGTGGTCGTCGTCGCGGCGGTGACGTCGGTGCTCGCGCTCGCCGTGCGCGGGGCGACGGGTGCCCTGTGGACGGCGGTCGTCGCGCTGGCCGCCATCGCGATCCAGGCGAACACCGGCCACGCCGCCGGGGCCGCGTCGCACGAGCTCGCCGTCTCGTCGATGTTCCTCCACCTCGCGGGCGCCGCGCTGTGGGTCGGCGGCCTGGGCACGCTCGCCGTCGTGCGGGTGCGCGGCGGGCTGGGACGCGAGGAGTTCGCGTCGGCCGTCGCGCGGTACTCCGCGATCGCGCTGTGGTGCTACGCCGCCGTCGCGGTCTCCGGCGTCGCGAACGCGACCATCCGCATCGACACGCTCGCCGGGCTCACCACGGACTACGGCATCCTCCTGCTCACCAAGGTCGGGCTGATCCTCGTGCTCGGGGTCGTGGGCTTCGCGCACCGCGAGCTCGTCGTGCGGCGCCTTTCCGGCCCGGCGGCCTCTGGCCGGCCCGGCGCGTCGGGTCCGACGGCGGCCGGCCGGCCGGGCGGGTCCGCCCCGACGGCGTCCGGTCGCCCCGTCCGGGCCGCGGCCGCGGAGGGGACGCGGTGGTTGTTCTGGCGTCTCGTCGCGGTCGAGCTCGCGATCATGGGCGCGGTCTCCGGGGTCGCGGTCGCGCTCGGCTCCACGGCGCCGCCGGTGCCCCAGACCGAGCTCACGGACCCGACGGCCGCCGAGATCGTCACCGGGCACCCCCTGCCGCCGGAGCCGACCCTCGCGCGCTGGTTCACGGAGTGGCGGTGGGACCTGCTGCCCGCGTTCGCGTGCGTGGCGGCGCTCGTCGTCTACCTGGGCTGGGTGCGTCGGCTCGCCCGGCGCGGCGACCGGTGGCCCGTGGGACGCACGATCTCGTGGTGCCTGGGCATCGTGATCCTGTTCTGGGTGACGTCCGGCGGGCCGGCCATGTACGGGCACGTGCTGTTCAGCGCGCACATGGTGCAGCACATGGTCCTCGCGATGGTCGTGCCGATCTTCCTCGTGCTCGCCGCGCCCGTGACGCTGCTCGTGCGGGCCGTGCCGTCGCGCAAGGACGGGTCGCGCGGACCGCGCGAGTGGGTGCTCGCCCTCGTGACGTCGCGCGTGGGGCAGTTCTTCGCCAACCCGATCGTCGCGGCGGTGAACTTCGCCGGCTCGATGATCGTCTTCTACTACACGCCCGCGTTCGAGTACGCGCTGACCACGTACGTCGGGCACCTGCTGATGCTGGCGCACTTCACGCTCGCCGGGTACCTGTTCGCGAACGCGCTCGTCGGCATCGACCCCGGACCGCACCGGCCGCCGTACCCGCAGCGCCTGCTCCTGCTCTTCGCGACCATGGCGTTCCACGCCTTCTTCGGCGTCGCGCTGACGACGGGCGAGGTGCTGCTCGTCCCCGAGTGGTTCGGGTTGCTGGGACGTGAGTGGGGCCCCAGCGCGATCGTCGACCAGCAGCGCGGCGGCGGCGTCGCGTGGGGCATCGGCGAGCTCCCCACGCTCGCCCTCGCGATCCTCGTCGCGGTCATGTGGACCCGCTCCGACGAGCGCGAGGCCAAGCGCCAGGACCGCCAGGCCGACCGCGACGGCGACGCCGAGCTCAACGAGTACAACGCCATGCTCGCGAGGATGGCCGACCGCGACGACCACTGACCACCCCACCCCCCACCCCACCCCCCTCGCCACCC
>CAZFUQ010000394.1:0-431 GCA_964521905.1 uncultured Cellulosimicrobium sp.
CGCGCAGACCCTCACGGTGGACTTCGCCGAGCCGAGCGCCCAGTTCCTCCAGGCGTAGCCGGCGACCTTCTCGAGGACGATCTCCTGGTCCTGCGTGTAGGACTGCACGGCGAACGGGCCGGAGCCCACGTACTTGCCGGCGCACCGGTCCTCGACGCTCAGGTCGGCCGACGACGGGGCGAGCAGCCCGAGCGAGAAGGTCGACGTCGCCTGCAGGAACTGGGCGCTCGGCTCGGAGAAGTTGACCGTCACGGTGTGCGCGTCGACGACGTCGATGCTCTGGATGGCGGAAAGAAGTTCCTTGCGGGAGCTGACCACGCCTGCGGGCGGATCGCGCACAATGTCGAAGGTGTGCTTCACATCGGCGGCGGTCAGCGGCAGGCCGTCGTGGAACTTCGCGTTCTTCACTAGATGGAAGGTGTAGCTCAGCC
>CAZFUQ010000394.1:441-3149 GCA_964521905.1 uncultured Cellulosimicrobium sp.
CGTCGCGCCGAGGGCGACGATCGCGTCGAAGTTCGTCTTGACCGACTCGGCGTCGATCGGCGTGCCGTCGGCGTACGTCGCGTCGTCGCGCAGGTGGAACGTGTAGCTCGACGCGTCGTCGTTGACCTCCCAGCTCTCCGCGAGCCACGGCACGATCTCGCCGGTCTCCGGGTCCTGCGCGGTGAGCGAGGCGACCGTCTGGCGGGCCGCGGCGATCGCGTCGTTGTTGCCGACCTGCTGCGGGTCGACGCAGTGGGAGTCGACCGTGATCGCGAACGTCAGGTTGCCGCCGGCGACGGGCTCGCCCGTCGGGCTCGGCGACCCGTCGCCCTCGCTCGTGCCCGACCCCCCGCCCGCGCACGCGCTGAGCAGGAGGCCCGTCGCGGCGGCGGCCGCGGCGACGGTCAGGGACCGGCGTCGGTGAGGTGTGGGGTTCATGGTCGTGCTGCTCTCCTCGTGCCGGCTGAGGTCCGGCGGTCGTCCGGCGCCGGTGGTCGACCACGCCGAGCCCGAGGGCTGCGACGCGGCGGGGGTGTCCCACGCGGTTGCCGTGCTTACCGCGCAGCGGGAGCTGCGCGGTCAGGTCGTTCCCGGAGCACCCCGTCACGTCGAAGGGTTGCTGGTCAGCGAGCCGGGCCTTGGTGCTGACGCTCGTCACCTGGGAGCAGGAAAGACAATCCCGACCGGTTGAGTCAAGTTTCGAGACCCCCGTCCCGCCAGGCGGACGGATGTTTCACGCCGCCGCCCTCCCGGGAAGTCGCTGCGGGCAGGAAGGAGGCCCGGTCTCGCCGCGCAGACCGAGCCCTCTCCCTGCCCACGACCGTGCGGTGTGATCAGGCGGTGAAGCCGGCCGCCCGGCGCGCGTCAGCGGGGCCCCACAGGTCCGTCTTCACCTCGGCCTTCACCACCGGGATCACCTCCTCCGCGAAGCGGCGCAGGACGTCCTGCTGCTGCTCGAGCGGGATGAGGTGGTTGACCGACACCGACTGCAGGTCGTGCCCGTACGAGGCGTGGTAGTCGAGGATCTTCTCCGCCACCCGCTCCGGCGAGCCCACCAGCGCCGGGCCGCGCTCGACGGCTTCCTCGACCGTCCGGAAGCTCGGCGCCTTCCCGACGGCGTCCGGCCCGTACCCGCGGCGGGCCGCGGCCGCGACCTGCCCCTCGTAGATCGGCCGGTACTGCTCGATCGCCTGCTCCGTCGTGTCCGCGAGGAACAGCCCACCCGAGCCCGACCCCACGAACCCGTACGCCGGGTCGTGCCCGTGCGCCGCGTACTGCTCGCGGTAGTGGTCGATGAGGACCTGGTAGTTCTCGCGCGGCTGCAGCGCGTTCGCGCTGACGATCGGGTCCCCGTACCGCGCCGCCAGCTCGACGGCGAACCGCGACGTCGCCGACCCGTGCCAGATGCGGAACGGCCCCGCGAACGGACGGGGCAGCGTCGTCGCGTGCTCGAGCGCGTGCCGGTGCCGCCCCGTCCAGCTCACGTCCTCCTGAGACAGCAGCAGCCGCAGCAGCTCGTAGTTCTCCTGCAGGTACTCGTACTGCTTGTCGATGTCCAGCCCCAGCAGCGGGTACTGCAGCACCTCGTTGCCCTTGCCGATGACGATCTCCAGCCGCCCCCGGCTCAGCTGGTCCACCGTCGCCAGGTCCTCCGCCACCCGGATCGGGTCCAGCAGCGAGAGCACGGTCACGCCCGTGCTCAGGAGGATCCGCGACGTCCGCGCCGCCACCGCCCCGAGGATCACCGTCGGCGCCGACGACAGCACCTCCCCCGCGTGCCGCTCCCCCACCGCGAACGAGTCGAACCCGAGCTCCTCCGCCAGCACCGCCGTCTCGACGACGCGGTTCAGCCGGTCGGACGGCGCGACCGCCTCGCCGGTCACCGGGTGGGGCGGGTTGAAGACGGTGTCGAGTACCTGGAACCGCACGGTCGTGCTCCTTGCTGTCGCTGTTGCTCTCGTTCGGGGTCGGGAGGTCGAGGTCACCTCACGCGGTCGGCTCCCGGTCCCGTGAGTGCATGAAATATGTCCTCCGAACGCCGTTCGGACGACATATTTCATGCACTCAACGGGTCCCGGGCCTCGGGCCGTCAGGCCGCGGCGGCGTCGCGCTTGGCGACCTCCTCGCGGACGATCGGTATGACGTAGCGGCCGAAGTCGATCGCGTCGTCGAGGAGGTCGTAGCCGCGGGCCGAGACGACACGGACGCCGAGGTCGTAGTACGCCAGCAGCGCCTCGGCGACCTGCTCGGGCGTGCCCACGAGAGCGTTGGAGTTGCCGGCGCCGCCGGTGGCCTTCGCGGTCGCGGTCCACAGCGCGGTGTCGAAGCGCTCGCCCTGGGCGGCGATCTCGAGGAGGCGCTGCGACCCGGCGTTCTCGGGCTTGTCGATCGGGTGGCGACGGCTGAGCTGCCCATCCGCGGCCGCCTTGCGCGCCTCGATCCGGTCGAGGACGCGGTGCGCCTTCTCCCAGGCGAGCTCCTCGGTCGGCGCGATGATCGGACGGAACGCCGCGTGGATGCGCGGCGGCGTCGCGCGGCCCGCGGCGGAGGCCTCGGCGTGCACGCGTGCGATCTGCTCCGCGGTGCGGTCGAGGGGCTCGCCCCAGACGGCGTAGATGTCGGCCTCGGCGGCACCGACGCGGAACGCGGCGTCGGACGACCCGCCGAACGAGATGGTCGGCGTGCGGCCCTCGAACGGCTTGGCGTCG
>CAZFUQ010000395.1:0-3144 GCA_964521905.1 uncultured Cellulosimicrobium sp.
TGCTGGACGGGACCGTCCTGCGGGCCGAGGCCGTCCACGGAGCCGCTGCCGTCGTTCCAGCGACGACGTCCGGAGAACGTCATGAAGAACAGGCGCGACATGTAGAACGCGGTGATCCCCGCGCCGAGCAGCGCGACGCCGCCGAACACCCAGGCGCGCCACGGCTGGCCGTCGACCGGCACGAACGCGGCCTCGATGATCTTGTCCTTGCTCCAGAAGCCCGAGAACGGCGGGATGCCGAGGATCGCGAGCCAGCCGAGACCGAAGGTCACGAAGGTCACCTTCATGTAGCGCGAGAGGCCGCCGAAACGGCGCATGTCGACCTGGTCGTCCATGCCGTGCATGACCGACCCGGCTCCGAGGAACATGCCGGCCTTGAAGAAGCCGTGCGTGACGAGGTGGAAGATCGCGAACGCGTACCCGATCGGCCCGAGCCCGGCCGCGAGGATCATGTACCCGATCTGGGACATGGTCGACGCCGCGAGCGCCTTCTTGATGTCGTCCTTCGCGCAGCCGACGATCGCCCCGAAGAGCAGCGTCACCGCACCGACGATCACCACGACGAGCTGTGCCGTGGGCGCGCCCTCGAAGATCGGGGCCGACCGCACGACGAGGTAGACGCCCGCCGTGACCATGGTGGCCGCGTGGATGAGGGCGGAGACCGGCGTCGGGCCGGCCATCGCGTCCCCGAGCCACGCCTGGAGCGGGAACTGCGCCGACTTGCCGCACGCCGCGACGAGCAGCGCGAGGCCGGTCGCCGTGAGCAGCGCGGTCGAGGCCTCGGGCGCGGCGGCGAAGACGGTCGTGAAGTCCACCGCCCCGAACGTCGCGAACATCAGCATGAGCGCGATGATCAGCCCGAGGTCGCCGACGCGGTTCATGACGAACGCCTTCTTCGCCGCGACCGCGTACGCCCGGTTGTGGTTCCAGAACCCGATGAGCAGGTACGACGCGAGGCCCACGCCCTCCCAGCCGACGAACAGCAGGAGGTAGGAGTCCGCGAGGACCAGGATCAGCATCGCCGCGACGAACAGGTTGAGGTACGCGAAGAACCGGCGCCGGTCGCGGTCGTGCGCCATGTAGGCGACCGCGTAGACGTGGATGAGGGTGCCCACGAACGTCACGAGGAGCACGAACGTCATCGACAGCGGGTCGACGCGCAGCCCGACCGCGAGGTCGAGACCGCCGGACACGATCCAGTCGAAGAGGCGGTAGTCGACGACGCGCTCGTCGACCGGCAGGCCCAGCATCGACACGAGGACGACCACGGCGACGAGGAACGCCGCGGCGGACGTGGCGACGCCGAACCAGGCGCCCCAGCGGTCGCTGCGTCGTCCGGCGAGCAGGAGGACGGCCGCGCCGGCGAGCGGCAGCAGCACGAGGAACGGCGCCGCGAGGAACGCGCCGGGCACGACCTCGGAGGCGGCCACGACGTCGGTCGCGGCCGGCAGGGCAGGTAGGAGCATCGTCATCGGTGCCGGCCCCTCAGCTCTTGAGCAGGTTGACGTCGTCGACCGAGGCGGACCGACGGGTACGGAAGATGGCCACGATGATCGCGAGGCCGACCACGACCTCCGCCGCCGCGACGACCATGACGAAGAACGCGAGCACCTGCCCGGTCACGTCGCCGTGCATGCGGGCGAAGGTCACGAACGCGAGGTTGGTCGCGTTGAGCATGAGCTCCACGCCCATGAAGACGATGATCGCGTTGCGCCGCAGCAGGACCGTGGCGGCGCCGATCGTGAAGAGGATCGCGGCGAGCACGACGTAGTGGGTGAGCTCCATCAGTCCTCCCCTCCGGTCCCGGTCGGCGTGACGTCGTCCCGCCGGCCCGCGTCGACGGGTCGCAGCGCGCGGTGCGGCTCGTGCTCGACGAGCACCTCGCGCTCGGCCGCGAGGATGGTGCCGGCGGAGCGCTCCTGGCCGCGGATGCGCAGGATGCGGGACACGGACTCCTCGATCGGTCGGCCCTGCGGGTCGAGCGCCGGGGTGTCCATGGCGTTGTTCTGCGCGTACACGCCCGGGGCGGCGAGCGGCGTGAGCCGGCCTCCGCTCTCCAGCGCGGCGACCTTGGCGTCCGCCTGCTCGCGCTGGCCCACCTTGGGCCGCAGGCGCGGGCGGTGCGTGAGCACGATGGCCGACACCGCGGCCGTGATGAGCAGGATGCCGACGACCTCCATCGCGAACACGTAGTCCGTGAACAGGACGCGCGCCAGGGCGACGGGGTTCGTCGCCTCGTTCGCGACGGCGAGCCCGACCGCGGGCGGGAACGCCGCCTGCGAGACCACGCCGACGAGCACCGCGCCGAGACCGAGGCCGAGGAGCACCCCGATCCAGCGCTGGCCCCGGATCGTCTCCACGAGCGAGTCGGACGCGTCGACCCCGACGAGCATGAGCACGAAGAGGAACAGCATCATCACGGCGCCCGTGTAGACGACCACCTGGACGACGCCCAGGAACGGCGCCTCCTGCGCGATGTAGAGGATCGCGAGGTCGACCATGACGAACATGACCGCGATCGCCGCGTGCACCGTCTTGCGCGCGAAGAGCAGCGAGAGCGCCGCGAGGACCATGAGGGGGGCGAGGACCCAGAAGAGCACCGCCTCGCCGCCGCTCGCGATCATCGGGCGGCCTTCCGGTCCGCCGTGCGGCCCGCACGGCGCGACCCGGTGGCGACGCGCCGGACCTCCGGCGGCGGGCCGGTCGGCTCGGGCGGCAGCGTCGGGTCGTCCGGACGGTGCTCGCGCACCCACTCGACCTGCTCGGCCACGGGGCCGGTCACCTCTCCGCGGTAGTACTCGGTGTCCGACGTGCCGGGGACCATCGGGTGCGGAGCCGCGAGCATGCCCTCGCGCAGCGGGGCGAGCAGGTCGTCCTTCTCCCAGATCAGTCCCTCGCGCGTCGGGCCGGTGAGCTCGTACTCGTTCGTCATCGTCAGCGCGCGCGTGGGGCACGCCTCGATGCACAGCCCGCAGAAGATGCAGCGCAGGTAGTTGATCTGGTAGACGCGCCCGTACCGCTCGCCGGGCGACCTGTGCGCGCCGTCAGGCAGGTCGGCGTTGTCCGCGCCCTCGACGTAGATCGCGTCCGCGGGGCACGCCCAGGCGCACAGCTCGCAGCCGATGCACTTCTCGAGCCCGTCCG
>CAZFUQ010000396.1:0-3142 GCA_964521905.1 uncultured Cellulosimicrobium sp.
GCCTGCCGATCACCAACCGCTGGCGCGAGCCGCTCGACTGACGGCGCCGGTCACCCCGCGCGCCGTCCGCCCCGTACCCGCACCCAGGAAAGGCCGTCATGTCTGCTCACACCGCCCCCGAGCCCGCCACGACCGGCGGCACGGGACCGCGCCGCTTCCGCGTGCACCACCTCGCCGAGGCCAAGGCGCGCGGCGAGAAGATCACGATGCTCACCGCGTACGACGCCGTGACCGCGCGCGTCTTCGACGACGCGGGCATCGACGTCCTCCTCGTCGGGGACTCGATCGGCAACACCATGCACGGCCACACGTCGACGCTCCCGGTCACGGTGGACGACCTGATCCCGCCCGCGCGCGCCGTCGCGCGCGTCGCGCGTCGCGCGTTCACGGTCGTCGACCTGCCGTTCGGCTCGTACGAGGCGAACGCGGAGCAGGCGCTCGCGACGGGCGTCCGGTTCCTCAAGGAGACCGGCGTCAACGCGGTCAAGCTCGAGGGCGGGCGCCGCATCGCGGCGCAGGTCCGCGCGCTGACCGACGCCGGCATCCCCGTCGTCGGCCACCTGGGCTTCACGCCGCAGTCCGAGAACGCGCTCGGCGGGCCGCGGGTCCAGGGCCGGGGCGACGACGCCGCCGAGCGGCTCAGCGAGGACGCCCTCGCCGTGGCCGAGGCGGGGGCGGTCGCCGTCGTGCTGGAGATGGTCCCGGTCGAGGTCGCCGCGCGGATCACCGAGATCCTGCGCATCCCGACGATCGGCATCGGCGCGGGCGCCGCGTGCGACGGCCAGGTGCTCGTCTGGACGGACATGGCCGGCATGACCGACTGGTCGCCGCGCTTCGCCAAGCGGTACGCGGAGATCGGCGCGGCCCTCGGCCAGGCGGCCGCCGACTACGCGGCCGACGTGCGCGGCGGGACGTTCCCCGACGACGCGCACAGCTTCGCGCGCTGACGTGCGGCCGGGTGGTGCGGGCGGCTACCCGGCCGATCCCGCACCATCCGCGGCGACCCACGCCGCGAGGCCGGCCGCGAGCGCGTCGGCGTAGCGCTGACGGCCCTCCTCGGACTCCATGACCGCGGCCTCCTCGGGGTTGCGCATCTCGCCGAGCTCGAGCATGACCGCGGGGCGCTCGGCATGGTTGAGGGTCGCCAGGTCCGCGCGGCGCTGCATCGGGCCGTCCTCGGCCGCGACCGACGACGAAGGGGCGAACCCCGCCGCGCCCAGGGCCGACACGAGCTCGTGCGCGAGCGCCACGCTCGGCTCCCCCTGCGCGTCGTCGACCGGCGGGTCCGAGACGATCGCGAAGAACCCCTGCGCGCGACGGTCCTCGGTGCCGTTCGCGTGGATCGACACGAGCACGTCGGCGTCGTGCTCCTGGGCGAACCGCCCGCGGGCGTCGACGCACGGGCCGACGCCCCCGTCGTCGGGCCGGGTGAGGAGCACGGTGGCGCCGAGCTCGGTGAGCCGGGCCGCCAGGCGCCCGCTCACGTCCCAGGTGAACGCGTGCTCGGGGTAGCCCGAGTCGGTGGACGCGCCGACGGTGTTGCACGCCTTCGTGTCGCCGCGCCCGTCCGGCACGGGCGCGTTGATCGTGCGCGGGTTCGCGCCGTTCCCGCCGTTGTGCCCGGGGTCGACGGCGACCGTGAGCCCGGCGAGCGGGGGCGGTGGCTCGGTCTCGGTGGGCGTCGGGTCCGGGGAGGCCGTCTCCTGGTCGGGCGCCGAGGACGAGGCGACGGCGTCGCCCGACGGCGCGACCGTCGTCGGGCCACCCGACCCGCCGCGCACCTGCAGCGCGACGAGGAGCGTCAGCGCACCGACGGCGAGCCCCGCGAGGAGGATCCCCAGGCGTCCCGACCAGACCCGGCCCGGACCGGGCGTGGGGGCGTGGCTCACTCGCCGCGCTCGCGGCGGTCTTCCTCGTCCCAGGCGTCCGAACGCTCGCGCGCGGTCTCCAGAGCCTTCTCCGCGGCCTCGCGCGTCGGGTACGGTCCCATCCGGTGCTCCCACGAGCCGCTCAGGCCGCGGTGGACCTCGCCCGTGAGCGTGTCGAAGTAGTACCCGTCCGCCGCGGCGGGCTCGCCGTCGTCGCTGAAGCGTGATCCGGTGCTCATGCCCCGATCCTCCCCCATGTCGGGCGCCCTGTCCGCCGCGGCACCCGGGCGTTCGTAGACTGGCGGTCATGACCCCTTCGTCCCCGTCGTCCTCGCGCCCGCCCGACGCCGTCGCGCCCCCGCGCCCCGGTCGTCGCGGACCGCTCGTGCCGGGCGTCGTCGGGCCGCAGCGGTCCGTGCCGGCCTCGATCGAGCGGCCCGAGTACGTGGGGCGGCCCGGGCCGCGCGCGTTCACGGGCAGCGAGGTCAACGACGCCGGGACCATCGAGCGCATCCGCGTGGCGTCACGCGTCGCCGCGCAGGCGCTCGAGGAGGTCGGGCGGCGCGTCGCGCCGGGCGTCACGACGGACGAGCTCGACCGCGTCGGCCACGAGTTCCTCCTCGACCACGGCGCCTACCCGTCGACGCTCGGCTACCGCGGCTTCCCGAAGTCGCTGTGCACCTCGCTGAACGAGGTCGTGTGCCACGGCATCCCCGACTCGACCGAGCTCGTCGAGGGCGACGTCGTCAACGTCGACATCACCGCGTACGTCGGCGGGGTGCACGGCGACACGAACGCGACGTTCGCCGTCGGCGAGGTGGACGAGGACTCGGCCCTGCTCGTCGAGCGCACGCGCGAGGCGCTCGCGCGGGGCATCAAGGCTGTCGCGCCGGGCCGTCAGATCAACGTCGTAGGACGCGTGATCGAGCGCTACGCGGCACGGTTCGGGTACGGGGTCGTGCGCGAGTACACCGGGCACGGGGTGGGGCGCGCGTTCCACTCGGGCCTCGTCGTGCCGCACTACGACGCCGCGCCCGACCATTCCACGACCATCGAGCCCGGCATGGTCTTCACCATCGAGCCGATGCTCACGCTGGGCACCTCCGAGTGGCGGACGTGGGACGACGGGTG
This sequence comes from uncultured Cellulosimicrobium sp., assembly GCA_964521905.1. Taxonomy (GTDB): domain Bacteria; phylum Actinomycetota; class Actinomycetes; order Actinomycetales; family Cellulomonadaceae; genus Cellulosimicrobium. Next base: position 3,000 of record CAZFUQ010000396.1, read on the forward strand.
GACCGTAGTCACCGCGGACGCCTCACGGACCGCGCAGTTCGAGCACACGCTGCTGGTGACCGACGACGGAGCGGAGATCCTCACACTGCCATGAACGCTCACCACGACTCCCCCACCCCGCCCGCCGCGCGCCTCGCGTTCGG
>CAZFUQ010000397.1:0-3133 GCA_964521905.1 uncultured Cellulosimicrobium sp.
CGTGATCAGGGTGCTGGTCGTCGACGACGACCCGATGGTGCGACGGCTGCTGCGGACGATCCTGCGACCGGACGACATCGAGGTGGTCGCCGAGGCGTCGGACGGCGACGAGGTGGTGCCCGCCGTCCAGGCGCACCACCCGGGCGTCGTGCTCATGGACCTGCGGATGCCGCGCGTCGACGGCGTCACGGCGACGCGTACCGTGCGGGCGCTGGCGGACCCGCCCGGCGTCATCGCCATGACGTCGTTCGACACCGAGTCCGTCATCCTCGACGCCGTGCACGCCGGAGCCTCGGGCTTCCTCGCCAAGGACGCGTCGCCGGACGAGATCGTGTCGGCCGTGCGCGCCGTTGCCGCTGGAGACGGCGCGCTGTCGCCGCGCGCCGCGCGGACGGTGATGGCGCAGGTCAGCGCCGCACCCGGGGCGGCAGGGCGCCGCGAGGCGACCGCAAGGCTCGCGGCGCTCTCGGAACGAGAGCTCGACGTCGCGCGCCTGGTCGCGCAAGGTCTGTCCAACGCCCAGATCGCGCAGCGGCTGTTCCTCGGCGAGGCGACCGTGAAGACCCACCTCGCCGCCGCGACGGCGAAGCTCGGGGTGACGAACCGCGTGCAGCTCGCCGTGGTCGTGACGCAGTCCGCCCCCGGCGGTGCATGAGCGCCAGCTCGCTCACCGCACGTTCCAGACCCGCCTGGCCGAATCTGCACCGGTCACCCGTCGGCGCACGCCAGGCCCAGCCGGATCGAGCATCATCAACTGCTGGACAGCGGTCCAACCCAGGACCTTCATGGGTCCTGGCTTTTCACCCGCCCAGCAGCCGATCAAGGGTCTTCGCCGTGAAATCATCCGGCCATGCCTGGTTCGATTCATGCCCACATCGCTGACGGAACGCGGCTCAAGGTCGAGGTCGTCTCGGACCAGGGAGCCGAGCTCACGCTCGTCGGCGACCTCGCCGACGTCGAACCGACGGTCGAGAACGGCGGCGTCCTGGCGAACAACCCGGCGCTGGTGAGCAACATGTGGGCATTCGCCAAGTCATGGCACGAGGCCCGCACGACGTCGTACGCCGACGCGCTCGGGGCGTCCGACCCCGAGAGCCAGAAGGCGGCACTCAAGCAGGCCGAGGAGAACAAGAAGGCCGCGCAGAAGCGTGCCGACGGCTACGCGAAGGTCGCGCAGTGGATCGCCGACGTCGCGGACGACGTGTCTCCGTACGAGCCGAAGAACGGCTGGTGCTCGTCGTGCTTCGCCAAGACCGAGCACCGCAAGTCGAACCGGCCGGCGGGCCAGCTCCCTGTGTTCGTGTGCCAGGCCTGCGGATCGCCGACGCTCCCGTGCGTCGTTCCTGGCTGCGAGAACATGGCCGTGCGCGAGCGGGGCGCGATCCGGGTCCCCCAGTACTGCGCCGAGCACAAGCACGACATCCCTGGATTCGAGAAGGCGCAGGGGAGCTTCGGCGAGCTCCACGACTACGAGGACTACCTCACGTACGAGAAGCCCGATCTGAGCAAGGCGTCGAAGATCGCCGCCGTCGGGTTCGTCGGCCTCGCGGCCGCAGCACCGATGGCGCTCCTCGCAGCGCCGGCGATCGGCGGTGCGATCGGGTCGCTCAGCATGTTCGGCGGCCTCTCGGGTGCGGCGGCGACGTCGCACGGTCTCGCCCTGCTCGGCGGTGGCAGCATCGCCGCCGGCGGGCTCGGGATGGCAGGTGGCACCGCCGTCGTCACCGCCGTCGGCGCCGCCGTCGGGGGAACGCTCGGCGCGTCGGTATCGAACGCGTACGTGCGGGAGGACAAGTCGTTCCGCATCGAGCTCCTGCGCCCCGGCAAGGGAGGCGTTCCGGTCCTCGTGGCCAACGGCTTCCTCACCGAGAGCGACCAGGACAAGTGGGGTGGCTGGAGGCCGATCGTCGACGCGCGATACCCCGACTCCCCGGTCTACCGGGTCCGGTGGGGAGCCAAGGAGCTCAAGGACTTCGGGACGATGGGCATCGGGCTCGCCGGAAAGACGGGCGGCGCCGTCGCGGTCAAGGGAGCCGCGGCCGTGGCCCACAAGGCAGGGGCGAAGCTCTTCGGAAGCACCTTCACGCCGGCGTTCATCGCCTCCGACCTCGCCAAGAACCCCTGGCACGTCGCGAAGAGCCGCGCAGACAAGACCGGCGTCATCGTGGGCGACCTCCTCGCCCGCACCGACGCGGAGTCCTACGTGCTCATCGGGCACAGCCTCGGCGCGCGGGTGATGGCCGTCGCGGCCGAAGCCCTGGGCAGCCGGTCCGGCCCTCCGCGGATCCAGGCCGCACACCTGCTCGGCGCCGCCATCGGAGCCAAGAGCAACTGGGGTCCTCTCACCGCCGGGGTCGAGGAGGCCGTGTACGGGTACTACTCGACCAACGACGCCGTCCTGAAGTACGTCTACAAGGTCGCGCAGGCCGGGCAGAACGCAGCCGGTCTCGCCGGCTTCGCACCCGCGTCGCACAAGCTCGTGAACGTCGACGTCTCCGACCGCGTGAGTACGCACTTCGAGTACCAGGGCAACGTGCAGCTCGTGTGATGGCCGGCTGACCACCCTGCCTTGCGGACCGACCTCGGCTCGAGCGGCGCTACCAGGCTGTCCATGACCTCCGGGGTTATCGCTGATAACCTCGACTCATGGCAGACCTCCGAGCTGAGCGTGAACGCGCAGGCCTGACGCAGGCGCGCCTGGCCGAGCTCACCGGCATCGCGGCGTCCAACCTGTCGGCGTACGAGTCCGGCACGCGTCGTGCATCGCCTGCCATGCTCGACCGGATTCGTCGCGCAATGATCCGACCGTCAGATCGACTTCGTGCCCATCAGGACGAGGTCCGAACTCTCATCCGCCGCAACGGCGGGCGCAACCCGCGGGTGTTCGGCTCGGTGGCGCGCGGTGACGACAACCCGGCGAGTGACATCGACATCGTCGTCGACGTACTTCCCGAGGATGCGTGGCGCTTCGTCTCGACCGCACGCGAGCTGTCGGAGCTGCTCGGCGTTCACGTGGACGTAGTCACCGAGGGTGGACTGCGAGCCAAGCATCGCGACATCCTCGACGAAGCCGTCCCGCTGTGAACGCTCGGACGCAGCGGTGGCTCCGTGACCTGGTGGAGCACGCCGAGGC
>CAZFUQ010000398.1:0-875 GCA_964521905.1 uncultured Cellulosimicrobium sp.
GGCCCAGAAGAACTACGCGAAGAGCGAGCACCCCGAGGCGCTCATGTGGGGCGCCCAGGTGGGCTAGGGCCGCGCCCGCGCCGCGACAAGTCCTGCCACACCGGCGACCGCGCCGACGACGACCGCGACCACGGCGGACACGTTGAGCCCCCGCCCCGGGTCTCCGGACGGTGTGAGTAGGCCCACGAGCCCGAGAACGACGACGGCGAAACCGACCGCGCCCCACCAGGGCAGCACCTTGCGCTTCATCCGCCCATTGAACCGCACCGAGGAGGGCGAGCCGTGGCTGACAGAACGATCACCTGGAACATCAAGGCGAACGTCTCAGGCGCCGTGAACCAGATGAAGACCCTGGGGCACGCGACGAAGGACGCCGCGAACGCCAGCCTGGACTGGGCGTCGCAGAACGACCAGGCGATCAACACTCTGTCGCGCGGCTTCGGCGTCGCCGGTGCGGCGATGACGGGGTTCGCGCTCCTCGCGGTGAAGAAGTTCGCCGACTTCGACGAGGCGATGTCCGGGGTCGCCTCCACGGGCGAGGACGCGCGTGGGTCGATCGACGCGCTGCGCGTGGCCGCGATCGAGGCGGGCGCCGATACGGCGTTCTCCGCGACCGAGGCGGCGGGCGCGATCGAGGAGCTCGCGAAGGCCGGCCTGTCCGCGGACCAGATCCTCGGCGGCGGCCTCGCCGGGTCGCTCGACCTCGCCGCGGCCGGCGGCCTCGCCGTCGCCGACGCTGCCGGGTACACCGTCACCGCGCTGACCCAGTTCGGGCTCAAGGGCTCGGACGCCGCGCACGTCGCGGACCTCCTCGCCGCCGGCGCGGGCAAGGCCATGGGCGACGTGTCCGACTTCGGACAGGCCCTCAACCAGGC
>CAZFUQ010000398.1:885-3129 GCA_964521905.1 uncultured Cellulosimicrobium sp.
CCAGACCGGCCTGACGATCGAGGAGACCACGGGCACGCTCGCAGCGTTCGCACAGGCCGGCCTGCTCGGCTCCGACGCCGGGACCTCGCTCAAGACGATGCTGCAGCGCCTGTCCGCACCCTCGGGCCAGGCGGCCGAGCTGATGGAAGACCTCCGCATCAGCGCCTACGACGCGAGCGGCGAGTTCGTCGGCATGACCGCGTTCGCGAACCAGCTCACGACCGCGCTCGACGACATGACCCCGGCGACGAAGAACGCGACCCTCGCGACGATCTTCGGTGCCGACGCCGTGCGCGCCGCCGCCGTTATCTACGACAACGGCGCCGAAGGCATCCAGACGTGGATCGACGCCGTCGACGACCAGGGGTACGCAGCCGAGACCGCAGCCGTGAAGCTCGACAACCTCAAGGGAGACCTCGAGTCCCTCGGCGGCTCGTTCGAGACCGCGCTGATCGGCATGGGCGAGGGCGCGAACGGGCCCCTGCGGGGCGTCGTGCAGGGCCTCGACGGCCTCGTCGACCGCTTCAACGCCCTCCCCGACGCCGTGCAGCAGGGCACCCTCGCCGTCGTCGGCGGTGGTGGCTTCGTCGCCCTCGGTGTCGCCGGCCTCGGCAAGCTCGTGACCTCCGCCGCCGAAACCCGGGACGCGATCAAGACCCTCAGCAACTCCCTCCCGCCCGCAGGCACCAAGATGCGCTCGTTCGCCGGCGCCGCCGGCGCAGCAGCGGCCGCACTCGTCGTGTTCCAGACCGCGTCGCTCGTCGCGGGCACCGGCCTGGACGACATGCCCGGAGTCGACAAGGTCGTCAGCCAGCTGCTCGACCTCGCCGACGCCAGCGCCGCGGCGTCACCGAACGTCGACGAGATCAAGGGCGCGATGGACGAGATGTTCACCGTCACCGGGTCCGGCGGAGCGCAGGTCAAGGGCCTCGAGTACGCACTGCGGTCCCTCGGCGCCTCCGGCGTCGAGAAGACACTCGACAACGTCGGATCCCTCTTCGGCGTGTTCGACTCGAACACGAGCCTTGCGAAGGCGAGCGTCGACGAGTTCGACGCCGCCCTGCTCACCCTCGCGCAAGGCGGGAACACGCAGGCCGTCGCCGAGGCCGTGAAGTACTACCAGGAGCAGGCCGAAGCCGCAGGGGTCTCGACCGAGCAGGCCATGAAGTGGCTACCCCAGTACTCCAAGTACCTCGCCGACAACGAGGTCCAGCAACGCCTCGCGGGCGAGGGCGCCGACGACAACAGCGACTCCCAGTCCGCGCTCGCGGACGAGATGCTCAACGCCGCCGACGCAGCCACGAGACAGGTAACAGCGCTCGAGGAACTGATCGACGCGCAGAAGGAAGCCGCAGGCGTCGTCCTCACCGAACGCGACGCTCAGCGCCAGCTCGAGCAGGCGGTCGCGGACGCGACGAAGACGCTCGAGGAGAACGGCGCCACGCTGGACATCACGACCCAGAAGGGCCGCGACAACCAGACCGCGCTCGACGACATCGCGTCGTCCACGTGGGACGTGATCGCGGCCATGCAGCGCAACGGCGCCGACCAGGCCACGCTGCAGGGCGTCATGCAGACGTCGCGCGACCGCTTCCTCGGCGTCGCGACCGCGATGGGTCTCGGCGCTGACGAGGCGAACGCGCTCGCGGACGAGCTCGGGCTGATCCCGACGAGCATCGAGCCGGTGGTTGACGTGAACACCGGCAACTCGGTGGCGGATGCGAACGCGGTCCGGGACGCGGTGAACGGGATCCCGACCTACCGGCAGATCACGATCGCTGCGTTCTACCAGGAGGGCAAGCGCCCCGGCGAGGGCACGGTCCTCGCGCCGGGGTTCTCCGATGGTGGGTACACGGGCGACGGCGGGAAGTACGAGCCGGCCGGGATCGTCCACAGGGGCGAGTACGTCTGGGACAAGGAGACGACGGCCCGGTGGCGCCCCCAGCTGGAGGCCGGGGTGCTCCCCGGGTACGCGTCCGGCGGGTACGTCCTGCCGCCGTCGATGGCGTACTCGAACCCCGCGCCTGCGGCGATCTCGTCGCAGCAGTTTGACGTGTCTGCGTCGGCGTACTTCACGGACGCGCAGGTGCAGGTCCTGGCTCAGGCGGTCCGGGACTCGTCGAAGGCCGCGGCGACGTCGGCGATCCGGACGGCGCAGTCGAGCAGGAGGGTTCGCTGATGGTCACGATCACTGCGTCGCTGGTGACGACGGCGGGGGCTCCTCCTCCCGTGCAGATCGTGCTG
>CAZFUQ010000399.1:0-3119 GCA_964521905.1 uncultured Cellulosimicrobium sp.
AGTCGGCGAGGTCGTAGCCGAACAGCGGGAACGACTCGATGAACGAGCCGCGCCCGAGGATGACCTCCGCGCGACCGCCCGACAGCGCGTCGAGCGTCGAGAACCGCTCGAAGACGCGCACCGGGTCGTCCGAGCTGAGCACCGTCACCGCCGACCCGAGCCGGATGCGCGACGTCCGCGTCGCGATCCCGGCGAGCACGACCTCCGGGGCGCTGACCGCGAAGTCCGCGCGGTGGTGCTCCCCGACCCCGAAGAAGTCGACCCCGACCTCGTCCGCGAGCACCGCTTCCTCCACGACGTCGCGGATCGTGCGCGCGCCGCTGAGCAGCGCGCCGTCCGGGCCGGCGGTCACGTCGCCGAACGTGTCGAGGCCGAGCTCGACCGTCGTGGGGTCCGACGGCGGTCCCGCGGTCGTGCGCTCGCGTCCGGCGGTCGTCGGGGGAGTCGTCTCGTCGGTCATCGTCTGCTCCTGCGGTCGGTCGACCGTCGGCGGACCGGTGCTCTCACCGGGGCGCGGTCGTGCGCCGTCTCAACCGTGCCCGGTCGCGGATTCTTCCGCGACCCGTCGTCGCTCGGCCGGCGCCTCGTGCACGACGACGGCCGCCGCCCCGAGCGGGACGACGGCCGTCCGTCACGGTGCCGGCCCGGGGGCCGGCGGGCGACGTCAGTACGAGGTGACCTCACCGCTGGCGAGGAGCGCGGCGAAGGCGACGAAGTAGAGGATCCAGCCGATGGTGCCGAGCGCGGTGAAGATGATGCTGAGGATGAGGCCCCACTTGGCGAGCTGGTTGTCGAAGCCCGCCTCCTTGCTCTTCTTGCGCGCGATCGCGCTCACGACGATGCCGGCGACCGACACGACGAACGCGAGGACGAAGCCGACGATGCCGAGGGTCTTGCTCGGGTCCTCGATCGGGGCGGCGTAGCCGGGAGCCGGAGCCTGCGGGGCGGTGGGGTACTGCTGGGCCATGGTTCTTCTGCTTTCTTGCGGGGCCGACGACGTCGAGTCCTGATGAGGCGCGGGACGTCTCCCGCGCACGTGCGGGCCTCATTGTGGGGCATGGCGGGTGTGTCTGAACAGGGGGAGTTCTCCCCAATGTCAGTGAAAAAGCGGTAAAAGGCGCGAATCTCGCATATCATCCGGCCTTCGGATCCCGTGGAGCGTAGATCCGCAGCGCGCCGTGTCGCATGGTGAGACGCACGACGAGGTCGGACGGCGCGTCGGGGTCGATCGTCAGCGCCTCGCCGTCGTGGGCGAGCACCACGGGCGACGTGCCGCCGTCGTCGTGGTGCGGGCCGCCGTCGGGCAGCACGGCCGGGCCGCCGTCCGGGCCCACGACCGCGCCGCGGGCCGGGAAGCGCAGCTCGAGCGACGGCGTCGTCGACGCGTCGACGACGAGGTGCCGCCGCACGCCCGGGACCCGGCGGGCGAGGCGCGTGCCCGTGTCGCCCGCCGCGACCTCGAGGAACGTGCGCAGCCGGCTCGCGCGCCGCTCGGCACGGGCCGTGCGGACGTCGAGCACGCCGTCGTCGAGGCGGTGACGCTCGACCGGGGCGAGGCTCTGCGGGTAGTAGCGGTTGACGCCCGCGAAGAGGGACCAGTACTCGCCGTCGTGGCCGTTCGTCGTCATGCGGACGCGGTGCGCGCGGCGGAGCACGCGCGCGGCGGCGAGGACCGCGGCAGGCCACTTGCCGATCCGGTGCTCGTTCTTCTCCCGCTCGGTGACGAGCTCCGGGTACACGCCGACGGAGAACGTGTTGAGCACCGTGCGCGACGAGGCCTCGGCACCGTCGACGTCGAGGTCCGCGGCGTCGATCACGACGCCCGACCCCGCGCGCACCGCGCCGACGGTCGCGCCCATCGACGTCAGGTCCGCGGCCTTCGCGAAGTGGTTGAGCGTGCCCCCGGGGAAGACGGCGAGCGGCAGGTCGTGCGCGCGTGCTGCGGCCGCGGCGGTCGCCACCGTCCCGTCGCCGCCGCTGATCCCGAGCGCGCGGACGCCGCGCGCGGCGGCCGCGTCGAAGAGGGAACGCAGGTCGTCCCCCTCGGCCAGCACGTGCAGGTCGGCGTGCGGCAGTCCTGACCGGACGGCGTCGAGCGGATCCTCCTTGAACGCCCGACCCGACCCCGCGGACGGGTTGACCACGACGAACAGGCCCCGGCCGTCGTCGAGGGCGGGGAGGTCGACGGGAGGCCCCGCCGGCACGTCGTCGACCGGGTCGTGCGACCCCGGCACGAGGGCGCGCCCGACGAGCGCGACGGTCGCGCCGAGCGCGGCACCCGCGACGACGTCGGAGAACCAGTGCGAGCCGGTGTGGAGCCGCGAGTACGTCACGGCGCCCGCGAGCGGCGCCAGGGCGAGCCCGACGACCGGCCGCTCGAGCGCGACGCCGGTGACGAACGCGGCCGCCGAGGCCGCATGACCGGACGGGAACGACGGTGACGTGGGCGGGTCCGCCAGGCGGCGCCACAGCGGGAGCGCCTCGAGCGACGGCCGTTCGCCCCCGAACACCGTCTTGCCCACGACGTTCGCGAGCAGGCTCGACACGAGCAGCGACCCGTAGCCGCGGAGCGCGGCGTCACGACCACGGTGCCCCGTCGCGGCCAGGCCGAGGGCGGTGCCCGCCCAGAGCACGCTGTGGTCCGCCGCCGCCGACAGCCGCGACAGCGTCGCGTCGGCGACCGGCCCGAGGGCGCGGCGGTTGGTCCAGCGGTTCACGGCACGGTCGAGGCGCGCGACACCGGGGAACGCCTCGTGCGGCTTGACGATCCCGCGGAGCAGAGGCATCCCGTCATCGTAGGAAGGGGTGCGCCGCGGCGCGCGGGGGAGGGCGACGGGAGGGGCGGGGAGAGCGACGGGAGGGTCAGACCCCGGCGCGGCTCGTCTCGCCGCGGAGCGCGTCGATGTGCGCCTGCAGCCGCTCGAGCGCGACGGCGACACCCTCGCCGGCGTCGTGCGCGAGGTCGGTCACGTGACGGAGCTGGGCGGACGCCGCGTCGAGGGCGACCTGCGCGTCGGCGAGCGCGACGGCGGCCCGGCCGTCGTTCGCCTCGTCGTCGTCGCTCGCACGGTCGAGCGCGGAGCGCGCGTCGTCCGTCGCCGCCTGGACCGACTCGACGG
>CAZFUQ010000400.1:0-3112 GCA_964521905.1 uncultured Cellulosimicrobium sp.
CAACGTGTGCACCTCCTGCCTCAAGGCCGGCAAGGTCACCCGCCCCGCCTGAGCATCGCGAGCACCCCTGACGAGAGCGCCTGCCGGATTCCGGCGGGCGCTCTCGCCGTCTACCCGCACCTGGGCAGACGTCCCACCCCGCCAAGATGCGGAGATCTCCTGGAGATCGGGACAAACCGGTTTGGTGGATCCCGGCCGCGGTGGCAGTCTTTGTCCATGGTGACGGAACTGAGCGAGGTAACCATCCGCCCTGCCGGACCCACGGACGCGAGCGCCATCGCGGACGTGCACATCGCGTCGTGGCGCGGCGCGTACGCGGGCATCGTGCCCGACGAGTACCTGGCCTCGCTCGACCACGACCAGCGCGAGAAGCACTGGGTCGAGAGCCTGCGCACCCCGGGGGCCCGGACGTGGCTCGCGGACGCCGACGGGCGCACGATCGGGTTCGCGACGCTCGGCCCCAGCCGTGACGAGGACGCCGAGCCCGGCGACCTCGAGATCTACGCCATCTACCTCGACCCCGAGTCCTGGGGGCGCGGCGTCGCCCGCGACCTCATGCGGACCATGCTGGGCGAGGTGCGTCCGGGCACCACCGTCACCCTCTGGGTCCTCGCCGACGCGGAGCGGGCACGTCGCTTCTACCGCCGCCACGGCTTCTCGCCCGACGGTGTGGAGCGCCGCGACGACATCGGCGGCCGCGACCTCACGGCGGTCCGCTACCGCCGGAGCTGACCACCACGCTCAGGCGCGGAAGTGGTCCCAGCCGGTCCGGCGGTGCGGCACCTCGCCGTCCACGTGCACGCCCGCGTCGGGGCCGTCCGCGGCGACGACCCTGCCGATCGCGCGGAACGGCACGGGGAGCGCCACGCCCGCGGGGAACGTCGCGAGCAGGGCGTGGTCCTCGCCCCCCGCGAGGACCCAGCCGTCGAGCCGTTCGGCCGCGTCCGGCGCGCCCACCCGGGCGGACGCGTCCCCGCCGAGCACCCGAGAGGCGGCGCGGAGCCGCTCCCGGTCCGCGTCGAGCGCCGATGCGTCGAGGTCGAGGACGACACCGCTCGCCCGCGCGACACGACCGGCATCACGCAGCAGCCCGTCCGAGACGTCCATCATCGCCGTCGCGCCCGCACGCGAGGCGGCGGGACCCGCTGCGAGCGGCGGATCCGGACGCAGGTACGCGCCGACCAGCTCGCCGTCGACGTCCGGCCGGTCCGCCTCGAGGAGGTCCAGCCCCGCGGCGGAGCGGCCCACCGCGCCCGCGAGCGCCACGACGTCACCCGGTCGCGCGCCCGAGCGCAGGACCGGGCCGCGGCCCTCGAGGTCGCCGTGCACGGTCACCGCGACCACGACCTGCTCGCCCCCGGACAGGTCGCCGCCGACGACCGCCGCACCCAGCGGCGTGCACGCCGCGGCGAGACCGCGGGCCAGGCCCGTCACCCAGTCGACGGGCAGGTCGCCGGGCATGACCAACGACACCACGAGCGCGGCCGGCCGCGCCCCCATGGACACCACGTCGGCGAGGTTCTGCACCGCGGCCCGCCACCCGACGTCGTACCCCGACGACCAGCGCCGGCGGAAGTGCCGGTCCTCGACGAGGACGTCGGTGGAGACGACGTAGCGCCCGTCCGGCGCGGCGACGACCGCGCAGTCGTCCCCGGGCCCGACGAGGGTCGTCGGCGCGGTGGGCAGCAGGGGGAAGATCCGGGCGAGGAGCGCCTCCTCGGGCACGTCGCGGACCAGCAGGGGCGTCTCGCTCACGCGGCCACCCTAGCCGTCGCGCGCACGGTCACGAGCACCCAGGAGAGGCGGCTACGGTGGTCGGCGTGCCCGACGTCGTCCCCTGCGCCCCGCCCTCCTGCGCGCCTGCCCGTCCCGCGCCCCGCCGGGGGCGCCGACGCCTCGCCCGGGTGCTCGCGGTCCCGGCGCTCCTGGGCGCGGTCGCCGTGACCGGTGCCTGCGCTCCGACCATCGGGGTGCCGGTGGCGGACGACGCCGCGAACCCGCTGTGCGCGGACGTGGTGCTCGCGCTGCCGGACTCCCTCGACGAGGACCTGCCGCAGGTCGGCACGACGAGCCAGGCCACGGCGGCGTGGGGCGCGCCGGGCGCCGCGGTGACGCTGCGGTGCGGCGTCGAGGTCCCCGGGCCGACGACGACCCAGTGCCAGAGCGTCGAGTCCGGGTCCGGGTCCGTGGACTGGCTCGTCGTCGAGGAGGCGGGCACGTGGACGTTCACGACGTACGGGCGCGACCCGGCGGTCCAGGTCGTCGTGCCGCCCGCGGTGACCGAGGACCACTCGACGGCGTTCGTCGCGGACCTCGCCGGGGCCGTGACGAAGGTCCCGCAGACGCGCGCGTGCCTCGGCGTCGCGGACGTGGGCTGAGGCCGCTCAGCGCAGGCCGGTGCGGCGTTCCAGGGCGAGGGTGATGAGCTCGTCGATCAGGTCCGGGTAGTCCAGCCCCGAGCGCTCCCACATGCGCGGGTACATCGAGAACGGCGTGAACCCGGGCATGGTGTTGATCTCGTTGACGACCACCTGCTCGTCGGGCGTGACGAACACGTCCACGCGCGAAAGACCCTCCGCACCGACCGCGTCGAACGTGCGCACCGCGACGTCGCGCACCTCCTCGATGACGTGCGCGGGCAGGTCCGCCGGGCAGGAGAGCTCCACGCCCGCCTCGTCGAGGTACTTCGCCTCGAAGTCGTAGAAGTCGTGCGCGGCGTCGGTGACGACGATCTCACCGGGCAGCGACGCGCGCGGTCGCTCCCCGTCACGGCCCCCGAGGACCGCGCACTCGATCTCCCGGCCGACGATGCCCGCCTCGACGACCACCTTCGGGTCGTGCTCCTGCGCGGCGGCGATCGCGGCAGGCAGGTCGGCGAGGTCGTCCACCTTGGAGATGCCCAGGCTCGAGCCCGCGCGCGCGGGCTTGACGAAGACGGGCAGGCCGAGGGCCGCGACCGTCTGCGTCCAGGCCTCGGGGTCGCGCTCGAACTCGCCGGGGCGAATGACGGTGTACGGGCCGACGGGCAGACCCTGGCCCGCGAGCACCAGCTTCATGAAGTGCTTGTCCATGCCGACCGCGGGCGTGCTCGCGTCCGCGGTCGGCATGGACA
>CAZFUQ010000401.1:0-3111 GCA_964521905.1 uncultured Cellulosimicrobium sp.
AAAAGCGCGACGTCGCCGTGCGTTTCGCCATGGCTCATACCTATGCGGGCCAGCTCTTCAACGCGGCCGCGGCTGCCAAGGATCCTGAGATCATCGCCATCGTCTCCGAGGCGCGCGGCGACCGGGACATGGAGGCGTTCGGGCGTCGCATCCCGCGCGACACGCTCCGGCTCGCGGTGGCGGTGTCGTTCGTGGGTGCGACCGCGGTCCTCCTGGCCAGCCTGCTGCTGCTCGAGATCACGGGCGAGACGCTCGACGTCATCCTCTTCGAGACCATCTCGGCGTTCGCGACGGTCGGGCTCAGCACGGGCATCACGCCCGGGCTCCCCGACGCGGGCAAGTACGTGCTCGTCGCGCTCATGTTCGTCGGGCGCACCGGCACCATGACGTTCGCGGCAGCCCTCGCGCTGCGCGACCGCCGACGCATCGTGCGCTACCCCGAGGAGCGCCCCATCATCGGGTGAGGGGACCGCCCGACCGGCGCGGCGCCGTCGGTCAGCCCGTCCCCCGCGCACCAGGACCTGCCGACCACCACGACCTCCGGACCACCAGGAAAGGCACCACCGTGACCGACCCCTTCTCCCGCGACGCCGCCAAGGACCCGCTGCCCGCGGACCCCGTGGCCCGGCGCATCGTCGAGCGCGGCCGCGCCGAGCGGGCGCGCCGCGACGAGGCGAGGGTGCCGCGCAAGGACGCGGGTGTCCTCGTCATCGGCCTCGGCCGCTTCGGGACGGCGATCGCCGCGACGCTGGACCGGCTCGGCCAGGACGTGCTCGCCGTCGAGCGCGACCCCGACCTCGTCGCGCAGTGGAGCGGGCAGCTGCCCCTGGTCGAGGCGGACGCGTCCAACCCCGTCGCGCTCGAGCAGCTCGGCGCCCGCGACTTCCCCGTCGCGGTGGTCGGCGTCGGCACGTCGCTCGAGGCGAGCGTCCTCATCACCGGCAACCTCGTCGACCTCGGCACCCCCCAGATCTGGGCCAAGGCCATCTCCGCCGAGCACGGGCGCATCCTCCAGCGCATCGGCGCGCACCACGTCGTCTTCCCGGAGGCCGACGCCGGCTCGCGCGTCGCGCACCTCGTCTCCGGCAAGCTGCTCGACTACATCGAGGTCGAGGACGGGTTCACCATCGTCAAGATGCGCCCGCCGAAGGAGGTCCAGGGCTTCACGCTCGCGCAGTCGAAGGTCCGCGAGCGCTACGGCGTCACCGTCATCGGGGTGAAGTCACCCGGCGAGGACTTCCTCTACGCGACCCCCGAGACCCGCATCAGCGCCAACGACCTCCTCATCGTCTCGGGCCACGCCGACCTCCTGGAGCGCTTCGCCGCACGCCCCTGACCGGCGGGCTCGGCACCCGCGGGAGTTCGACCGGCTCGCCGTCAGGGGCTCCGGTCGTGCCGCGCTCAGGACGCGGACCGGTCCCGGCTCGCCCGACGGCGCAGCGCGGCACCGGCCGCGACCGCGAGCCCCGCGAGCGCGGCAGCCCCGACGAGGCCCGTGCCGGTCGTGGCGAGGCCGCCCGGGCGCGGGGACGCGGACGTCCCACCGCCCGTGGCCCCGCCGGTGCCCGACGACGGCGTGCCGCCGGGCTCCTGCGGCTCGCCGGGCGCGGCGAGGACGAGGAACGGCTCGGACAGCACGTCGGCGCCGTCGCCCGGCGCCACGAGACGGACGTGGTGCTCGCCGGGGAGGGTGTCGGCGGGGATCGTGGCGGTGAGCTCGAACGCGCCGTCGGCGTCCGTCGTCACGGTCCCGAGGAGGACGGGCTCGCTCTCGAGCCAGACCTCGTAGGTGGTGTGCGGGGCGAGACCGGTGCCGCGGACCACGAGCTCGCCGCCGACGACGAACGGGCCCTCGCCCACGACCACGACGCGGGGACCGACGGGCACCTCGCGCTCCGTGATCTCCACGCTCACGCGCACGCCCTCGGACGGGTCCGGGGCCGACGTGCCCGGGGTGGAGGCCACGGCCGCACCGGCGGGGACCGCGAGGGACCCGGCGATCACGAGGGCGGCGAGCAGCCTGCGGGTGGTCGTCACGCGGTGAACCTCTTCGTCCGGCCCGGGGTGGGCGCTGCGGGGTCCCCCCGAACCCGGCTGGACGGTCGTCCAGCCGCGCTCATCCTGCCACCTCCCGCACCCGAACTGAACACCCGTCCAGGTTGTTCACCCGACGGTCGCCCGCCCGCCCCCGGCAGGCAAGGCTCGGCCCCCGCCGCGCCGAGGAGCGACGGGGGCCGAGCCGGGTCCCGAACGGTGCCGGCACACCGCCCGGGGGTCTGTTCCCGCCGAGGTAGAGGCCCGGTTCGCCGAGGTGGAACCGCGGTCGTGACCGGGGTCCTACCTCGCGGGGCCGGGACTCTCCCTCGCGGGCCGGGGGTCCTGCCCCGCGGAGGTCACGAGCAGTCGACGGCGTCGAACGCGGCCTCGAGCGTGGTGGTCACCTCCTCGCCGTCCACCGCAGCGGTCCCCGTCACGGTCGCGGTGCCCGGGGGCGCGGACGCCGAGCGCGCGGCGAACGACTGGTACGCGTTCTTGCCCGGCGCGACGTCGGCGAACGACTTCTCGCCGTACGGCGTCGTGAGCGTCACGGTCACCGGGACGTCCTCGCCGTTCGTCGCCCGGACGGCGACGTACACCGTCCCCGCCAGGCACCGCGGCGAGACCTCCACCGCCAGGTCGAGCACCGGCTCGCCACCGAGCGCGGGCAGCACGACCTGCCGGCGCGCCTCCTCGTTGCCCGCCGCGTCGGTCGCGGCGAACTCGATGACCTGCGGCTCGTCCGTGAGCGCGCGCGTGAACGGCTCGGTGTACGTGCCCCAGAACGTGCCGGGGCCCTCCCACTGGACCTTGTCCACGCCCGAGCCCGCGTCCGTGGCCTCGAGGGTGATCTCGACGCTGCTGCCGACCTCGCGCAGCGTCGCGACCGTCACCGGTGCGGCCGAGTCGACGCGGAGCTCGCGCGAGCCCGTGCCGACGTTGCCCGCCTCGTCCGTCGCGCGCGCCTCGACCGTGCGCGTGCCGTCCTCGTCGAGCGAGATCGGCCCGTCGTACGCGACCCACGCGCCGCCGTCGACCGAGACCTCGACCGTCGGGGCCGGGTCGCGGTTGTCC
>CAZFUQ010000402.1:0-3095 GCA_964521905.1 uncultured Cellulosimicrobium sp.
CCGCCGGGGCCGGGTCGCGGTTGTCGGAGGCCACGACCGTGACGGTCGGGTGCTGCACGTACCAGCCCGACGTCGCGGGGCCGGGCTGAGCGGTGACCGTCACCGTCGGCGGGGTGGTGTCCTCGCCCGTGTCCGGCGCGACGACGAACACGACGGCCTCGGCCGCCACGTCCGTGCCCTCGACGTCGCCGTCGACGAAGAACAGACCGTCGGGCTGGGCGTAGTCGGCCGGGTCCACGGCGTCCCAGGTCACCGGGATGCGGCTGTCCTTGGACGCGTCCTCGTACTCGGCGGTCACCGTCGCGGGGAGCCGGGGGGCGGTGCCCGCGAGGGTCACGACGCTCACGTGGTCGACCGCCGTGATCGCGCCCGGCTCGCCGTCGCGCACGTGCACCGTGCCGCTCACCGGCTCGACGAGCTCGGCCGACGTCCCGGTGACCTCGAACGCCCCCGCGGCGGCGACGTCGTCGGCCGTCACGTCCTCCCAGTCCACGGGGACCGTCTCCACGCGACCGTCGGTGAAGATCGCGTCGATCTCGGCGGGCAGGTCGGGCAGGACGCCGACGTCGGTCGGGATGTGGACCGGCGAGTGATCGATCGGCCCGTTCGGGTCGACCGGCTCCGGCTCCTCGACGCCACCCGTGCCCCAGACCTCCCACTCGGAGACCCCGACGCCCGAGTACGTCGTCGCCGTGGTGCCCCGCAGCGCGTCGAACGTCGCGCGCAGGCGCGTCGTCGTCACCGCGTCGAAGGTCGTCTCGTTGGTCGTGAGGCGCTCGGTCGGGTAGCCGCTCGGGTTCGGGACGTCGACGAACGCGCCGGCGTCCGCGTCCCAGTACTGGAGCTTCCACGACGCCGGGACGCGCACGTTGTCGCCGTTCGCGTCGGTGCCGTCGGACCAGAACCGGACGACGGAACGGTCCACGGTGACGGGTGCGGGCCACGAGTACTCGAGCCACTGCGTCGCGGGGCGGTCCCCGCTCCACGTCGCCCACGTCGCGTCGTGCGCTCCCCCGGTGCTCACGCCCGCGCCGTCGTTCACGGCCTCGACCTTGTTCCACGACGCCGTGTAGCTCGCCTCGGGCGTGCCGATCAGCGCCACGTTCGACGGTGCCTCGTCCGCGGCGGCGACCAGGTCGTCGCCGGCCGGTCCCCCGGTCGCGGCCCACGCGCCGACGCCCGCGCCCGTGAGCGCGAGGGTGAGCGCGGTCGCGGTGGCGACCACGCGCCGTCGGGCCTGCGGTGCCGCCGGCTGGTCCCCGAGCGGGATCAGCACGGTCGCGCCCGTGTCCCGCGATGTGTTCCTGCGCGCGTTCATGCCAGCCTCGCCTTCCCCGCCGTGACCAGGACCTTCTGACCGTCGCGGCGGCTCAGGAGGCCGTCCGCGGTGAACTGCTCGACCGTGCGCTGGACCTTCTGGAGGAAGGCGGCGCGGTCGGCGAACCCGCCGTCGCCCCACACGACGTCCAGGAACGTCGTCCCGTTCGGCCGGGCGGCGTTGGCGACGCCGCTGTCGAGCCCCGCGAAGACGACGCGCGGCTCCGAGCGCTCGACGTACATGTGGTACTGCGTGTCGTCGCCCGACCACGCGGGCTCGAACACGAGGTCCCCGAGCCGGAAGTACCCGTCACCGGTGTCGGTGAACGCGCCCTCGAGCGTGCCGTCCAGACCCATGTGGGCGTAGAGCGAGAGCTTGAGGTACTCGCGCGACGCGCTGCGCGCGAGCAGGACCGTCGGCCCGTTCTCGATGCTCTGGATCGCGGGGTTGTCGATCGTCGGCACGGCGCGGATGCTCAGCGGCATCGTCACATCGACGACGTCGCCCGGCGACCACGAGCGCGCGACGCTCACGTACGTGCCCGGCACGGCGTCGAGCTCCTGCTCCACCCCGTTGACCGTCACCGCGAAGCCCTTGCGCACCCAGCCGGGCACGCGCAGGCGCAGGTCGAGCTGCCCGGAGCCGTTCACCGTGAGGCGCGTCGCGCCCACCTTCGGGTACTGCGTCTCCTGCACGATCTCGAACCCCTTCTCCTCCCACGTCAGGGTGGAGGCGAGGTAGAGGTTCACGTAGAGCGCGGCGCCGTCGACCGAACGGAAGTAGACAGAGTCCCGGTACTTCACGTGGTTCTCGAGGCCGGTGCCGCCGCAGCACGTGCCGGTGTTGCCGTACTCGCGCCGGGTGCCGGGGTTGACGCCGTACATGTAGGTGACGTCCGGGCTGGTGGCCGACTGCGTGTTCTTCTTCGAGCCGACGATGTGGTTGAGCAGCCCGCGCTCGTAGAACTCCATGTACTTCGGGTCGAGCGAGTGGAAGTACAGGAGCCGCGAGAGCTTGAGCATGTTGTACGTGCCGCAGGTCTCGGCGTTGCGCGCGCCGATGTCGCCGGCGACGGTGTTCGGCGGGCCGAACAGCTCGCCCTCGCCGTGGCCGCCGTGCGCGTACGTGCGCCCGGGCACGACCATGCCCCAGAAGTTCTCGACCGCGCGCAGGTAGCGCTCGTCGCCCGTGAGGTCGTGCACCTTGAGGTACCCCGGGAACTGCGGGATGTGCTGGTTCGCGTGCTTGCCGTTGAGCGTGTCCGTGCCGGCGGCGCTCGCGTCCACGAGCGTGTTGAGGTCGAACAGCTTGGCCGTGGCGACGTACGTGTCGTCGCCCGTGATCGACGCGATGTCGGCCAGGACCTCGTTCATGCCGCCGTACTCGCCCGCGATGTAGATGCCCCACATCCGGTCGAGCTGCGCCTGCGGGAGCACCGAGAGGCGGCTGTGCACCCACGCCGCCATCGACGACGCGATCTCCAGCGCCTGGTCGCTGCCCGCGAGACGGTAGGCCTCGAGGAGGCCTGCCATGATCTTGTGGCACGTGTAGTACGGGGCCCAGATCTCGCCGTACGGCGCGTACTGCTCGAGCTGGCTGAACTGCCACTCGCCGTACGCCGCGAGGAACCCGGGGTGGCTGAACCGGCCCATGGCCGCGAGCGCCGTCTGGACCTCGGCGAGGCCCTCGACGATCTGGTCCACCTTGTCGCGGAACACGGTCTCGCCCGTGCTCGCGTACGCGAGCGACACCATAGACAGGAAGTGCCCGCCGTAGT
>CAZFUQ010000403.1:0-3093 GCA_964521905.1 uncultured Cellulosimicrobium sp.
GGCGTGGTCATGACCACGCCTCTACCTCGGCAGACCAGGGCTCTACCTCGCGCTACCGGGGCTCTACCTCGCGGGGACCGGTGCCGGTTCGAGCGGCTCTCGGTCCAGCGGGTCCGGGCCGAGGACGGGCGTGTTGTCGCGGAAGACGTTCGTCGGGTCGACGCGGCGCTTGATCTCGCGCAGGCGCGACAGCGTCGCGGGCGGGAACGCGTCTGCCACCCGCTCCGGACGACGGTCGGTGTCGAAGCTGAGGTACATGCCGTCGAAGACGTCGGCGAGCGCGTCCCACCGCGCGTCGAGCCGGGACCGGCTCGCCCCCATCGCGACGACCGAGAAGTTCGCCGACCGGTACGCGTACGCGGTCGCGTCGGCCGGGACGTCCGAGGCCGCGCCGCCCGTCGAGCGGATCTGGAAGAAGTACGTGTCACCGCTCGCGACGAGGCCCGCGAGCCGGGCCGAGGCTTCGGGCGTGAGGTGCTCCAGCAGACCGGACCGCGACACCGGCTCGCCCTGGCCCCCGTGCGGCCCGGGCGCAGGCGCGGAGACGACGGCGTCGTACGGCACGATCTGCGCGGTCGCCTGCGCGAGCAGCGGGGTGATCGCCGCGAACGGCTGCAGGCGTGCGAGGACGGTGTCGGGGTCGTCGGAGTCGACCATGGTCATGGACTGCGCGACGACCGGCTGGCCGGGTCGCGGACGCCCGACGACCAGGAAGCTCGTCGTGTCCCGCGGCGAGTCCTCGACCGTCGCACCCCAGCGTTCGAGGAAGCCCGCGAGGTCGGACGCGTCGTGCACCATCTGCGCGAAGCCCACCGCCGCCACGTCGTCCGCGACGAGCTCGAACGACGTCACGATCCCGACCTGCGACCCCGCGCCACGCACCGCCCAGAACAGGTCGGGGTTCTCGTCCGCGCTCGCGCGGACCACCGACCCGTCGGCGAGCACGAGCTCGACCGCACGGACGTGGTCGATCGTCAGCCCGTGGGCGCGGCCGAGGAAGCCGATGCCGCCGGCCGTGGCCAGACCGCCCACGCCCACTCCCCCGTAGTCGCCGGACGTGATCGCCCGGCCCCGGGGCGCGAGCGCGGTCGCGACATCGCCCCAGCGCGCCCCCGCGCCGACGCGCACGAGGCGCGCGTCGGCGCCGAGCACCTCGATCGTGCTGAGCGCACCGAGGTCGAGGACGATCCCGCCGTCGTTCGTGGAGCGCCCGCTGATGCCGTGCCCGCCCGAGCGGACGGACAGCGGCACGGTGCGCGTCACGGGCTGGGAGCGCGCGAAGGCGAGCGCCTCGACGACCTCGACGGTGTCGCGCGGACGCAGCACGAGGCCCGGGGCCCCGCCACGCAGGTAGTTCGAGCGGACCCCCGCGTACGCGGCGTCGCCGGGCTCGACCGCGCGGTCGGCGAGCGACGCCGGGACGGCGTCGTACGCGATGCCGTCGCGGCGGGCGGCGCGCACGGCGAGCGGGACGACCCGGGACGTGTCCGTCCCGCTCGCCGCGCGCCCGGACGCGACGGCGTCCCGCAGCACGGGTACGACCTCCTGCGCGAACCGGCGGGTCGTGCGCTCGTCGTCGGTCGCGAGGACCAGCGTCGAGACGCCCTCCTCCAGGACGAGGGGCAGGAGCCGCTCGACCCACGCCTCGGGCGACCCGGCGAGGTCGGGGGCGCCCCCGAGGCCGGACGCCGCGGGGGCGGCGTCGAACGTCCCCGACACGTTGAGCAGGCGCGTGATCTCACGCGGGTCGCGCCCGACGGCGGTCGCGGCCCCGTCGATGCGCGCGTTGCCCGCGCGCAGGCCGTCGACGCCGACGCGGCCCAGCGACGGGAGCCAGCCGTCGGCCTTCTCGCCGACGAGGCGCAGCATGCGCGGGCCGAGGGCTCCGAGCCAGACCGGGATGCGACGGGTGGTGCCCGGCCCGGGCGTCGCGCCGTCGAGCCGGTGGTGGCGGCCGGGGACGAAGAGCTCCTCGCCGCCGCCCTCGCCCCAGATCGCGCGGACGACGTCGATCGCCTCGGAGAGGGCGTCGACGGACTCTCCCGGGGTCAGCCGCTCGGTGCCCATCGAGACCATCGCGTCCCAGAACGCCCCGGCGCCCAGCGCGAGGTCGACGCGGCCGTCGGAGAGCAGGTCGAGGCTCGCCGCGGCGCGCGCGAGGACGGCCGGCTGCCGCATCGGGACGTTGGCGACGTCGGGCGCGACGTGGATGCGCTCCGTCGCGGACGCGACGTACGACAGCAGCGTCCACGTGTCGAGGAAGCGCGGCTGGTACGGGTGGTCCTGGAACGTCACGAGGTCGTATCCGAGGTCCTCGGCGAGCCGGGCGAGCCCGACCGTGGTCTCCGGGTCGTCGGCCGCGGGCGTGACGAACGTGCCGAACCGCAGCGGGTGCCCGTAGTCGGTCATGCGCGAGCCTCGCCGTCGTCCTGGCGGTCGCCCGCGTCGACCGCCGGCACGCCGCGCCCGGCGGCGACGAGCTCGCGGGCCGCCGGGGCGACCTCCTGGCCGACGACCGCGAGCGTGGTCGGGTCGTCGCCCATGACGACGTACGTCGACACGCCGTGCTCGAGCGTCACCGCGGCGACCTGCTCCGCCCACTGCCGGGGCGGACCCTGGAGGAACCCGCCACCGCCCTCGGCGGTGAACCGGCCGCCGACGTTGAGCAGACGACGCACGGCGGACGGCTCGCGCCCGGCGGCTCGCGCGGCGTCGTCGATCGTCGCGTTGCCCTTCGCGAGCGCCTCGAAGCTCTGCAGGTAGGCGAGCGACGGGAGCCAGCCGTCGGCCTTCGCGCCCACGAGGCGCAGCATGCGCGGCTTGAGCGCGCCGACCCAGATCTCGACGTCGTGCGCGGGCGCGGGGCCGCGCTTGGCACCGTCGACGTGGTGGTGCTCGCCTCCCGCGACGAGGCGGTCGCGCGTGGACGTGTCCCACAGGCCGCGGACGACGTCGATGCCCTCGGCGAGCGCGTCGACGGACTCGCCCGGCGTGAGGCGATCGCCGCCCATGGCGGCGATCGGGTCCCAGAACCCGCCCGCGCCGAGCCCGAGCTCCACGCGACCGCCCGAGAGCCGGGCGCGGCTCGCCACC
>CAZFUQ010000404.1:0-3067 GCA_964521905.1 uncultured Cellulosimicrobium sp.
GGGCGATTGGCGCAGCGGTAGCGCGCTTCCCTGACACGGAAGAGGTCACTGGTTCGATCCCAGTATCGCCCACGAGCACGAAGGCCGTCCCGGATCCCGGGGCGGCCTTCGTCGTCCACTAGCCTCGGACCGTGCCCGACCAGCGACCCGCCGTCGACGCCCTGCCGCTCGGCACGGCCCCGCGGCCCACGACCACCGCCGACCTCCTCGCGCGCCTGCGCCCCGCCGTCCTCGACGCGCTCGGCCCGCAGATCGCGAACCCCGACGCGGTGCGGCTCGACGCCGAGCTCGACGGGCCGGACGTCGCCCGGCTCGACGTCGAGCTCACGGGCGTCCGTGCGCTCGTCGCCTCCCCGGGGTCCACGACCGACGCACCCTCGTCGCGCGAGGTGACCCGCGACGTCGACGACGTGCGCTCCCGGCAGGACGCAGCCCTGCGCCGGCTGCGCGTCGACGCGCACCCGCTCACGGTCGAGGACGTACCCGTCGACGTCACCGCCGAGGTCGAGGGACTGCGCTTCCGCTGGGTCGAGGGCTCCGACGGCACCCTGGCCGTCGAGGGCGTGGAGCCCGACGACGGCGCCCCGCTGAGCGGCCACGTCCGTGTCGCGGCACCGCGCGAGGCCCTGCTCGCCCTCGTCCGCAGGCTCGTCACGACCGAGCTGCAGGGCATCGGGCTCGCTCTCGTCTCGCTCGACGTCGAGCTGGTCTCGGACGGACCTCGCCGGGTCTCCGTGCGCGGGTCCGCCCGGGTGCGCAAGGGCGTCCTCTCCGCGAGCGTGCGCGCGAGGGCGACCGCGGAGGTCGACTCCCGCATGGTGCTCACGGTCCGCGACGTCGAGCTGTCGAGCCGCAACCCCGTCGTCGCAGCCCTCCTCCTCGTCGCCCGCGGCGAGCTCGCGAAGGTCGAGGGCCGCAGCGTCGACCTCGTGGCCGACCTGCCCGCCGGCGTCCGGCTCGCCGACGTCCGCGTCGAGACGGGAGAGACGCTCGCGGTGGCGGCGCGGTTCGCCTGACGGCCTTGTGACTCTCCTCACGCCGTCGTAGCGTCGAGGGCATGTGCCGGAGCATCACGACCCTGCGCGGTCTCGAACCTCCCGCCACCGACGAGGAGGTCGAGGCGGCGGCGCGCCAGTTCGTGCGCAAGGTCACGGGGATCCAGCGCACGAGCGCCGCGACCGAGGAGCCGTTCGAGCGCGCCGTCGACGAGGTGGCGGCGCTCGTCGCGCGCCTGCTCGACGAGCTCCCCGAGCGCCGCAACCCGCCGTCGACCGTCCCGCCCCTGCGGCGCGAGGAGGTCCGCGCACGCGTCGCGGCACGCGAGGCGGCCGAGCGCGAGCACGAGCGCGCTCACGAGCTGGGACTCGCGCACACGCACTGACCCCCTTCCGGCGGGCGCCCGCCCGTCGGACCCCGCGCGACGGCCGTCCGGCGTCTACGCTCGTGACCCGTGGACGCCGCACCCCCGACCCCTGACCGCTCCCGACCCGAGCCCGTGAGCGCCGTCATGCGTCGCGCCAAGGCCGGGGCGCGCTCCGCGCACGTGACGATCGGGCAGGTCCACGAGGACTCCTCGGGCCGCGTGACCATCGACTGCTCGTGCGGCATGACGCTGACGAACGGCCCGGACTGGACCGTCGACGAGCACATCCGGCTGCACCGCGCCGAGGCGCGCTACCTCGCACTGAGCGCGGTCGCCCCCGCCGGCATGCCGCGCCTCATCCCGGTCGACGCCGACCGGCTGCCCCGCGTCGACTGACGGCTACAGCTCGTCGGGGTCGTCCCAGGAGGTGCCCGAGGACGCCCCCTCGATCGGCCGCCGCTCGACCTCCGAGAGCGAGTGCGGCGCCTTGGTCGCGTCACCCCCGGTGAGCACGTCGCCGGGCACCTCCTCGTCGTCGCGCCGCGGGGAGAGCCTCGCCGACGCGACGTCGGACTCGTTGAGATCGTCCCGGTGGCGCGCGTTGGTGCTCATGGCACGGGTCTACCAGGTCCGACGCCGCGTCGCATCCCACCCACCCGGCGCGCCGTCCGGGCGACGAGGGTGAGGCCTCCTCCCGAGGGTGGCCGCGAGGAGCGTTCGGCGCTTGGCACACTATTCATGCCACGACGAGGCCGGCGGTGCGGCGCGGCCCGGGCCTGCGAGAGCAGCGGACGAGGAGGCGTGGAATCCTCGGGGCATGCAGACCTGGCCCGGGCACCCCTATCCCCTGGGGGCCACGTACGACGGGACGGGGACGAACTTCGCCCTGTTCTCCGAGGTCGCCGAGCGCGTGGAGCTCTGCCTCCTGGACGACGACGGCGCCGAGACGCGCGTCGACCTCCAGGAGGTCGACGCGCACGTCTGGCACGGCTACCTGCCGGGCAAGGGGCCCGGCACGCGCTACGGCTACCGGGTGCACGGCCCGTACGACCCGGCGAAGGGTCAGCGCTGCAACCCCTCGAAGCTCCTGCTCGACCCGTACGCCAAGGCGATCGAGGGGCGGGTCGACGGCGACGAGTCGCTGTTCTCCTACCGGTTCGGCACCCCTCAGGACCCGGAGACCGCCGGCGACGACGTCACGCAGCACGGGGACGACGTGCCGCAGCCCCCTCCCCCGCTCAACGACGACGACTCCGCCGGGCACACGATGGTCTCGGTCGTCGTCAACCCGTACTTCGACTGGGGCGACGACCGCCCGCCGACCCGCGACTACCACGACAGCGTGATCTACGAGGCGCACGTCAAGGGCATGACGATGCGCCACCCCGACGTCCCCGAGGAGACGCGAGGGACGTACGCGGGCATGGCGCACCCGGCCGTGGTCGAGCACCTCGTGACGCTCGGGGTGACCGCCGTCGAGCTCATGCCGGTCCACCAGTTCGTCAACGACCCGACCCTCGTCGCCAAGGGGCTGTCGAACTACTGGGGGTACAACACGATCGGGTTCTTCGCGCCGCACAACGGCTACGCGGCGTACGGGACGCGCGGTCAGCAGGTCATGGAGTTCAAGACCATGGTCAAGGCGCTGCACGAGGCCGGCATCGAGGTCATCCTCGACGTCGTCTACAACCACACCGCGGAAGG
>CAZFUQ010000405.1:0-1887 GCA_964521905.1 uncultured Cellulosimicrobium sp.
TCTGCGGCGTCATGAACCACTCGTCGCGGTCGATCGGCCTGCCGATCTTGCCGAGCTCGCGGTCCTGCTCGAACGCGTGCGCGCGCCGCACGTTGCCCACGAGGTCGTCCGCCTCGACGACGAGCGCGGAGTAGTCGCGCCACCTCACCGGGTAGCCGATCTTCGGCGTGAACGACTCGAGCTTGGCGAGCGCCTTGGCCTTCGTCGCGTCGGTCATCCAGTCGAGCGTGGAGATCGACTCGCGGTAGGCGGCGACGAGATAGGCGACGAGCTCCTCCATGCGCGCCTTGTGCGCCGGCGGGAAGTGGCGGGCGACGTACTGCGCGCCGACCGCCTCGCCCAGCGCGCCCTCGACGACGGACACGCCGCGCTTCCAGCGCTCGCGCACCTCCTGCGTGCCGGACAGCGTGCGGCCGTAGAAGTCGAAGTTCGCCTCGACGAGCTCGTCCGTGAGGTACGGCGCGCGCGCGGTCACCAGGTGGTAGACCATCCAGAGCTTCCAGTCCTCGAGGGACTCGCTGCTCCACAGCCCCGCGAAGCCCGTCGCGAAGTCCGGCTCGCGCACCACGACGTGGTCGAACGACCCCGCCGGGGCGCCGAGGGCGAGGACCCAGGCCCGCCAGTCGAAGCCCGGGGCCTCCTCGGCGAGCGCGGCGAGCGTGCTGGGGTTGTACGTGAGGTCCGCGTCGCGGTCGCGCACGACGTCCCAGTGCTTCGCGGCGAGCCGCGTCTCGAGCGCGACGACGCGCTCGGCGCCCTCCTCGGGCGTCGCGCCCCACGCCTGCGGCGTCACGCCGGCCAGCGCGAGCATGCGCGCGACGTGCGGGGTGTACCTCTCCCGCACGGGCGCGTACTGGTCCTCGCGGTAGTACGCCTCGTCGGGCAGCCCCAGCCCGGACTGGTAGAGGTACGCGACGTAGCGCTCGGGGTCCTTCGCGTCGTTGTCGACCCAGAACCCGACGCCGCCCGCGCCGCCCGTGCGCTGCAGCGCGCCGAGCGCCCCGGTGAGCTCGGCCTGGCTCGTCGCGGCCGCGATCAGCGCGAGGTCGGCCTGCAGCGGCGTCGTGCCCCGTGCCTCGACGGTGTCCGTGTCCATGAAGCTCGCGTAGAGCGCACCGACCTTCGCCGCGTCCGCGCCGACGTCCTGCGCCCCCGACGCCACGGCCTCGCCGAGGTCCGTGATGATCTGGCGCACCTGCACCTCGGCCTGGTCGAGCAGCGCCCGGAAGGAGCCGTCCATGGCGCGGTCGGCGGGGATCACGTGCGTCGCGAGCCAGCGGCCGTTGACGTGCCGGTAGAGGTCGTCCTGCGGGCGGACGGCGGGGTCCAGGGCGTCGAGGTCGATGCCGGAGCGCGGCGTACCGGGCTCGCCGGGCTCGGCGGTCGTGGACAGCGGGGAGGTCTGCGTCATGCGTCTCAGGCTACGGCCTCCTCGCGACGTCGCGGGGGCTCGCTGGGGCATGATGGGCCCATGCGCGTTCACATCGCCGCCGACCACGCCGGCTTCGAGCTCAAGGCCCATCTCGTCGAGCACCTGCGGGCCGCGGGGCACGACGTCGTCGACCACGGGGCCCACACGTACGACGCGCAGGACGACTACCCGTCGTTCTGCTTCGCGGCCGGCGAGGCGGTCGTCGCCGAGCCCGGTGCGCTGGGCGTCGTCATCGGCGGGTCGGGCAACGGCGAGCAGATCGCGGCCAACAAGGTCGACGGCGTGCGCGCCGCGCTCGCGTGGAACCTCGAGACCGCGCGCCTCGCGCGCCAGCACAACGACGCGAACGTCGTCGCGGTCGGTGCGCGCCAGCACTCCGCGGACGAGGCGACCGGGCTCGTCGACGCGTTCCTCGCGGAGCCGTTCAGCGGCGACCCGCGCCACCAGCGCCGGAT
>CAZFUQ010000405.1:1897-3039 GCA_964521905.1 uncultured Cellulosimicrobium sp.
GCTGGTCGATCCGGCGCTGGTGGCGCGGGTCGACCAGCTCGCGGCGTACGAGGCCGCGCGCGGCACCTCCGCCTGACGTGCCGGAGGGGCACACCGTCCACCGCCTCGCGCGGACCTTCGGGGAGCTCTTCGCGGGCCAGGCGCTCGCGGTGAGCAGCCCGCAGGGCCGGTTCGCCGCGGGCGCCGCCCTGCTCGACGGGCACGTCCTCGTGGCGAGCGAGGCGTGGGGCAAGCAGCTCTTCCTCGGTCTCGCCGACCCCGCGCGAGCGGGCCTGGGGACCGCGGTGCCCGGTGCGCCGGACGACCTGCGCTGGCTCCGGGTCCACCTCGGCCTCTACGGGGCGTGGACGTTCGCCGGGGACGGCAGCACCGCCGTCGTGCACGCGATCGGGGCCCCGCGGCGCCGCATCGGCGAGCGGGAGACCGTGCCCGTGGGCCCGCCGGTCGAGGGGACCGGTGCGCCGCCCGACGACGCGTGGTCTCCCCCGGCGCCGCGCGGTGCGGTGCGCGCACGGCTCCTCGGGGCGCACGCCGTCGCCGACCTCAACGGGCCCACGGCGTGCGAGGTGATCACCGGCGCGGAGAAGCGTGAGGTCGAGCGCCGGCTCGGTCCGGACCCGATCCGTACCCCGCGTCCCGGGGAGCCCGAGCCGCGCGAGGAGTTCGTGACGACCGTACGACGCTCGCGCCGCGCCGTCGGGCTCCTGCTCATGAACCAGGACGTCGTCGCCGGCGTGGGCAACATCTACCGTGCGGAGTCGCTGTTCCGGGCCCGGCTCGACCCCCTGCTGCCGGGCCGCGACGTCCCGGCGGAGATCCTGCGGACGCTCTGGGACGACCTCGTCGTCCTCATGCACGACGGCGTGCGGCGGGGCGCGATCGTCACGACCCGCCCGGAGGACCGCGACGGGTCGGACCGAGCGGTCCCGGCGCCCGGCGCACCCGGGGTCCGCGTGCGGCAGAACACGGACGGCGACCCGGACGCGGTGCCGCGGGACGAGTCGTTCTACGTCTACCAGCGTCACGGGCTGCCCTGCCGCGTCTGCGGGACGCCCGTGCTGCTCAAGGAGCTCGCCGGGCGCAACCTCTTCTGGTGCGGGGTCTGCCAGTCCTGACCGGGCGCCGCCCGGCCCGTCGGCGCC
>CAZFUQ010000406.1:0-3021 GCA_964521905.1 uncultured Cellulosimicrobium sp.
TGATGGAAAGCTCGCGCGAGGGGATCACGCCCTCGGTCTTGTAGCCGATGTCGAGAAGGACCTCGTCGCGGTCCACCTTGACGATCGTGCCTTCGACGATGTCGCCGTCGTTGAAGTACTTGATGGTCGCGTCGACGGCGGCGAGGAAGTCCTCCTCGGTGCCGATGTCGTTGACGGCAACCTGGGGTGCGGACTTCGCGGGGGTAGAGATGGTCATTGAGTTCGATGCTCCGATGCGGACAGGGAAGTCGAGCGGATAGGGTTCGCGGCGCACCACCCGCTTCCGACCCGGACGCTGTGGCGTCGATCGGACCGAGCACCGTGAAGACGGCGGGAACGGCACCGGTGGGTCGGCGGCGGGCGCAATGCACCGCCGTCCACCATATCCGGGTACCAGCCCGGTGGTCAACGCGAGATCGTGCGCCTCGTCGCGCCCGCCCTCTCAGGCGAGCACGCGCGCGACGCGCAGCAGCTCCTCGGGTACGCGCTTGGGCCGGCCGGCGACCTCCGCGAGCGGGACGAGCTCGACGCGCTCGCCGCGCAGCGCGGTCATCACGCCCGACGTCCCGGTGCTCACCGCGTCGACCGCCGCGACCCCGAACCGGCTCCCGAGGATCCGGTCCGTCGGCGTCGGCTCGCCGCCGCGCTGCACGTGGCCCAGGACGGTCAGGCGCGTGTCGAACCCGGTGCGCGCCGCGATCTCCGCGCTCACGCGCTCACCGATCGACCCCGCGACGATCTCGCCGAACCGGCCGAGCTGCTGCGTGAACTCCATCGACGAACCCTCGCGCGGGACCGCGCCCTCCGCGACCACGACGATCGAGAAGTTCGCGTGCGCGCGGTGGCGGTGCCGCAGGAACTTCACGACCTGCTCGATGTCGAACGGCTCCTCGGGCGCGAGCACGACCTCGGCGCCTCCCGCGATGCCGGAGTTCACCGCGATCCAGCCGGCGTGCCGTCCCATGACCTCGACGACCATGACCCGGTTGTGGCTCTCCGCCGTGGTGTGCACGCGGTCGAGCGCCTCCGTCGCGATGTTCACCGCGGTGTGGAACCCGATCGACAGGTCGGTGCCCTCGACGTCGTTGTCGATCGTCTTGGGGATCGCGACGATGGGGACGCCCGCCTCGGCGACCTTGCTCGCGGCGTGCAGCGTGCCGTCGCCGCCGATGCAGATGACCGCGTCCAGTCGCTCCGCCTCGACCGTGGCGAGCACGGCCTCCATGCTCCCGTCCTCGACGCTCGGGTGGAAGCGGGCGGTCCCGAGCAGCGTCCCGCCGACCGGCAGCACGTTGCGGATGTCCTGACGCCCGAGGGGGAACACGTCCCCGTCGACGACGCCGCGCCACCCGTTGCGGAAGCCGATGATGGTGTGCCCGTACTCCCCCGTCCCCTGCTTGACCACGGCCCGGATGGCCGCGTTCAGGCCGGGGCAGTCGCCTCCGCCGGTGAGAAGTCCGATGCGCACCTGGTCCTCCGTCTGGTCGTCACGTGCCGCACGCCGACGCGCACGGTCCGGCCCCGACGGAGGTGCCGACCTCCGCGGCACCGCGTCCGTGACCAGCCTAGTCATCCGCGGGCCGTCCGGTGCAGCCCGTCCCGGTCCGCGGGCACGCGAGCGACCAAGGTCCCGTGGGCTCGGGTCGAGCGGCGCACCGTCCGGGAGAATGTCGCCATGAGCGCTTCCTCCTCGCCGTCGGTCCCGCACGATCCCGGCGCGCCCGGCCCGGCCGCGCACGCGGGCTACCGCGACGTCCCCGCCGTCGACGGCGGCCGGGCCGGGCGCGGCTGGTGGGACGCGAACGCGGCCGAGTACCTGGACGAGCACGGCGACTTCCTCGGTGCCGTCGACTTCTGCTGGTGCCCCGAGGGGCTGCGCGAGCAGGACGCCCGCCTGCTCGGGGACGTCGAGGGCCGGCGCGTGCTCGAGATCGGGGCCGGGGCCGCGCAGTGCTCGCGGTGGCTCGCGACCCGCGGGGCGTCGGTCGTGGCGACCGACGTGTCGGGCGGGATGCTCGCGTCCGGCGCACGCCTCGACCGCGAGACGGGCGTGCGGGTCCCGATGGTCCAGGCCGACGCGCGCCGCCTGCCGTTCGCGCACGCCGCCTTCGACGTCGCCTTCACGTCGTTCGGCGCGATCCCGTTCGTGCCGGACGCCGACGCGATCCACCGGGAGGTCGCGCGGGTGCTGCGCCCGGGCGGCACGTGGACGTTCTCCGTCACGCACCCGGTCCGCTGGGCGTTCCCGGACGACCCGTCCGAGCACGGCCTGACCGCGCACCGCTCGTACTTCGACCGCCGCCCCTACGTCGAGACCGACGACGCCGGGCGCGTCGTGTACGCCGAGTACCACCGCACGCTCGGCGACCACGTGCGCGAGGTCGTCGCCGCCGGGCTCGAGGTGCTCGACGTCGTCGAGCCAGGGTGGCCCGCGGACAACCCGAACGTGTGGGGCGGGTGGGGTCCGGTGCGCGGGGCGTACCTGCCCGGGACGGCGATCTTCCGCACGCGCCTGCCCGGCTGAGCCGGGCGGCCGGGCGCGCGGGGTGGCTCAGTGCCCGGCGGCGTGCCAGGTGGCGCCCACGCCCACCGAGACGTCGAGCGGTACGTCGAGGTCCGCGGCGACGCCCATCTCGGCGCGCAGCACCTCCTCGACGACCTCGCGCTCCCCCGCGGCGACCTCGACCACGAGCTCGTCGTGCACCTGCAGGAGGAGCCGCGACGCGAGGCCGCGCTCGTCGAACGCGCGCTGCACGCCGAGCATCGCCACCTTGATGATGTCCGCGGCGCTGCCCTGGATGGGCGCGTTGAGGGCCATGCGCTCCGCCATCTGCCGACGCTGGCGGTTGTCGCTCGTGAGGTCCGGCAGGTACCGGCGACGCCCGAGGATCGTCGCGGTGTACCCGGTCGCGCGCGCCTCGTCGACGACCCCCGTGAGGTAGTCGCGCACCCCGCCGAAGCGCTCGAAGTAGTCGTCCATGAGCTTCTGCGCCTCGCTCACCATCGAGGTGGGCGAGGCGC
>CAZFUQ010000407.1:0-3014 GCA_964521905.1 uncultured Cellulosimicrobium sp.
GCTCGAGGTCCTTGTAGACCTCGAAGAAGTGCTGGATCTCGAGCCGGTGGCACTCCGAGACATCGTCGATGTCGGAGCGCCATGACGCGCGCTGATCGCCCTTGGGCACGCACAGCACCTTGTCGTCGCCGCCGGCCTCGTCGCGCATGCGGAACATGCCGAGCGCGCGGCACCGGATCAGGCAGCCGGGGAACGTGGGCTCCTCGAGCAGCACGAGCGCGTCGAGCGGGTCGCCGTCCTCGCCGAGCGTCCCCTCGATGAACCCGTAGTCGTCCGGGTAGCGCGTCGAGGTGAAGAGCATGCGGTCGAGCCGGATACGGCCCGTCGCGTGGTCCACCTCGTACTTGTTGCGCTGTCCCTTGGGGATCTCGATCGTGACGTCGAACTCCACTGCTTCCTCCAGTCGTACCGGCACCGCGACGCTCGGGGCGGTGGCTGGGTCATGTGGACGACGGACCACGCCGTCGTGCGGGAACTAGTGTGACACGTGCCGTTCACGCGTGAGCGTCGGCGCGGGCACGTCGGGCGCGCGGGCTGAGTGATAATGCGCACGTGCCCGCACCCCGGTCCCGCCCGGGACGGACGAC
This sequence comes from uncultured Cellulosimicrobium sp., assembly GCA_964521905.1. Taxonomy (GTDB): domain Bacteria; phylum Actinomycetota; class Actinomycetes; order Actinomycetales; family Cellulomonadaceae; genus Cellulosimicrobium. Next base: position 588 of record CAZFUQ010000407.1, read on the forward strand.
GCGGGGCGCTCCCGCGCGAGCGGGCCGGACCGAGGGAGACGCATGGGCTGGGGGACGCGCGCAGGCGTGGCGGTGGGCGTCGTGCTGGCGCTCACGGGGGGCTACCTCGTCGCCGACGCGTACGACGTCGTCCCCGGGATGCTCACCACCGAGCCCGCCTGGCCCGAGCCGAACCCGTTCCCCGACGCACCGGGGGCGGTCCCAGCCCCGGCGCTCGAGGTGGAGCTGCCCGCGCTCGACGACGCCGCGCGCGCCCCGGACCCCGGCGCCGTGCAGGACCTCGTCGACGCGCTCGCCGCGGACACGCGGCTGGGCCCGCGCGTCGGGGTGCTCGTCACGGACGCGGTGACCGGCGACGTGCTCGGGGCGAGCGGCGAGAGCACCGGCCACGTCCCGGCGTCGACCCTCAAGACGCTCACGGCCGCCGCGGCGCTCACGTCGCCCGGTGCGCGCACGACGCTCCCGACCCGCGCCGTCCTCGAGGGTCAGGAGACGGTGTACCTCGTGGGCGGGGGCGACATGATGCTCGCCGCCGGCGCCGGGGACCCGACGGCGGTCAACGGCCGTGCCGGTCTCGGCGACCTGGCGGCCCAGGTCGCGGGCGAGCTGAGGCTCACGGGTCGTACGGCGATCACCCTGCGGCTCGACGACACGCTCTTCACGGGCGCCGCCGTCGCGCCCACCGTCGACCCGCTGAGCGTGCGCAACGGCTACGTCGCACCCGTCGCCGCGCTCGCCGTGAACGTCGCGCGTCTCACGGACGAGGAGTACGCCCCCCGCTCCGAGGACCCGGCGATGGCCGCGGCGGACGCGTTCGTCGCCGCGCTCGCGGACCACGGCGTGACCGTGTCGGGGAACGTCGCCCGCGCGGCGGCACCGAGCGAGGGCCGCACGGTCGGCGAGGTGGAGTCCGCCCCGCTGAGCGACGTCGTCACCTACCTGCTGCAGCACTCCGACAACACCCTCACCGAGGTCGTGGGACGCCTCGTCGCGCTCGACGCCGGACTGCCGGGGTCCGCCGACGCCGCCACCCAGGCCGTGCGCGCCGCGGTCCAGGGCCTCGGCGTCGACCTCACGGGTGCGACGCTCGCCGACCTGTCCGGGCTCGGCGACGGGTCCGTGATCACGCCCGCCCAGCTCGACGAGGTCGTCGCCCTGCTCGCCGACCCCGAGCACCCGCAGCTGCGGCCCGGGGCGATCGGGCTGCCGGTCGCGGGCCTGTCCGGCACGCTCGGCGAGCGCTTCCTCGACAACGCGGGCCGCGGCGTCGTGCGCGCCAAGACCGGCAGCCTGCCCAACATCACGTCGCTCGCCGGCACCGTCGTCACCGCCGACGACCGTCTTCTCGTGTTCTCCCTCATGGCCGACGCAGTGCCCGACGGCGGGACCTACGGCGCGCGCATCATCCTCGACGACTTCGTCGGGTCCCTCGCGCAGTGCGGCTGCACGCCCTGACCCCGTGACGGCCCGGCGCTCCTCGGCGGTCCCCGGCCCCCGTCGGCACCGCCGCCGCGGGATACGGTGAGACCGTGACCCTCGTGGAGCAGGACGGACGCTCGTCCGGCGGCACGTCGATCGTCGACTGGTCGGCCGCCGCACAGATCGCGGGCCGGCTCGCGCGGCCCGGCCCGCAGGCGTCGCGCGACGAGCTCGCGGACCTGGTCGACGGGCTGCGCACGGCCGCGGACGCCGCCGTCCCGCACGTGCTCGACGTGACGCGCATGACCCCGCTCGGCGGCGCCACGCGGACGGGTCTCGGGACGGTCTACGTCGTCGACCGCGCACGCTGGGCGCGCGCCAACACCGAGATCATGGCCTCGCTCACCGACGGCGTGACGGACGCGCTCGTCGGCGAGAGCGGGCGCGTCCCCCAGGCGACGGCGCTCGTCGGTGCCGCGCAGGTCGGGTCGGTGCTCGCCGTCCTCGCGAGCCGCGTGCTGGGCCAGTTCGACCCCTACAGCGGGCTGGGCGCGCCGTCGCCCGGCACGGCCGGTTCGCCCGGGCGACTGGTGCTCGTCGCGCCCAACGTGCTGCAGGTCGAGCGCGCCCTGGACCTCGCCCCCGCCGACTTCCGCCTCTGGGTCTGCCTGCACGAGCAGACGCACGCGCTGCAGTTCGCCGCCGCGCCGTGGCTCGCCGACCACCTGCGCACGCGCGCGGGCGACCTCCTCACCGAGCTCTCCGCGTCGTCGCGGCGCCTCGCGGAGGCGCGCCTGCGCGAGAAGCTCGCGACGGTCGGCCGCGCCGTGCTCGACGCGGTCCGCGGCGAGGGCGGGACGTTCGTCGACGGCCTCCTCACGCCCGACGAGCAGGACCGCCTCGCCGACGTCACGGCCGTCATGGCCCTGCTGGAGGGCCACGCCGACGTCGCGATGGACGCCGTCGGGCCGCGCACCGTGCGCACCGTGCGCAGCATCCGCCGCAAGT
>CAZFUQ010000408.1:0-2997 GCA_964521905.1 uncultured Cellulosimicrobium sp.
CCTCGTCCTCGCCCCGTCCGGAGCGGTCCTGCCCAGGCCCTAGAATCGGCTTCCCTCGCCCGCCGGACCGTCAGCAAGGATGCCGATGCCCGCCCCCTCCAGCGCGCCCGCGCGCTCCTGCGGCCGCTCGCGCACGCGACCCGCACCACCGACCCCACGACGCACCGGACCCCGACCGCACCGACCTGGAGGTGGAGCCGTGACGCTCCCGGAGATCACCGAGCGCGTGTCGCTCACCCTGCCCGACGGCCGTCTCGACCGCCGCGCCGTCGGCTGGGCGCGCCAGCCGCTCGTCGACACGTCCGGCGTCGGGCGGGACGGCCGCCGTCACACGGGCCGGAACAAGCGCTGGGAGTACTGGGGCGTCACGACCCCGACCCACGTCCTCGCGCTCACCGTCTCCTCGATCGACTACGCCGCGGTCCACGAGGTCTGGGTCCTGGACCGCGAGACCGAGCGGGCCTTCGGGGCCTCCGCGACGGTGCTCCCCGCCCGGGGCGTCGAGCTCCCGGGGTCGCTCGGGGACGGCCCGGCACGGGCGCGCGCGAAGAACCTCGCGATCGACCTCGACGAGGTCGACGGCGGCACCCGGCTGCGCGCCCGGACCGAGGAGGTCTCGTTCGACGTCGTCGCGGAGCTGCCGGCGGGGCACGAGCGCCTCGCCGTCGTCGTGCCGTGGAGCGACACCCGCTTCCAGTACACGGTCAAGGACGTCGCGCGCCCCGCGCACGGCACGCTGTGGGTCGACGGCCGGACGGTCGAGGTGCCCGCCGGCTCGTCCTGGGCCGTGCTCGACCACGGCCGGGGCCGCTGGCCGTACGACGTGCGCTGGAACTGGGGCGCCGGGTCCGGCGAGAGCCACGGACGGGTGGTCGGGCTCCAGGTCGGGGGACGCTGGACGGTCGGCACGGGCTCGACCGAGAACGCGGTCCTCCTCGACGGGCGGATCCACCACCTCCCCGACGAGCTCGTCTGGGACTACGACCTCGCCGACCCGCGCCGGCCGTGGCGCGTCACCGGCGGCGGGCTCGATGCCACGTTCGCACCGTTCCACACCAAGGTCACGCGCACGAACCTCGGCGTCGTCGCGTCGTCGACCGACCAGTGCTTCGGCCACTGGTCGGGGACCTTCACGCCGTCGACGCCCGACCCGGCGGGAGGGCGCGGCGCCGGGCCGGTGCGGTTCGACGGCCTCGTGGGCTGGGCCGAGGAGGTCCACAACCGCTGGTGAGCGGCTCGCGGGCGCCCAGCGCAACACCGACGTCCACGACGCCGTCCTGCGCGCGGTCGAGAACGACTTTGGTGTCGTTATCCGCGGGATAACGACACCAAAGTCGTGTTCGGCAGGAGGCCGGGTCAGCCCTTGACCGCGCCTCCGAGGCCTGCGCCCTGGAGGAACATGCGTTGGAACACGAGGAACAGGGCGACCGGGATGAGGGTGGAGATCGCGAGCGCCGCGAGGAACACGCCCAGGTCGGTCGACGCCTCGATGGACGGCAGGCGCACGGACAACGGCTGGATCGCCGGGTCCTTGAGGACCAGCAGCGGCCAGAGGAAGTCCTTCCACGCGGCGATGACCGCGAACACCGAGACCACGCCGACGATCGGCCGGGACATCGGCAGGACGATCGACCAGAAGAGCCGGTACGGCCCCGCGCCGTCGACGCGCGCCGCCTCGAACACCTCGCGCGGGAGGCTGTCGAAGAAGCGCTGCACCAGCAGCACGTTGAACGCGCTCGCGCCGGCGGGCAGCCACACGGCCCAGAAGCTGTTGATGAGCGACTGCCCGAGCAGCGGCGGGTCGAGGATCGTCAGGTACAGCGGCACGAGCAGCACGATCGAGGGGACGAACATCGTCGACAGCACGAGCGCCTGCACGACCTTGCCGTACCGCGGGCGCAGGACCGACAGCGCGTAGCCACCCGTCGTCGCGACGATGATCTGCGACGCCCAGGACCCGACGGCGAGCCAGATCGTGTTGAGGAAGTACCGGCTGACCTGGACGTCGTTCCACGCCCGGTCGAGGTTGTCCCAGGCGATGCCGTTGGGGAAGATCGCCATCGGCGTGCGCAGGATGTCCTGCGTCGGCGTGACGGCGTACTTGGCGAGCAGCAGCATCGGGCCGAGGCCCGCGACGACGAGGATCACGAGGAGCAGGACGTGCGTCGTGCCCATGCCCCAGAAGATCCCCGGCCGGCGCCAGTCCGCCTCGGACAGCGCGCCACGGTCCTCGACGCCGTCGAGCGCCTTGCGCCGCCGCGCGCTCACCCTGCGGCGGTCGGCCTCACGCCGGCTGCGGCTCGCGTCGGCGGCACGGCGCGAGGTGTCCGCCGGGTCGTCGGCCGCGGAGGCCGCCGCGGCGGAGTCCTGCGAGACGACGCCGACCTCGCTCGGGTTGTCGGTGGGCGAGAGAGTCATGACGTGCTCCAGGACCGGGTGAGGCGGAAGTAGATCAGCGAGAAGACGGCCAGGAACGCCGCGAGCATGAGCGACAGCGCGGTCGCGGCGCCGTAGTCGCCGCCGAGGCTGTTCTGGAAGGCGTAGCGGTAGATGAGCAGCAGGACCGTCAGCGTCGCGTTGTTGGGCCCGCCGCCGGTGAACAGGTACGGCTCGAGGAAGACTTGCGCCGTGCCGATGACCTGCAGGATCAGCGTGATGAACAGGACGCCGCGCAGCTGCGGCAGCGTGACGTGCCAGATCTTGCGCCACAGCCCGGCACCGTCGACCTCGGAGGCGTCGTAGAGCTCGGGCGGCACGCTCGTCAGCGCGGCGAGGTAGATGATGATCGTCCCGCCCGCACCGGCCCACGTGGCCGCGAGGACCAGGGACGGCATCGCCGACGACGCGTCCTGGAGCCACGGGTACGGGCCGAGGCCCACCCAGCCGAGGATCGTGTTGAACACGCCCGTGGGGCTGCCGTTGTAGAAGAACTTCCACAGCAGCACCGAGACGACCGGCGGCACGACCACCGGAAGGTAGGCGAGCGCCGAGAACAGC
>CAZFUQ010000409.1:0-2993 GCA_964521905.1 uncultured Cellulosimicrobium sp.
GCAATGCACGTAGCACGTAGTGTGCGTACAGGTTCAATGAACGTAAACGGTGCGTTCTTCTTTTCTGCAAATGCACCATTTGGCGGTTACAAACAATCGGGTATCGGACGTGAAAACGGTGTTGTAGGTTTTGAAGAATATCTTGAAATCAAAACAATCGCAATTCCTGTAACAGCGTAAGTAAAACAAAAAAATTACGGTAGTGGCTAACGCCACTACCGTAATAATAAAAGCAATTCAAAACAATGCAACAATCAAATGAAAAAGGAAAAAACAGCGTTTGCTTTATTAAAAGATTATTTGGCAAGTGTAAATGCGGGAAATCCCGAAGTTGCAGCTTCGTTCTTTGCAGAAAACGGAAAAATTGAAGCTCCTTATTTTGCTTCGTTAGGTTTGCCAACAACAACTGACGGACAAGTAGCTATTGAAGCGGCTATAAGCGGACTTTTGCAAAAAACGCCAAGTTTTCACTTTACAAACGTTAAACTCATTTTGGAAACACCAACAGAAGTAGTTGCAGAATGTGAAAGCGAAGCAGTTTTAGCAAATGGCGAAACTTACAAGCAGTTATACATAAATCACATAATTGCAGAAAATGGAAAAATCATTTGTCATCGTGAGTTTTTAAACACGCTTGCTTTTGCAAAAGCATTTTTCCAAACGCAAAAGTTGCTTTAAAAGTAAACGAGTAAATTCAAAAAAAACTTACTTTGTAGAAGTAAAAAAACAGAATTATTTAAACAGAATTTAAAATGGAACACATATCAAAACATCTTATCCCTGAAATAAAACTTTCTTGCTACGAAGATAAGTTTTCAAGGACAGAAATGGTTTTTGACCAACATATGCTCATTTGGTTCATTTCGGGCGAAACCAAAATTGTGCAGTCAGAAGCAACGCATATTTTCAAGACGGGCGATATTTTTCTTATTCCAAGAAATAAACCTGCAACAATCATCAATTATCCAAAGGACGGTTTGCCACACAAAACAGTTGTAATGCTTTTAACTGAAAAAATTCTGCGAGATTTTTACAGCAAGATAGAAGTAAAAACAAAAATTACACCCGTTCCAAAAATTCACAGTTTCAAAAACCACCCTTTGCTTGAAAGTTGTCTTGCTTCGTTAGTTCCGTACTTTGATATGAAAGAACCTTTTCCTGAAAATTTAGCATTGCTAAAAATTACAGAAGCAATAAGCATTTTAAGGGAAATTGATTCAGAAATTGACAGCGTGTTGGCAAACTTTGACGACCCGCATAAAGTTAATTTAATCAGCTTTATGGAAAAGAACTATATGTTCAATATGCCGTTGGAAAAGTTCAGTTATCTGACAGGAAGAAGTCTTACAACTTTTAAGCGTGATTTTATGAAAGCGTTTAATACGACACCGCAAAGGTGGCTAACGCAAAAGCGTTTGGAATTAGCACACTATCAACTTGCGGAACAAAACAACAAACCGATTGAAGTTTGTTACGAAGTTGGCTTTGAAAATTTATCACATTTTTCATTCGCATTTAAAAAGCAATTCGGCTACGCACCAACGGAGTTGGTTGCTCAAAGAGTAAGATAAAATGTTAAGCATATTGCTATTTATTATGTTGTTCTCAAAAAAGGAATTACCGACAATCAAAGGCTACACGTCAAATTCGGAATTAAAAACAATAATGCCGAATTATGCAGGAACGCCATTAGACCAAAACGGTAAATTCATCAACGAAGAATTTCCTACGATAATCAGTTACAGAGAAATTTTTAAATTCTTGCGTGAGCCAAATCCACAAAAACAAGAAAAGAAAAATGACGATTGGCGAATTTCCGTTTTGAAAAATGAAAATTGGCTTTTAGATTCATCAGACAAAATTGTTTGGTTAGGACACGCAAGTTTTTTTGTTCAATTATCGGGCATTCGCATTTTGATTGACCCAATGTTTGGTAAATTACCTGTTGGCAAACGCTATTCGGAAAATCCTGTAAATCCTGACAGCCTGTTGTTTATTGATTACATTTTAGTTTCACACGCCCACTACGACCATTGCGATAAAAACAGTTTGAAACGTTTGTCGGCTAATAATCCGCAAGCTAAAATTTTAGTGGGCTTGCAACTAAATAAACTTATTGCCAAATGGGTTTCAAATCCAATTCAAGCCGCAGGTTGGTATCAGCAATATCAATCAAATGACGAAATTAAAATTACATTTTTGCCGTCAAGACATTGGGCGAACAGAAGTCCGTTTGACATTAACACAACTCTTTGGGGCGGTTTTATGATTCAATCGGGAAACAAAACTATTTACTTTGGTGGCGATTCGGGACACGGTTCACATTTTGAAACTATTGGCGAACTTTTTCCAAATATAGATGTTGCGTTAATTGGTGCAGGTGCATATTCGCCAACTTGGTTTATGTCGCAACACCACCAAGACCCCTATAATGCTTTAAATGCTTTTCACGCAACAGGAGCAAAAACTTTTATTCCCTTTCATTACGGAACATTTGACTCTGCCGATGAACCAATGAGTGAGCCTGAAAAAATACTTAATTCTTTAAATGCCAAAGGCAAAATCAAAAATCAACTTAAACTTTTAAAGTTAGGTGAAGCGTTTCCAATACAATAGAAGTTAGTACACAATCCGACACGCAGGGACAAGCACATTTGCAAACCGCTACAAGCCAACGCACCAACCAAAGTTTGCAAAAGAGCTTGCCCTTTCCCGACACGACAAAGACAAAAATTTTTCCTTCCCGACTTTTTATTTTTTCAGCAGACACACGACCAGACACAGCAGACAACGGACGACTGAAAGCCACAGCCACTAACAGCGGTTTGGCGTAATGGGGGCAGACGTTCTTCGTATGAACATTTGTGCTAAATTTGAACTGTGCGGCTTCGTATGAAGTTTTGTGCTGAAAATCCCCCACTACGCCAAGCCGCAAAACGTTACAGGCAAGCGTAAGAACAACCGTACTACTATCAACATTCACGACAAAACAG
>CAZFUQ010000410.1:0-2968 GCA_964521905.1 uncultured Cellulosimicrobium sp.
CGCGGCCGAGGCGGGCAAGCAGGTGCTCGCGCTCGTCGAGATCAAGGCCCGGTTCGACGAGCAGGCCAACATCTCCTGGGCGCGCAAGCTCGAGCAGGCGGGCGTGCACGTCGTGTACGGGATCGTCGGGCTCAAGACGCACTGCAAGCTGTCGCTCGTCGTGCGCCAGGAGTCGGACGGGCTGCGGCGCTACTGCCACGTCGGCACGGGCAACTACCACCCCAAGACCGCGCGCCTGTACACCGACCACGGGCTGCTCACGTGCGACCCGGACGTCGGGCAGGACCTCACGCGCCTGTTCAACCAGCTCTCCGGGTACGCGCCCCAGTCGCGGTTCCACCGGCTGCTCGTCGCCCCGCGCACCGTGCGCTCCGGGCTCGTCGAGCGCATCGACCGCGAGGCCGTCGCGGCGCGTGCCGGGCACGAGGCGTGGGTGAAGATCAAGGTCAACTCCGTCGTCGACGAGACGACGCTCGACGCGCTCTACCGCGCGTCGCAGGCCGGCGTGAGGGTCGACCTCGTCGTGCGCGGCATCTGCGCGGTCCGCCCGGGCGTCCCGGGACTGAGCGAGAACATCCGGGTGCGCTCGATCCTCGGCCGGTTCCTCGAGCACTCGCGCATCTACGCGTTCGCGAACTCCGTCGGCCCCGCGATCGGCGAGGGACCCGAGAGCGGCCCCGAGGTCTACATCGGGTCGGCCGACCTCATGCACCGCAACCTCGACCGCCGCGTCGAGGCGCTCGTGCGCATCACGGACCCCGACCAGGTGATCGACCTGCTCGACCTGCTCGACGCCTCGATGTCCGAGCGCACCGCGTCGTGGCACCTCGACGCCGACGGGACGTGGCACCGGCCCGAGGCGGCGCCCGACGGCGCCCCGCTCGTCGACCTCCAGGCGAGCCTCGTGCAGCGACAGCGCCGCCGGCTCACCGGGAGGCGGTAGCGGATGGGAGTGCCGTCCTCGGCGCTGCACGGCGGTGTCCCCCTCGTGGACGCTCTCGGCCCGACGCACGTGTCGCACGCCCGCGTCGTCGAGTCCGCCGGGGCCCTCGTGTGGCGCGTCCGGGACGACGGGCTGCAGGTCCGCCTCGTCCACCGGCCCCGCTACGACGACTGGTCGTGGCCCAAGGGCAAGCTCGACCCCGGCGAGACGTTCCAGGCCGCCGCGACGCGTGAGGTCGCGGAGGAGACCGGCCGGCCCGTCGTGCTCGGCGTCCCCCTGCCCGGCCTCCAGTACCTGACGCCCGAGGGCCGGGTGAAGCGCGTGCACTACTGGGCGGCGCGCAAGGCGTCGCGCCGGTCCGACGCCGGTGCGCTCGCCGCGCGCGCGCCGGTGCCTCCCGTGTCGCCGGAGGAGATCGACGACGCCGCGTGGCTCGACGCCGACGAGGCGGCGCTCCGGCTCACCCGGGGTGCCGACCGCGCGCCCCTCGACGCCCTCGTGCGCGAGCACCAGGAGGGCCGGCTCGCGACGCACGTCGTCGTCATCGCCCGGCACGGCAAGGCCGTCACGCGGTCCGCGTGGCACGGCGACGAGCAGGACCGGCCGCTCACGCCCGCCGGGCACGCGCAGGCCGTGGCGCTCGTCCCGGTGCTCGCGGCGTACGGCGTCGAGCACGTCGTCACGAGCCGCTGGGACCGCTGCGCGCAGACGATCGCGCCCTACGCCGGCGCGTCCGGCCTGGAGACGGTGACCGGCGACCACCTCACCGAGGCGCAGCACGAGCGTTCCCCCGCGCGCGTCGCACGGACCGTGCGCGAGCTCCTCGAGGCCGAGCGGTCGTCGGCGCTGTGCACGCACCGGCCCGTCCTGCCCACGGTGCTCGACGTGCTCGGGCAGCACTCCCGGCGCGCCGTCGCCAACGCGCTCCCGGCGCACGACCCGTTCCTCGAGCCCGGCGAGATGATCGTCGCGCACGTGGCCCGCACGCCCAAGGGGCCGCGCGTCGTCGCCGCGGAGAAGGTGGCGCCGCCCCTGCACTGAGCGGGTGGGCGCCGAGGGGCGAGGCTCAGATGAGGATCGGGCTGAGGATCCAGTACACGACGGCGGCCACGAGCGCGGCGGCCGGGATGGTGAGGATCCATGCGACGCCGATGTTCTTCGCGACGCCCCAGCGGACCGCGGACAGCCGCTTCGTCGCCCCGACGCCCATGATCGCGGACGTGATCGTGTGCGTGGTCGAGACGGGGGCGTGGAAGATGAAGGCGTTGGCGTAGAGCACGACGGCGGCGACCGACTCGGCGACGAACCCGCGGGCGGGGTCGAGCTCGATGATCTTGCGCCCCAGCGTGCGCATGATGCGCCAGCCGCCCGCGTAGGTGCCGAGCGAGATCGCGGTCGCCGCGGACAGCTTGACCCACAGCGGGATCGTGTTGTCGTCCTGGAACCCGCCCGCGACGAGCGCGAGCACGATGACGCCCATCGTCTTCTGCGCGTCCTGCAGGCCGTGCCCGAGGGCCATGGCTGCCGCCGAGGCCGTCTGGGCGATGCGGAAGCGGCGGAACGTCCGGGCCGGTGCCGCGTTCCGGAAGAGCCACAGCACGCCGACCATGAGCAGGAACGCGAGGCCGAAGCCCAGGAGCGGCGAGAAGACCATCGGCAGGACGACCTTGTCGAGGATCGCGTCCCAGTGGACGGTGATGCCCGACGCGAGGCCGACGCCCGCCAGGCCGCCGATGATCGCGTGCGTCGACGACGACGGCAGCCCCAGCCACCACGTGATGAGGTTCCACGTGATCGCGCCGACGAGGCCGCACAGCACGATGACGAGGCCCTGGTGCGGTGGGACGTCGCCCACGGCGACGATGTCCTCCGCGATGGTCTGCGCGACGGCGGTGCCGAGCAGCGCGCCGATGAGGTTGAACACCGCGGCCATGAGGAGGGCCGCACGCGGTGTGAGAGCCCGGGTCGACACGGACGTCGCGATGGCGTTCGCGGCGTCGTGGAAACCGTTGGTGTAGTCGAACG
>CAZFUQ010000411.1:0-2962 GCA_964521905.1 uncultured Cellulosimicrobium sp.
GGCATCGTCACGCTCGAGGACCTCGTCGAGGAGCTCGTGGGAGACATCCGCGACGAGTACGACCGCGACGAGCCCTCGTCGGCACGCGAGCACGGCGCCGCGACGAGCGTCGACGCCGGGCAGACCATCGAGGAGTTCGCGCGGCGCACCGGGGTCGAGCTGCCCGACGGCCCCTACGAGACCGTCGCCGGGTTCATCGTCGCCGAGCTCGGCCGGCTGGCGGTCGTCGGCGACCACGTCGACGTCGGGGACCGGCGCCTCACCGTGACCGACGTCGCCCGCCGCCGCATCGTCCGCCTCGACGTCACCCCGCTCCCCTGAGGTCCACACCCGCTGAGTGCATGAAATAGTCGCGATCGGCCGCCTCGGGCGCGACTATTTCATGCACTCAGCGGGTGTGGGTGGGGGGTCGTAGCGTCGGGGGCATGGGTGAGTCGACAGGGGTCAGGGTCGGGGTGGTCGGGAGCTTCGGGTCCGCGACGCAGGTGGTGGACATGGCGGTGGCCGCCGAGGAGAACGGCTGGGACGGGTTCTTCTCGTGGGACGGCATCAGCCTCATGGCGATGGGCGTCGAGGTGTTCGACCCGTGGGCGGTCCTCGCCGCGGCGGCCGTCCGCACCGAGCGCATCGCGCTGGGCGCGATGGTGTTCGCCCTGCCGCGGCGCAAGCCGTGGGAGGTCGTGCGCCAGGCGCTCACGGTCGACCACCTCTCTCGTGGTCGGCTCGTCCTTCCCGTCGGGCTGGGCGTGCTCGACGACGGCGGCTTCTCGGCCGTCCCGGACCAGCCCCAGGCGCTGCGTGCGCGGGCCGAGCTTCTCGACGACTCGATCGCCTACCTCGACCGCGCCTGGACGGGAGAGCCGTTCGCCTTCGACGGGACGCACGTGCACACCGGCGAGATGCAGTTCCTCCCCCGCCCGGTCGAGCGCCCGGTCGTCGGGCACCACGTGCCGGTCTGGCCGGTCGGCGTCTGGGACGCCGATCGACCACCGCTACGCTCGCTCGACCGCACCCTGCGCGCCGACGGGATCGTCCTCCAGCTCCGCGGCGACCGCGGCTTCGACGTCCCCACGCCCGACGACGTCACCGCCCTGGTCTCCTGGCTCACCGCCCGCCGAGCCGAGCTGGGCCTCGACGCCGCCCGCCCGTTCGACGTCGTCGTCCAGGGCGAGCTGCCGTCAGACCGAGCCGCGGCGGCAGACCTGCTCGCCGGCCTCGCCGACGCAGGAGCCACCTGGTGGGTCGAGTCCCGCTGGAACCCCGAGACGGCAACGCCGGAGTCCCTCGTCGACGCCATCCACCAGGGCCCACCCCGCCCCTGAGGAGGCGAGACGCCGACGGTGCGAGTCGCCGTCGTCCCCGATCAGCCCGCGCGAGCGACGTGTCGGCGACACGACCCCGCCCCCAAGCAACAGGCACAGGAAGGTCAGACCGGCCGAGCAGCCTCGATGTCGACCTTCGGCAGCGTCTTCGCGGGCAGCGTCTTGGGGCGCCACGACGCGCGCGTCGCCTCGAACGCGGAGATCTCGTCGGCGTGCTGGAGCGTGAGGCCGATGTCGTCCAGACCCTCCATGAGGCGCCAGCGCGTGTAGTCGTCGATCTGGAACGGCACGGTGACGTCCTGCGCGGACGCGGTGCGCGCCACGAGGTCGACCGTCACCTCCGTGCCGGGGTTCGTCTCGAGGATCTTCCAGAGCAGCTCGACGTCCTCCTGCGCGACGATGCCGGCGACGAGGCCCTGCTTGCCGGAGTTGCCGCGGAAGATGTCGGCGAAGCGGGACGCGAGGACGACGCGGAAGCCGTAGTCCTTGAGCGCCCACACGGCGTGCTCGCGGGACGATCCGGTGCCGAAGTCGGGGCCGGCGACGAGCACGGAGCCCGCCTTGTAGGCGTCCTGGTTGAGGACGAACGTGGGGTCGCCGCGCCAGGCGGCGAACAGCGCGTCCTCGAAGCCGGTGCGCGTGACGCGCTTGAGGTAGACGGCGGGGATGATCTGGTCGGTGTCGACGTTGCTGCGGCGCAGCGGGACACCGACGCCGGTGTGGGTCGTGAACTTCTCCATGGCGGGAACCTCTTCGGTGGCTTGGCGGGGCGACGGGCGGGCGCGGGCTGCGGTCAGACCTGCACGAGGACGTGCGGGTCGAGCGGCGCGAGCGGGGTGCCGTCGAAGGAGGTGATGTCGACGTCCGCGGGGAGGTCGAGGTCGGTGAGCGAGGACAGCGTCCCGCGCAGCGCGGTCGCGGCGGCGACGAGCGGGGAGACGAGGTGCGTACGGCCGCCCTTGCCCTGGCGACCCTCGAAGTTGCGGTTCGACGTGGAGGCGGCACGCTCGCCGGGCTGCAGCTGGTCGGGGTTCATGCCGAGGCACATCGAGCAGCCCGCGTTGCGCCACTCGGCACCGAAGTCGAGGAAGATCTTGTCGAGGCCCTCGGCCTCGGCCTGCAGACGCACGCGCGCGGAGGCCGGGACGACGAGGACCCGGACGCTGTCGGCCTTCTGCTTGCCCTGCACGACCTTGGCGACCGAGCGCAGGTCCTCGATACGGCCGTTGGTGCAGGAGCCGATGAACACCGTGTCGACCGGGACCTCGCGCAGCGGCTGACCGGGGGTCAGCCCCATGTACTCGATCGCACGCTCGGCGGCGACGCGCTCGTTCTCGTCCGCGATCTCCTCCGGGACGGGCACGTTGGCGGAGATCGGCAGACCCTGGCCGGGGTTGGTGCCCCACGTGACGAACGGCTCGAGGTCGGCCGCACGGAGCGTGACCTCGGTGTCGAAGACGGCGTCCTCGTCGGAGCGCAGCGTGCGCCAGTACTCGACGGCCGCGTCCCAGTCGGCGCCCGCCGGGGCGTGCGGGCGGCCCTTGAGGTACTCGAACGTGGTCTCGTCGGGGGCGATCATGCCGGCGCGCGCGCCCGCCTCGATCGACATGTTGCAGATCGTCATGCGCGCTTCCATCGAC
>CAZFUQ010000412.1:0-2960 GCA_964521905.1 uncultured Cellulosimicrobium sp.
GCACTCCCCATGCAGCATGTGTGCAGGATTCTGCAATCTAGGCTGCACGTCGACAGTAGCGTGCGCCCGGTGCCCCAAGACGAGCACGGACGTGTGGGCGCCGGCCGCTACGTTGCGGGGCATGACCTCGCTCGACCTGCACGTCCTCCCCGACCGGTTCCTCCTCGCGCACGTCCCCGGCGCCACGTTCCCCGAGGACGACGAGTGGGTCGCGCTCGTGCGGGCCCCCGAGGGGCTGACGGTCGTGCGCCACGCGTCCCCGTGGGACGACGCGGAGCGGTGGGCGGGGTTCTACGGCTCCGCGCACGGGCTGGACGTGCCGGGGATGCTGGCGTCCGTCGTCGGGCCGCTGGCCGACGCGGGGGTGCCGGTCTTCGTCGCCTCGACGTTCCACGCGGACCTGGTGCTCGTGCCGGAGGCCCGCCTCGACGAGGCGGGCGACGCGCTGCGCGCCGCCGGGCACGCCCTCGCCGTTCCCCGCCGCTGAACCCGGCCGTCCCGACGGGTCGGCACGGGCGTCGGCGACCGCCCGGTCGCGGCGCCCCGTGGACGGCACGGCCGCGGGGAGCGAGGATGGCAGTCGCCCGTCCGGGCTCTGCCGAGGAGGCCGTGTGGAACCCACCACCCGCAGCTTGCGTCCCGCGATCGTCACGGTCGACGACGACCCGGGGGTGTCGCGCGCCGTCGCGCGCGACCTGCGCCGCCGCTACGGGGAGACGTACCGCATCGTGCGGGCCGAGTCCGGCGAGGCGACCCTGGAGGCCCTGCGCGAGCTCGCGCTGCGCGGCGAGGACGTCGCGGTCGTCCTCGCCGACCACCGCATGCCCGGCATGACCGGGGTCGAGCTGCTCGAGCAGGCCATGGACCTGTTCCCTGCTGCCCGCCGCGTGCTCCTCACCGCGTACGCGGACACGGAGGCCGCGATCGAGGCGATCAACGTCGTCGACCTCGACTACTACCTGCTCAAGCCGTGGGACCCGCCGGAGGAGAAGCTGTACCCGGTGGTCGACGCGCAGCTCGAGGCGTGGTCGCACACGGACCGGCGCCGGCCCGCAGAGACGGTCGTGGTGGGGCACCGCTGGTCGGCGCGCTCGTCGCAGGTGCGCGAGTTCCTCGCACGCAACCGCGTCCCCTACCGCTGGTACCCGTCGGACTCCGCGGAGGGGGCGCGCCTGCTCGCCGCCGCCCAGGCCGACGCGGCCACGCTCCCGCTGGTGGTCACCCCCGAGGGCGAGGCCCTCGTCGCGCCCGACGACGCGACGCTCGCCGAGCGTGTCGGGCTGGCGACCCGGCCCACGGCGGACTTCTACGACCTCGTCGTCGTCGGCGGCGGGCCGGCGGGGCTGAGCGCCGCCCTGTACGGGGCGTCGGAGGGGCTGCGGACCGTGCTCGTCGAGCGCACCGCGACCGGCGGCCAGGCCGGGCAGAGCTCGCGCATCGACAACTACCTCGGCTTCCCCGACGGGATCTCGGGCGCGCAGCTCGCCGAGCGCGCGCGGCGTCAGGCCGTGCGGTTCGGCGCGGAGATCGTCACGACGCGCGACGCGATCGAGCTCGACGTCGACGGACCCGCACGCAGCGTGCGGTTCCCCGACGGGACGTCGATCGACGCGCACACCGTGATCCTCGCCTCGGGAGTGTCCTACCGCCTGCTCGACGGCCCCGGTCTGGGCGACCTCGTCGGGCGCGGCGTGTACTACGGGTCCGCGCTGACCGAGGCGACCGCCTGCCACGACCAGGAGGTGTACGTCGTCGGCGGGGCGAACTCCGCCGGCCAGGCCGCGCTGTACCTGGCGCGCGAGGCCAGGCGTGTCACGCTCGTCGTGCGCGGCGACTCGCTGGCCCGGTCCATGTCGTCCTACCTCGTCGAGCAGGTCGAGGCGCACCCGCGCCTGCGCGTGCTCACCCGTACCGAGGTGGTCTCCGCGTCCGGCGAGGACCATCTCGAGCACCTCGAGCTGCACGACGTCGACACCGGTGAGACGCGGCGCGTCGACTGCGGGTGGGCGTTCGTCTTCATCGGGGCCGCTCCCCGCACCGACTGGCTCGACGGCGTGGTCGCGCGCGACCCGCGCGGGTACGTCCTGGCCGGGCCCGACCTGCTGCACGACGGCGTGCCGCCCGTCGGGTGGGCGCTCGACCGCCCGCCGTACCACCTGGAGACGTCCGTGCCCGGCGTGTTCGCCGCCGGGGACGTGCGCTCCGAGTCGGCCAAACGCGTCGCGTCCGCCGTGGGCGAGGGCGCGATGGCCGTCATGCTCGTGCACCGCTACCTGGAACAGCTCTGAACCGTTCACCGCACCCGTCACCGGAGGTGACACCATGACCAGCACCGAGGACCCGACGACGGCCCCGACCACCGGGCCGGGCGCCCTGCGCCCCGCACCCACGCCCGACGCCTGGATGCCGTGCGACATCGACGAGCTGCGCACGACGTTCCTGTTCGAGCACCTCACCGACGAGCAGCTCACGTGGCTGTGCGCGACCGGCCACGTCGAGCTCCGCGAGCCGGGATGGCTCTTCCACGAGGGCACGCCCGCCGAGGCGTTCTACGTCATGCTCGACGGCGGTGTCGCCCTGTACCGGCGGGTCGGCGAGGACGAGGTCGAGGTGTCGCGCACGCACCAGGTCGGTGTGTACCTGGGCGCCTGGAACGCCTACCTCGGCGACCGCCTGCCCCAGACGTACCTGCACTCGGCGCGCGCGCTGGCGCCCTCGCGGTTCTTCGTGCTCGCGGCGCACGACTTCGCCAAACTCATGACGGAGTGGTTCCCGATGGCCGTGCACCTGCTCGAGGGCGTGTTCTGGGGCACGCGCGACGCCCAGCAGGTCGTCGGGCAGCGCGAGCGCCTCCTCGCCCTCGGGTCGCTGTCCGCCGGGCTCACGCACGAGCTCAACAACCCCGCAGCGGCGGCGGTGCGCGCGACCGGGACGCTGCGCGAGCGCGTCTCGGCCATGCG
>CAZFUQ010000413.1:0-2960 GCA_964521905.1 uncultured Cellulosimicrobium sp.
CCCGTTGTAGTCGATGTTCGCGGTGCGCAGCACGGTGCGCGCGAACTTGCCGAGCGCGTACGCCTTCTCGTTCGTCAGCCCGCCGCCCCCGAACACGGCGACCGCGTCCCGCCCGTGCGCGGACTGCACCCGCTCGACCCCGGCGGCCACGACGTCGAGCGCGTCGTCCCACGTCGCGGGGTGCAGCTCGCCGTCGGGTCCGCGGAGCAGCGGCGTCGTGACCCGGTCCGCCGCGCGGAGCACCGTCGCGCTCGTCCAGCCCTTCTGGCACAGCCCGCCCCGGTTGGTCGGGAAGTCGCGCGGCGCCACCGTCACCGGGAGCAGGCCCGACGGCGGACGGTCCGCCTGCGCGAGGGCTGCCCCGTCGGGCGGGGACAGCCGCATGCCGCACTGCAGCGCGCAGTACGGGCAGTGCGTGTCGGCGACCCGCGCGGAGACGGTCGAGAGAGCGGGCGGCACGTCAGATCCCGGCCGACGCGAGCGCCGAGCCCTTGCGCAGGTACACGGCCCAGGCGACGACCGCCATGACCGCGTACATCCCGATGAACACCCACAGGGCCGGGACGAGCGACCCGGACAGGCTCGTCGACGCCGCGAACCCGCGCGGGATGAGGAACCCGCCGAACGCGCCGATCGCGCCGGCGATGCCGATGCACCCGGCCGCAGCCTTGCGCGCGCGGGCCCGGGCGGCGTCCAGCACCTCGGGGTCGACCGCCCTCGCGCCGTCGAGCGCGCCGCCGGGGACGGCGCTCGCCTGGAAGACGGCGGGGATCATGCGATAGGTCGAGCCGTTCCCGATGCCGGTCGCGACGAACAGGACGAGGAACGAGGTGAGGAAGAGGCCGAAGCTGTGCGACTCCAGGGCCCGGATCGCCCCGAGCGCGCCGACCGCCATGACCGCGTACGACGCGATGGTGACGCGCGTGCCGCCCAGACGGTCCGCGATGATCCCGCCGAGCGGTCGGGACACCGAGCCGACGAGCGCCCCGAGGAACGCGACGGTCAGCGTCACCTCGGGGAACTGGCCCTTGAGCAGCATCGGGAACGCCCCGGCGTAGCCGATGAACGACCCGAACGTCCCGATGTAGAGGAAGGAGATGATCCACGTGTGCCGGTTGCGGGTCGCGACCGCGAAGGACCGCGGGTCCGCCTTCGCCGTGGTCAGGTTGTCCATGAACCGCCACGCGAGGAACGCCGCGAGCAGGATGAACGGGATCATCATGAGGCCCGCGCGCTCGAGCGCGACGCCCGCCCCCGCGACGATGACGAGCGGCACCGCGAGCTGGACGACCGCCGTCCCGAGGTTGCCGCCCGCCGCGTTGAGCCCGAGCGCCTTGCCCTTCTCCTTCTCCGGGTAGAAGAAGGAGATGTTCGCCATCGACGAGGCGAAGTTCCCGCCGCCGAAGCCCGCGAGCGCCGCGACGGCGAGCATGACGCCGAACGACGTGCCGGGGTCCTGCACGACGACCGCGAGCGCCGTCGTCGGGAGCAGGAGCAGGAGCGCGGAGACCACGGTCCAGTTGCGGCCGCCGAACACCGGCACGGCGAACGTGTACGGGATGCGCAGCGTCGCGCCGACGAGGCTCGGGACGGCGATGAGCCAGAACTGCTGGTCGACCGTGAGGGCGAACCCTGCCGCGGGCAGCTGCGGCACGACGATCGACCACAGCGCCCAGACGGCGAACCCGAGGAACTCCGCGAACACCGAGATCCACAGGTTGCGCGACGCGACCTTGCGCCCGCCGTCGCGCCAGAACGTCGGGTCCTCCGGGTCCCAGCGGTCGATCCACCGCCCGGAGCGGTGCACCGGGCCGGCGTGCCCGACGGCGGTCGTCACGGTGGTCGTGGCCGTCGCGGTGGTCGTGGCGCCGGCGGTCCCCGGTGCGGCGGCGACGGAAGGCTCTGCGGACTGCTCACCCTCGTGGGTGGTGGGGCTCGTGGGCGCGGGCATGGCGGCTCCTTACAGCAGGTCCCGGTCAGTAGCCAGGACGCTAGGAACGCCGTGTTTCCCCCGCGCGCGACCGCCGTTAAGCCCGTGTGAGGTCTTCCGCACAGGGGTGTACCCGCCTCTGTGAGAGAACGCGACGATACTGAATCATCGGGTCATGGACACTGCCGCGGCCTGATCCGAGTGGCACGCCGTCGCGCATGGCTCTCGCAACGCGAGCTGGCCAGGCTCGCCGGCACGTCGCAGCCCGCGATCTCACGATACGAGTCCGGAGAGTCACCGACGATCGCCACCTTCGAACGGCTGCTCGCCGCCGCCGGTGTGCGCCTCAGCACGGACCTGGTGGCCGCGTCGGCGATCGACGTCCGCAGCGCGCGCCTCGCCACGGTGCGCCGCCATCGGACAGAGGTCCGTGAGGCTGCACGTCGGCACGGGGCGACGCGCATCCAGCTCTTCGGCTCGGTCGCCCGAGGCGAGGACGGCCCCGAGCCGGACATCGACCTCCTCGTCGACATCGACCCACGCGAGGTCGGCGTCATGCCGCTGGTCCGTCTTGCGCGCGAGTTCGAGGAGATCCTCGGGTCACCCGTCGACCTCGCGTCAGGTCAGGTGCTCGACGAACGCGTCGCCGCGACCGCGCTCCGTGAGGCGATGGACGTCTGATGCGGCGCGGGGACGAGAGGTGGGCGCGCGACATCGTCGACGCGCACCGCCACGGTTTCCGTGGGGCTTCGGCGTGTCACGCTACTGTTGACACCGGTGATGGATCCCACCAGGGTGCACGCGCACCCGAACCGCCGCTGACGGCTGATGGTTCCTGCCCACGCCAGACTCACGCGGCGGGCAGGAACGTGCCCGCGTCAGGAGACCACCATGGACCCCGTGCCCCAGCCCGCGACCGACCGCATGGTCGACTTCGGCGGCCATCCGATCGTCGTGGGTGTCGTGCCCGGGCAACCCGAGCTGGTCGTGCTCACCGCGCTCTCGCTCGCCCGAGCGATCGGCGCGCCGA
>CAZFUQ010000414.1:0-2942 GCA_964521905.1 uncultured Cellulosimicrobium sp.
CCGCCCCACCACGGCGGGGCCACCGGCCCCCGGGAAGCTACCTCGGCGAACCACGGCTCTACCTCGCGCGACCACGGCTCTACCTCGGCGGACCGGGCCTCTAGCTCGGCCGGGTGGTGCTATCTCGTGGCGTGCTCTGCCGCGGCCAGGAGGACGCACGTCGCGACGCCGTCCATGGCGACGCGCACCTCGTCGATCGGCGGGAGGGTCGGGGCGAGGCGCAGGACCTTGTCCTCGGGGTCCTTGCCGTAGGGGAACGGGGCTCCGGCGGGCGTGAGCGCGATGCCGGCGGCCTGGGCGAGCTCGACGACGCGCGACGCGGTGCCGGGGACGACCTCGAGGCTGACGAAGTAGCCGCCCTTCGGCTCGGTCCACGACGCGACGCCGGCGGCGCCGAGGCGCTGCGCGAGGATGCTCGTCACGGCGTCGAACTTCGGCGCGATGATGTCGCGGTGCTTGCGCATGTGGGCGCGGACGCCGTCGGCGTCGCCGAAGAACAGCGCGTGCCGGAGCTGGTTGACCTTGTCCGGGCCGATGGACTGGATCGCGAGGTGCTTGCGGTACCAGGCGATGTTCGCGGGGGAGGCCCCGAGGAACGAGACGCCCGCGCCGGCGAAGGTGATCTTCGACGTCGAGGCGAACAGGATCACGCGGTCCGGGTTCCCGGCCTCGGCGGCGAGGGCGAGCGCGTCGGCGCTCGTGACCTCGTCGTCGGTGAGGTGGTGCAGCGCGTAGGCGTTGTCCCACAGGATGCGGAAGTCGGGCGCGGCGGTCGGCATGGACACGAGGCGGCGCGCGACCTCCTCGGTGACGACGGACCCGTCGGGGTTCGCGTACGTGGGCACGACCCACATGCCCTTGATGCTCGGGTCGCTGGCGACGAGCGCGGCGACGGCCTCGGCGTCGGGGCCGTCGGGCGTCATCGGGACGGGGAGCATCTCGATGCCGAGCTCCTCGAGCACGGCGAAGTGGCGGTCGTACCCGGGGACGGGGCACACGAACCGCACGCGCTCCTCGCGGCCCCACGGGCGCTCGGACCCGGGCACGCCGAAGAGCGTCGCGTAGACGATCGTGTCGTACATCGTGGTCAGGCTCGCGTTGCCGCCGGCCAGGAGCTGGCCGACCGGGACGCCGAGCAGCTCGGCGAAGATGCGGCGCAGCTGGGGGAGGCCGTCGAGCCCGCCGTAGTTGCGCACGTCCGTGCCGTCCGCGTCCGTGTGCACGCCCTCGCCCGGCAGCGCGAGCAGCGCCTCGGAGAGGTCGAGCTGCTCGGCCGACGGCTTGCCGCGCGTCAGGTCGAGCTTGAGCCCGCGAGCGCGGAGCTCGTCGTGGGCCTGCTGGAGGTCCGCGAGCGAGGACACGAGGTCCTGCGCCGCGGGGCTCGGTGGGACGGGGGGCTCGGCGGGCGCCTGCGCGGGCGACTGAGAGGTCACCCTCCGGACTCTACCGATCGCGCGCGAGCGACGTCAGGGCGTTTCCGAGGGCGGACAGACCCGTCTCGAGGTCCTCCTCGGTGATGGTCAGCGGGGGTGCGAGCCGGATGGTCGAGCCGTGCGTGTCCTTGGCGAGCACGCCGCGGGCGAGGAGCCCTTCGCACAGGTCGCGCCCCGTCCCGCGCGCGGGGTCGAGGTCGATCCCCGCCCACAGCCCGAGGCCGCGTGCGTCGTCGAGCAGCCCCGACCGCACGAACCCGGCGAGCCGGTCCTGGAGGACCACCCCGAGCTCGCGTGCACGGCGCTGGGGCTCGCCCGTGCGCAGGAGGTCGACCACGGCGAGGCCCACCGCGCACGCGAGCGGGTTGCCGCCGAACGTGCTGCCGTGCGTGCCGGGGGTGAGCACCTCGAGCACGTCACGACGACCCACCACCGCGGACACCGGGAGGATCCCGCCGCCGAGCGCCTTGCCGAGCGTCACGAGGTCCGGGCGCACGCCCCAGGTCTCGGTGGCGAGCGTCGTGCCCGCGCGCCCGAGGCCGGACTGGATCTCGTCGGCGACGAGCAGGACGTCGCGCTCGGCGGTGAGCGCGCGCAGGCGCGGCCAGTAGTCGTCCGGCGGCACGACCACGCCCGACTCGCCCTGCACCGGCTCGAGCAGCACCGCGACGGTCGTCTCGTCGATCGCCGCCGCCACCGCGTCGGCGTCGCCGTAGGGGACGACCCGGAACCCGGGCGTGTACGGGTCGAACCCGCGGCGCGCGTCCTCGTCGTCGGAGAAGGACACGATCGACGTCGTGCGCCCGTGGAAGTTCCCGGAGCCGACGACGATCGTCGCTTCTCCCGGGCGCACGCCCTTCGCGTCGTACCCCCACTTGCGGGCGGTCTTGATCGCCGTCTCGACGGCCTCGGCCCCGGTGTTCATGGGCAGCACCAGGGAGTCCGTGCCTCCCGTGGTCAGCGGCCCGACGAGCGCGGCGAGCGCGTCGGCGAACGGGTGCAGCAGGTCGTGGTCGAACGCCCGCGAGGTGAGGGTGACGCGGCCGAGCTGGCGGGTCGCGGCGTCGACCAGGGCGGGGTGGCGGTGCCCGAAGTTGAGCGCCGAGTATCCGGCGAGGAAGTCCAGGTAGCGCCGCCCCTCGACGTCGGTGACCCACGAGCCCTCCGCGGTCGCGAGGGTCACGGGGAGCGGGTGGTAGTTGTGCGCGAGCGCGTCGCGGCGCTCGTCGTGCGCGGCGACGGACACGCTCACGTCCTGCGCGGTCACGACGCGCTCCCGCCCGCGCCGGCGGGGACCGGGCGGATCTCCAGCGTGCAGCACTTCGCGCCGCCCCCGCCGCGCAGGAGCTCGGCCGTGTCGACGCCGATCGTCTCGTACCCGCGCTCGCGCAGGGCCGCGGCGAGACGCTCGGCGCGCGGGTTGTGCACGACGTGGAGGCCGTCGCTCACGGCGTTGAGGCCGAGCACGACGGCGTCCTCCTCGGTCGCGAGGTGCGCGTCGGGGAAGCG
>CAZFUQ010000415.1:0-2931 GCA_964521905.1 uncultured Cellulosimicrobium sp.
CAAATTTCCGCCCCACCACGGCGGGGCCACCGGCCCCCGGGAAGCTACCTCGCGCGATCTGGCCGACGCCTCCGTCCGTGTGGGTGAGGTCGGGCAGGATCGGGGGGTGGTCGCCACGCCGTCGAGGTCCGAGTCGATGTCCCTGTCCCAGGCGCGCCGTGTCGCGCTCGCCGCGCAAGGGCTGCACCGGGAGAGGCCGTACGACGGGACCGTCGGTCGGGCGCCGACGATGCGGCAGGTCCAGGGGGTGATCGACCGCCTCGGGCTGCTGCAGATCGACTCGGTGAACGTGCTCGCGCGGGCGCACCTCATGCCGCTGTACGCGCGGCTCGGCCCGTACGACACGGCGTTGCTGGACCGAGCGGCGGGGCGAGCCCCGCGCCGGCTCGTGGAGACGTGGGCGCACGTCGCGTCGTACGTCCCGCCGAGCACGTGGCCGCTGCTGGAGTGGCGCCGCCGCGGGTATCGGACCGAGGCGTGGGGGACGATCAGCGCGGTCGAGATGAGCCACTCCGAGGCGGTGGAGGACGTACGGCGCCTCGTCACCGAGCGGGGGCCGATCACGGCGAGCGAGGTGCACGAGATCCTGGAGGCCGAGGGCCGCGCGCACCCGCGGGACCGGTCGCAGTGGGGCTGGAACTGGACGGTCGCCAAGCGGGCGCTCGAGTTCCTGTTCTTCACGGGCGAGATCACGTCAGCGCGCCGCAACGGCGCGTTCGAGCGCCTCTACGACCTCACGGAGCGCGTGCTCCCGCCCGAGGTGGTCGCGACCCCGCCGGTCGCGGACGCCGACGCCGTCCGCGCGCTCCTCGAGATCGGCGCCCGCGCCCACGGGGTCGGGACGCTGCGCTGCTTCCGGGACTACTTCCGGCTCAAGGGTCCGGCGGTGCGCGCGGCGTTCGGCGAGCTGGTCGAGGCGGGCACGCTGCGGCCCGTGACCGTCCGGGGGTGGGACGAGCCCACCTACCTCCACGCCGACGCCACGCTGCCCCGCCGCGCGACCGCGACGACCCTGCTCAACCCGTTCGACCCGCTCGTGTTCGAGCGCACGCGACTCGAGCGCCTGTTCGACGTGCACTACCGCATCGAGATCTACGTGCCGGCACCGAAGCGCGTGCACGGGTACTACGTGCTGCCCTTCCTCGAGGGAGAGGAGCTCACGGCGCGCGTCGACCTCAAGGCGGACCGGAAGGCGGGCGTGCTGCGCGTGCAGTCGGCGCACCGCGAGCGCGCGGCAGGGAGGGAGACGGCGGCCCGGCTCGCCGCGGAGCTCCGCGTGCTCGGTGCGTGGCTGGGCGTCCCCGAGGTCGACGTCGTCCCGGTCGGGGACCTCGCCCCGGCGCTCGCGGCGGAGCTCGCGCCGGCCTCCTGAGGCGTGCGCGGGGACGTGTCGCGGGGCGGTGTCGGGCACGGGCGGCCCGACGGCGCGGGGCGAGGTTCGTCGTCGGCGAAACCAGGGCGGGGCGAGGCTGCCCCGGTCTCGCCTACGATGTTGTGTGACGTTGTCGACGTCCGCTGCTGCACGCGCCCGTGCGGGAGAGCGTCGGCGCTGCTCCCGGACCACCCGGCCCGGGCCACGATCGATACGGGAGTCCTGCGTGCCTTCGATCCTCGACAAGGTCCTTCGCATCGGCGAGGGCCGGATCCTCAAGAAGCTGTCCGGCATCGCCGACCAGGTCAACAAGCTGGAGCCCGGCTTCGAGGATCTCACCGACGAGGAGCTGCGGGAGGAGACCGAACGCTTCAAGGCGCGGCTCGAGGCCGGCGAGACCCTCGACGACCTGCTGCCCGAGGCGTTCGCGACGGTCCGCGAGGCGTCGCGGCGCACGCTCGGCCAGCGGCACTTCGACGTCCAGCTCATGGGCGGCGCGGCGCTGCACCTCGGCAACATCGCCGAGATGAAGACCGGTGAGGGCAAGACGCTCGTCGCGACCACGGCGGCCTACCTCAACGCGCTCGAGGGCAAGGGCGTCCACGTCGTCACGGTCAACGACTACCTGGCGAAGTACCAGAGCGAGCTCATGGGGCGGGTCTACCGCTTCCTGGGACTGACGACCGGCGTCATCCTCTCCGGCCAGACGCCCGCGCAGCGCCGCCAGGAGTACGCCGCGGACATCACGTACGGCACGAACAACGAGTTCGGCTTCGACTACCTGCGCGACAACATGGCGTGGTCCACGGACGACCTC
The DNA here is from genome assembly GCA_964521905.1 of uncultured Cellulosimicrobium sp. Lineage (GTDB taxonomy): Bacteria > Actinomycetota > Actinomycetes > Actinomycetales > Cellulomonadaceae > Cellulosimicrobium. Next base: position 2,190 of record CAZFUQ010000415.1, read on the forward strand.
GTGCAGCGCGGCCACCACTTCGCGATCGTCGACGAGGTCGACTCGATCCTCATCGACGAGGCGCGCACGCCGCTCATCATCTCCGGCCCCGCGTCGGGCGACACGAACCGCTGGTTCGGCGAGTTCGCCAAGGTCGTGCGCCGGCTGAACGTCGGCGCGGACTACGAGGTCGACGAGAAGAAGCGCACGGTCGGCGTGCTCGAGCCGGGTATCGCGAAGGTCGAGGACTACCTCGGCATCGACAACCTCTACGAGTCGCTCAACACGCCGCTCATCGGGTTCCTCAACAACGCGATCAAGGCGAAGGAGCTCTTCAAGCGGGACAAGGACTACGTCGTGCTCAACGGCGAGGTCATGATCGTCGACGAGCACACGGGCCGCATCCTTCCCGGGCGCCGTTACAACGAGGGCATGCACCAGGCCATCGAGGCCAAGGAGGGCGTGCAGATCAAGGCGGAGAACCAGACCCTCGCCACGATCACGCTCCAGAACTACTTCCGCCTGTACTCCAAGCTCGCGGGCATGACGGGTACCGCCGACACCGAGGCGGCCGAGTTCCAGAGCACGTACAAGCTCGGCGTCGTGCCCATCCCGACGAACCGCTCGATGCAGCGCATCGACCAGCCCGACCTCGTCTACAAGAACGAGGAGGGCAAGTTCGACGCCGTCGTCGCGGACATCGTCGAGCGGCACGCGCAGGGCCAGCCGGTGCTCGTCGGCACGACGAGCGTCGAGAAGTCCG
>CAZFUQ010000416.1:0-1540 GCA_964521905.1 uncultured Cellulosimicrobium sp.
ATCCATCTCGACCACGCACGCCGCGAGCGCCGAGGGTGCCGTGCGCAAGCTGGTCACCTGCGCGATGGAGGCCGGGTCGCACATCACCCGCGACCTCGCGACATCGAAGCTCGCCGAGACGGTCGACATCATCGTCCAGGTCCACCTGGAGACCGAGCCGCAGCGCGACGGGACCTGGAAGCGTTCGCGCTGGGTGTCCGAGATCGTGCACGTCGCGCCCGGCGAGAAGGTCAAGGGGTACTCGACCACCAACGTGTTCCTGCCGAACCCTGCCGGTGGTCCAGGCGTCCCGGGCACCCTGCCCGACGAGCTGCGCGCCCTCGAGGCGTACGGGTTCGACCTCAACGGGTACCTGATGGCTGACGGGCAGACGGAGAAGGCCCGATGAGCCCCCTCATCCCCGCGCTGGGCGGCGCGATCGTCGTGGCCGGTGTGATCGGCGTCGTCACTGGGCTGCGCCGCACCCCCGTCCAGCCCGCCGCGCCCCGCCCGGTCCGAACCGGTCGCCTGGCTCGGATGACCAAGCAGACCAAGCTCCTGCTGCTCGCTGGCCTGGTCGTCGGCGTCGTGGCGTACCTCCTGAGCGGGTGGATCATCGCGCTCGTGCTCGGTCCGCTGGCGTTCGCCGCGCTGCCCACGCTCATGGTCGCCCCGACGGGAGGCGCGAAGATCGAGAAGCTCGAGGGGCTGGAGGAGTGGACCCGCGCTCTGGCTGGCGTCCTGACGGTCGGGCTCGGCCTGGAGGAGGCCCTGCGCGCGACGCTGCGCTCGACCCCGGAGTCGATCCGCCCCGAGGTGACCGCGCTCGTGGCCCGCCTGCGAGCCCGGATGAGCACCGAGGACGCGATCCGGGCCTTCGCCGAGGACCTCGACGACGCCACCGGTGACCTGGTCGCCTCCTACCTGCTCCTCGGTGCGCGCCGGCGCGGTCAGGGCCTGGCGTCCGTCCTGGACGACCTGGCCAAGTCCGTGGCCGAGGACGTGCGCGCCCGCCGCCGCATCGAGGCCGACCGGGCCAAGCCGCGCACCACGGCGCGGTGGGTCACGATCATCACCGTCGCCGTCCTGCTCGTCCTCGCGTTCACCGGCGACTACGTCGCGCCCTACGGCACCCCCATCGGGCAGGCGCTCCTCATCACCCTGCTGGGCCTGTACGTCGCGCTCCTGGTCTGGATGCGCAAGATGGCCACCGGCACGCCCCTGCCCCGGTTCCTCGGAGCCGCCGTCCGTGAAGGAGCCCGCGCATGATCGCCACCGGCATGCAGTACGCCCTCGTCGGCGGAGCCCTGCTCGGCCTCGGCGTCGCACTCCTCATCTGGCGCCTGAGCCCGTCCAGCCCGGACGTCGTCGACGTCGTGCGCCGCTACTCCCCGGAAGGCGCCAAGGAGCGTGCCACGCTCCGCACGTCCACCGTGGAGGCCTCTTCCCAGATCGACCGGGTCGGCCTCTGGGCGATGAAGCGCCTGCCCGCGAACTGGTGGGGCAAGACCCCCACGAAGGAGCTCGCACTCCTGCGCCGGCCCGTGCACCGGCACTACGG
>CAZFUQ010000416.1:1550-2895 GCA_964521905.1 uncultured Cellulosimicrobium sp.
CACGATCGAGGCGCCGGTGGGGATGATGAAGGGCAGCGGCATGCCGAGGACGGCGAAGAAGTACGCGCTCACCGGGCTCGTCATGCCGCCCCTGATCACCTACTTCTTCGCCGTCCTCGGCATGCCACTGCCCTTCCTCATCCCCACCGGCGGCTCGATCGTGCTCGCCATCCTGATGTTCTTCGCCCCGGACTTCGACGTCCGCGCCGACGCCCGCAAGGCCCGCGCCGAGTTCAACCGAGCACTGGGCGCCTACACCGACCTCGTCGCGCTCGAGCGCCTCGGCGGCTCCGGGTCACGCCAAGCCATGGAACTCGCCGCTGAGGTAGGCGACAACTGGGTCTTCCAGCGCATCAGCGAGGAGCTGCAGCGCTCACGCTGGAAGGGCGAAGCCCCGTGGGACGCCCTGCACGCCCTCGCCGACGAGCTCGACCTGCCCGACCTCGACGACCTCGCCGACATCATGCGCCTGAGCGGCGAAGGCTCACAGGTCTACGGCAACCTCCGCGCCCGATCCGCCTCGATGCGCTCCGCGATGCTGAACGACGAGCTCGGCCGCGCCAACGCGGTCAACGAGCGCATGAGCATGCCGATGGCGCTCCTCGGCGTGGTCTTCATGGTGATCATCATCGCGCCGACCCTGCTGCGCGTGATGTAACCATCCCGACGTCCAACCCCACCCCACCGGTCACAAGACCGACCAGACCAGCACCTTCCATGTATGTCGGCACCACGAAAGGAAACCCGGATGCTCTACCAGATCGCCACCCTCCACCTGCTGGGCCTCAACCTCGCCGAGCGCGCCCGCACCAAGCTCACCTCGAGCCCCGAGCGCGGCTCGGAGACCATCGAGAAGGTCCTGTGGGCAGGCGCCATCATCGTGATCGTCGGCGCCGCCGTCGCCATCTTCCGTGGCTACGTCGCCCGCGAGGCGGCCAAGATTTCGTGAGCCGCCGACCCATGCATGCACTGCGCCTCCGCCTCACACGAGCAGGAGGCTCACACGAGCGTGGGTCCTCGACCATCCAGATGGTCATGCTGATGCCGGTGCTCTTCGCGCTGATGTTCGTCGGTGTCCAGGCTGCCCTGATGTACCAGGGGCGGACCATCGCGCTCGCTGCAGCGCAGGAGGGTGCACGCGCCGCGGCCGCCGAGCACAGCAGCTCTGGTGTCGGCATCGAGGTGGCCCGCGACTACGTCAGCAGGTCGACGAGCGGGCTGAAGTCGACCAGTGTCACTGGTCAGCGCGGCGCCGCGACCGCGTCGGTCACGGTGACGACCCACACCGTCAGTGTGATCCCGGGGTGGTCCCCGAAGATCGTGCAGTCGGCGTCCATGCCCGTGG
>CAZFUQ010000417.1:0-2882 GCA_964521905.1 uncultured Cellulosimicrobium sp.
CAACGTCGCCACCATCACCTACACCGAGCCCGCCGAGCAGACCCTCGACACCACCGACCCGCTCCAGGTCTACGAGGCCCGCTCACGCCTCGTCACCGACGACCTCCCCGGGTAGCGGGACGAGCGGGCGCAGCGGGCATCAGGCAGGTTCGGCAGGGATCCAGAGGGTCGCGGCCCCGACGGCGTGGCGGGAGGCGCGGTCGACCTCGCGCAAAGCGGTGGAGCGCTGGTCGGCCTGCCACAGGTTGACCGCCCCGCCGTCGTCGGCGGTCGCGAGGTCGACGATCGCGCGCAGCCGGACGGCCTGGGTGAGGACCTGCACGGCACGGACGTCGACCGTGCGGGGCAGCTGCCAGGTCGGAGCGCCACCGGAGCGCAGGCCGGCGATGGCGTCGGCGGCGTCCTCGCGCCAGCGGGCGACGTCGAGGTCGTCCAGCGCACGGGTCGCGAGCAGGAGCGCGGTGCGCAGCTCGCGCTCGGCCTCCGAGACGGTGCCGACGGCGCCGAGCGCGCGGGTGGTCCACGGTCCGACGGGCGTCACGTGCCACGAGACGAGATGGCCCGGCTCGATCTCGCTCCCGAACTCCGTGACCTCGGGCACGAGCGCCCAGGAGCCGGACGACGTGGTGGCGACGACGCACTCCCCGACGTCGGTCGCGCGGGGCCCCACCTCGGGCGGGGCACCGGTCACGTCGCCGGGTGCGGGGGCGAGCGCCACGACGGCGCGCACGTCGCCCGCCCAGGCGCCCGCGAGGTCCTCGAGCCGGACGTCGCCGAGCGCGCCGGTCACGACGTGCGGCTCGTCGTCACGCTGGACGCCGCGCAGGAGCCGCGCCAGGCCGTCGTCGTCCCCGTGGGGCGGTGAGGAGCGCAGCCAGAGCGCCAGGAGGGCGCTGCGCGGCAGCGCGCCGGTGCCGGACGCGGACCCCGCGCCGGGGTCGTGGGACGAGTGTGAGACCACGTCGGCCAACCTATAGGGTCGGGGACCATGAGCTCGGTTCTCGACCTGCACGGTGTCACCGTCCGACGCGACACCAAGACCATCCTCGACGCGGTGGACTGGCAGGTGAACGAGGGTGAGCGCTGGGTGGTGCTCGGCCGCAACGGCGCCGGGAAGACGACTCTCCTGCAGATCGCGTCGGCACGCATGCACCCGACCGCGGGGGTGGTCGACATCCTCGACGAGCGGCTGGGCCGTGTCGACGTGTTCGAGCTGCGCCCGCGCATCGGGCTGGCGTCCGCGGCGCTCGCGGACCGGATCCCGGGCGACGAGACGGTGCGCGACGTCGTCCTCACCGCCGCGTACGGCGTGACCGGCCGGTGGCGCGAGGAGTACGAGGAGTTCGACGCCGAGCGGGCCGACGCGCTGCTCGCCGCGTTCGGCGTGGACCACCTGGCGGGCCGGTACTTCGGCACCCTCTCGGAGGGCGAGCGCAAGCGCACGCAGATCGCGCGCGCGCTCATGACCGACCCCGAGCTGCTGCTCCTCGACGAACCCGCCGCCGGTCTGGACCTGGGCGGGCGCGAGGAGCTCGTCGCGGCGCTGTCGGAGCTCGCGGGCGACCCGGCCTCGCCCGTGCTGGTCCTCGTGACCCACCACGTGGAGGAGATCCCGCCGGGTTTCACCCACCTGCTGCTCCTGCGCGACGGCCAGGTGCACAAGGCCGGGCCGATCGGCGAGGTCCTCACGGCGGAGAACCTCAGCGAGGCGTTCGGGATGCCGCTGCTCGTCGCGCACGGCGGGGGACGCTGGATGGCGCGCGCCGCGCGTCGCTGAGCGCCTCGGACCGCCGCCGGACGGGATCGACGCCCCAGGTCGGCGCGGCCGTCCGGAGGCGTGCAATCCGCGCGGAAGTTCGGTAAAATCCGTGTAAAGTCTCCATGAAGGAACGGAGGTCGAGATGGACTGGCTGTGGTGGGTCGGAGCGGCGCTGCTCTTCGGCCTCATTGAGATCATCTCGCTCGACCTCGTGCTCATCATGTTCGCCGGGGGCGCCCTGGCCGCTGCCGGGGTGAACGCCGCGGGCGGACCGCTGTGGCTGCAGATCGTGACGTTCGCGGTCGTGAGCGTGATCCTGCTCGTCACGCTGCGTCCGTGGCTCCTGCGCCACCTGCGCTCGCGCGTCCCGCTCACGGAGACGAACGTCGCGGCGCACGTCGGACGCACGGCGCTCGCCGTGGACCGCGTGAGCGAGTTCGGCGGCCGCGTGAAGCTGGTCGGGGAGGTCTGGACGGCGCGCACCGAGCAGGACGCCCCCGAGATCCCCGTGGGGGCGGAGGTGCGCGTGGTCCGGATCGACGGCGCGACCGCCGTCGTCGCGCCGCTCCCTGCGGAGCACCCGACCGGGGCGTGACCGACCGGCACGACCCGTACCGTGCCGCGCCGCCGGCCAGCCGGCCGCGCGGCCGACGACCAGGCGGGAGTCGATGAACGACGCCAGTCCCGGAACGATCCTCGCGTACGTCGTCCTCGCGCTCGTCCTGATCTTCGTGATCGTCGCACTCGCCAAGGCGGTGCGGATCGTGCCGCAGGCGGTCGCGATCATCGTCGAGCGGCTGGGCCGCTACTCGCGCACGCTCGAGCCCGGTCTGCACCTGCTCGTCCCGTTCATCGATCGCGTGCGCGCGTCGGTGGACCTGCGCGAGCAGGTGGTGTCGTTCCCTCCGCAGCCCGTCATCACGTCGGACAACCTCGTGGTGAGCATCGACACGGTGATCTACTTCCAGGTCACCGAGCCGAAGTCCGCCGTCTACGAGATCGCGAACTACATCACCGCGATCGAGCAGCTCACCGTCACCACGCTGCGTAACGTCATCGGGTCGATGGACCTCGAGCAGACGCTCACGAGCCGTGACCAGATCAACGGTCAGCTGCGCGGCGT
>CAZFUQ010000418.1:0-1263 GCA_964521905.1 uncultured Cellulosimicrobium sp.
TCGTCATCGAGCACCACCAGGCGGTCATGGCGCACGCGGACTGGATCATCGACCTCGGCCCGGGCGCGGGTCACGACGGCGGCCGCGTCGTCTTCGAGGGCACCCCAGCCGACCTCGTGGCCGCCCGGTCCACCCTCACGGCCGAGCACCTGGCGACCTACGTCGGCGCCTGACCCCCCTGGCCACGCCGAACACGACATGGGGGTCGTTATGCGCTCGATAACGACCCCCATGTCGTGCTCGACGGCGGGCAACGTCGTGGTCGGCGCGGTGTCGTGCGTGCCGGTGTCGCGATGACCACCAGACCCCGGTGTCTGGGAACCCAGACTGAACCTCGGCGGCCGCCCTGTCGGGGCGGGGCGCCACGGTGTGTGCTGGCCGTATGGCAGCGACGACGCACTCCTCGGCGCCCGGACTCGGTCCTGACCTCGGCGCAGGACCCGGTTCCAGCCCTGGGCGTGCTCCGGGTCCGACGGCGGCCTTCGCCTCGGCGGCCGACCGCGCCGCGCGCGTCGTCGTGGTGGGCGACAGGCCGCTGACGATCGAGGACGTCGTCGACGTCGCGCGGTTCGGTGCACGCGTCCGGCTCGCCGAGGCGGCGCTCGACGCGATGTCCGCGAGCCGCGCCGTCGTGGAGTCCCTCGCGGACGACGACCGCCCGCACTACGGCGTGTCGACCGGGTTCGGCGCGCTCGCGCGGCGGCACATCCCCGTCGAGCGGCGCGCGCAGCTCCAGCTCAGCCTGGTGCGCTCCCACGCGGCGGGATCGGGGGCCGAGGTCGAGCGCGAGGTCGTGCGGGCGCTGCAGCTCCTGCGCCTCGCCACGCTGGGGACGGGACGCACCGGGGCGAGGCCCGTCGTCGCGCAGACGTACGCGGCGATGCTGGACGCCTGCGTCACGCCTGTCGTGCGCGAGTACGGATCCCTCGGCTGCTCGGGCGACCTCGCGCCGCTCGCGCACGTGGCGCTCGCCGCGCTCGGCGAGGGGGAGGTCCGGGACGCCACGGGCGCGCTGCGACCCGCGGCCGACGCGCTCGACGAGGCCGGGATCGCGCCGCTCGTGCTGCGCGAGAAGGAGGGTCTCGCGCTCATCAACGGCACCGACGGCATGCTCGGCATGCTGTGCCTCGCGCTGCACGACCTGCGGTCACTGCTCACCACCGCCGACGTCGCGGCCGCCTCGAGCGTCGAGGCGCTGCTCGGCTCGGACGCGCCGTTCGCGGCGGACCTCGTGGCGATGCGCCCGCACCCGGGACAGGCGGC
>CAZFUQ010000418.1:1273-2861 GCA_964521905.1 uncultured Cellulosimicrobium sp.
CGCTCGACGCCGACGGCCGCCCGGAGTGCACGCGCGTCCAGGACGCCTACTCGCTCCGGTGCGCGCCGCAGGTGCACGGGGCGGCGCGCGACACGCTCGACCACGCGGCGCTCGTCGCGGGCCGCGAGCTGGCGTCGGCGATCGACAACCCCGTCGTCACGGTGGACGGCCGGGTCGAGTCGAACGGCAACTTCCACGGCGCGCCCGTGGCCTACGTGCTGGACTTCCTCGCGATCGCGGCGGCCGACGTCGCGAGCATGAGCGAGCGCCGCACCGACCGGTTCCTCGACAAGGCGCGCAACGAGGGCCTGCCGCCGTTCCTCGCCGACGACCCCGGTGTCGACTCCGGGCTCATGATCGCCCAGTACACGGCCGCCGGGATCGTCTCGGAGCTCAAGCGCCTCGCGGTCCCGGCGAGCGTCGACTCGATCCCGTCGTCGGCGATGCAGGAGGACCACGTCTCGATGGGGTGGGCGGGCGCGCGCAAGCTGCGCCGCGCCGTCGACGGCCTCGGACGCGTCCTCGCGATCGAGCTCCTCACCGCCACGCGCGCCCTCGACCTCCGCTGCACGCCCGACCTGTCAGCACCTGCTCGCGTCCCGCAGCGACCAGACGCTGACAACTCGTCGGGCCCAGAGCTGTCAGCAGGAGGTCGCGCCCTACCGCGACCAGGTGCTGACAGCTCGGCGGGGTCGCTGGCGCCGGCGCGGGGGACCGGGGCCGTGCGGGACCTGGTGCGCACCGTCGTCGACGGTCCCGGTCCGGACCGGTACCTCTCGCCGGACATCGAGGCCGTGACCCACCTCGTCACGACGGGCGCCGTGGCCGCGGCGGCGAGCGCCGCCGTCGGGCACCTGGCCTGAGCCCCACCGACGAAGGAGCGAGAGACATGGCCCACGAGCTCGGCACCCCCGTCCCCGTCCGTGCGCCGCGCGGTACGACCCTCACCGCGCGGTCGTGGCAGACCGAGGCGCCGCTGCGGATGCTGATGAACAACCTCGACCCGGAGGTCGCGGAGCGCCCGGACGACCTCGTCGTCTACGGCGGCACGGGCCGCGCGGCGCGCGACTGGCCGAGCTATCACGCGATCGTCCGCACGCTCACGACGCTGGCCGACGACGAGACGCTCCTCGTGCAGTCGGGCAAGCCGGTCGGGGTGCTGCGGACGCACGAGTGGGCGCCGCGCGTGCTGCTCGCGAACAGCAACCTCGTGGGGGACTGGGCGACGTGGCCCGAGTTCCGACGCCTCGAGGCGATGGGCCTGACGATGTACGGGCAGATGACCGCGGGATCGTGGATCTACATCGGGGCGCAGGGCATCCTCCAGGGCACGTACGAGACGCTCGCCGCGGTCGCCGTTCTGGCCGGCGAACTCCGGATCGTCGTAGTCGATCACCAGCGGCTTCACCGTCGCCAGCGCCAGCGCCTCCTTCATCACCCTGGAAAACTCCCGGTCGGTGATGACGACCCTGGCGTCGGCATGATCGAGCGTGAAGGCGAGGATCGCGGCGTCGAGCCTCGTGTTCAGCGAATTGAGTACCGCGCCGCACATCGGCACGCCGTAATGCGCCTCCAGCATCGCCGGCGT
>CAZFUQ010000419.1:0-282 GCA_964521905.1 uncultured Cellulosimicrobium sp.
AACTCGCACTACTTCCAGGCCGATAACCTCTGTTATGACACATACCGGGCATATTGACATGGAGGAACGGGTCGAGGCCGCCTTCATCCGACGAGCCGCAGCGGCGCGCGGCGCGTCGAGGCGGCCGGTCGCGCCTGTCCCTCCTCGGCGGCGACGAGCAGGCCGCCCGGTGTCGGCAGGGTGAGCGTCCAGCGGTCGGTCCTGCCGTTGGCGGTGCGGGCGACGTCGAGCTCGCAGCGTCGCAAGTAGCCGGCGCCCCGGTCCGGGCCGGCCCAGTGATGC
>CAZFUQ010000419.1:297-2861 GCA_964521905.1 uncultured Cellulosimicrobium sp.
GACGTCCAGACGGACCGCGGCGTGCTCCCACGGACTCGTGCTCACCAGGCCGGCGCCGCGCTCGCGCGCCCGGGCGAGCAGGCGCCGGCGCTCGGAACCGGTGAGTCGGGCGTCCGGTCCGACGGCGACGTAGGTCATGCCGTCGAGCAGGGCCGCGACGACCCCGGCCGGGTCGTGTCCTGTGGTCGGGACGAGGGCGACGCGCTCGAGTGCCACGCCGGCGTCGGTAGCCGCGAGCATCCCGACGTCGGGCCCACCGACGACGGCGATCCAGTCCGAGGTGCCCTGTGAGGTCGCGAGTAGCGCGAGGAGCAGCGATATCGACCCGGTGATGACGCTTGCCGCACCGTGCGCCAGGCGCCCGTCGTCGAGGATCGCGCCGAGCGGCCGCGGGGCGTCGTCGAGGTCGACGACGCCGGGCGTCGAGGAGCGCACGCCCGTGCGCAGCTCGGCGCGGCGCAAGGTCGCGCGAGCCACCTCGAGCGCGTCCGGGGCGGTCGTCGTCACTCTTCCAGTATCGAACATGTGTTCGAGTCACGGCTACGCTAGGGCCATGAGCTCGCCCCCTGGCGGCGGCTGGCGGTACCCCGACGCGGGCTCGACGTGGTCGGTGACCAGGCCCCGGAACTACGAGATGCCGGCGCACGTGCCGCTGAACCCGCAGGGCGACGTGCCGGTGATCGTGCACGTGGTGTGGGACGACCGTGAGGAGCTGCTGCCCGGCCGGGCGGTGCGGTGGACGGACTCCCACGTCATGGTGTCCCTCGTCGACCCTGACGGCCCGCGGGGCGGCCGCGAGAACTACGTCTGGCTCCGGGCCGCGGATGTCTTCCGCACGCTCCCGCGGCGGCCGCGCCCCGTGCGTCTACCGGCACCGAACGCGAGCGACGCCCCGGACCGCGCAGGGGGCAGGCGGTCTGGGCGTCGTCGTGCATGACGGTAGCCGGCGCCGCCCACACAAAGAGGCCGGCCGGGGCTCATGGTGTCCTCCCGTGCCCGTGCTCCTCGGCACGGCCCTCGACTCGAATCCCGGTCAGTCGTTCTCCGTCGCGCACCTGCTCGTAGAGCATGGCGCGCGCACCCTCGTACGTCGCGGCCTCGACCGCGGCCTCGCGCACGGGACCGTCGGCCGGCTTCCCCGGCTCGGGCACGGCCTGGTAGGTCCCGTGGACGATCATCGCTGCGACTCCTTCGCGTAGGGGCGCAGCTCAACGTGGCCGCGCCACGCTGTCCCGTCATCGAACTGCACAGTCCACTCGTCGTTCGCGATGCGCTCGACGATCTCGGCTGGCTCCCACTCCCCGGTGAGGCGTTCGGCCCAGACTCGCGTGCCGACAGGGTAGGGGTCGTGGTCGGCCAGGTACTCGGCCACGAGCTCGTCGAGCGGGGTGGGACCGTCGGGCGCGTCGTCGACGTACCGCTGCAGCGGGTCGACGGCAGCCCACGTCTGGGCGAGCGCGGGGACCGGGTCCGGACCGATGCGCTCGGCCGTCGTCGCGGCGGCCGCCCAGCGCTCGTGCGCGGACTGGCGGGTGATCCCCGCCGCGCGCCCGATCGCGTCCCACGACGCCCCGGCGAGGCGCGCGGCGACCACGGCGTCGTCGAGCTCGCGGGCCGCGTTGGCTGCCGTCCTGGCGGCGGTCGCGACGGCGGTAGTCGCGACGTCGGGCGCGATGTGCGCTTTCCACTCGGCGTGAATCTCGTCCTCGAGCCACATGGGTGCGAACGGCGACTCTTCGTAGACGACCTTGTTCGCGCGGTCCTCGAGCTCGGGGACGAGCACCCTCGTGAACGATCGCGGGCTGCGCCAGCCGCATGAGCACCACCCGCGCCAGCCCACGACGTCGTCCTCGCTGCGCACGTCCGCCTCGTGCACGGCGCGCGTGCCGTCCGCGTACTCGTCGACCGCGACCTTCTTGCCCGGGCCGTACGTCCCGCCCAGCGCGCCGTCAGCGAACATCGCCAACGCCGCCCCTTCGTGCTTCCCGTCGTCCGTTGCGTAGCTCACGGCCTGTGCCTCTCTGTCAGGGTTCCCTGACAGAGTATGTCAGGGTTCCCTGACAGGCAATGGTGGGACGGCTTCCTCGACCGGTACTTCGGGCCGCGCGCGAACGAGGCGAAGTGGGTGGCGCCAGGACTTTCCTGACCAGGCGACGTCGGCAGAGACCTCGACCACGAACGGCTCGACGAGCGTCAGGTCGATCGGTGCCGTGCGGGCGTTGAAGCGCCCGAACGTCCCGGGCGAGATGCGCGCCGGCCACGGGTGCTCCCCCACGGGCCGACGCAGCAGCGGGACCAGCCGGCGTCGGGCGCCGGGCGTGAGCGGCGTCGTGCGGCCGACGATGCGCAGGTCGCCGTCGATCGGCAGCCCGGCGACGATCTCTTGCGGCTGGGACAGCGTGCCGGTCACCGCGGCGCACACGACGTCGACGGTCGAGCGGTGCTTTACCTTGAGCCACGAGCGCACCCCGCCGCGGTAGGGCTCGGCGCCGCCCTTGACGACCAGGCCCTCGACCCCGACCGCGGCGTACGTCTCGAACCACTCGCGCGCCTCGTCGACGTCG
>CAZFUQ010000420.1:0-2857 GCA_964521905.1 uncultured Cellulosimicrobium sp.
CGCGCTCGACGAGGCGATGGCCGAGGCGCTGCTCGCCGGGTCGTCGATGCGGTCCGTCGCGGAGGCCGCGGGCGTCGCGCCCAACACGGTGCCGCCGCGGCTCGGGCGGACGCCGGCGCTCGCGGGCTACTCCGGTCCCGACGGCCGTGTCTCCGCCGAGGGCGTCACGCGCGCCCGCTACGACCGCGAGCGGGGGACGCCGCCGCCCGAGCCGACGACCGCCGTCGAACCCCTGAGGTTCCGCCGCCGCACCTGATCTCCCGCGCACGCCCACCCGCACCGCCCGTCCAGCAGCACGACGAAGGGAACCGCCATGCCTGATCAGACCCTCACCCACCTCGCCATGCTGCTCGACCGGTCCGGCTCGATGCAGTCCATCAAGCGGGCCACCGAGCAGGGCTTCAACCTGTTCCTCGGCGAGCAGCGCGACGCGCCGGGGCGCTGCACGGTGACCCTCGCGCAGTTCGACAACGAGTACGAGGAGCTCTACACCGACCTCGACGTGCGCGAGGTCCCGCCGCTCGACCTGCGCCCGCGCGGCATGACGGCGCTGCTCGACTCCATCGGTCGCCTCGTGCAGACGACCGCGCTGCGCCTCGCCCAGCTCCCCGAGGAGCAGCGGCCCGGCGCCGTGATCGTCGGGATCATGACCGACGGCCTCGAGAACGCCTCCAAGGAGTACACGCACGCCGCGATCAAGGCGCTCGTCACCGAGCGCGAGGAGCAGTTCGGCTGGACGTTCCTCTACATGGGGGCCAACCAGGACGCCATCGAGGTCGGCGCGTCGCTCGGCGTGAAGCGCGAACGGTCGCTCACGTACGACACGGCGAACGTCGACCAGGCGTACGCCGCGACGTCGCGCAGCATGGCGGGCATGCGCATGGCCATGGCCGCCGGTGCGCCGCCCGCTGCGGCACGCGACCAGCACGCGGGGTACACGGAGGCCGAGCGCGCCGCGGCCGGCGCACCCGCGCCGCGAGGTTCGGCCCGCCGCTCCGCCGTCCCTCGTGGCGCTGCCCCGCTGCCGCCGACCGGCCCGACGGCACCGCCCGTGGTCCGACAGCCGAGCGGGACGCAGGACGACCCGTTCGACGAGCGCTCGCTGCTGCAGCACCTGCGATCCGTGCTGGCGTCGGGTGCGGAGACACTCGCTGACCTCGAGACCTATGGCGGGCGTGCGGTGGTCTGGGCGACGGTGCGCGGCGTGCCGGTGTTCCTCAACGCCGACACGTCGCGCGCCGCGCTCCAGCAGCTCGTCGACGCGACGGCCGGTGGCCCGCTGCCCTGGACCGTCATCGCCAGCCAGAGTGGCCAGCTCAACAAGGTCACCTTCCGTGCGGGCGAGCGAGTGACTGGCTTCTACTGCTACACGAGCGACGTGCAGCCCGTGGCCGGTCCGCTGGGCGGCGTCCCCGCCGCACGCTGAGTGCCCGACGGCGCGGGGCGGGTCGCGGAGCGCGGCCCGCCCCGCGCCGCTCGCAGCGCGTTCGAGACGTCGATATCGACGTCACGACGCGTGACTTCGATATCGAACTCGTCTACCATGACTTCACTATCGACGTCATCGGAGGCGCCATGGCGGTCCGGATCGAGATCACGAGTCCTGAGCTGTTGGGTTTCTCCCTGCAGCAGGGCCGCCTCGTGCGGGGAACGAGCCAGCGGCAGCTGGCCGACCAGCTCGGCATCGGGCAGAAGTGGGTCTGGGAGATGGAGAACGGCAAGCCCGGTCTCCTCATGGAGCGGCTCTTCGCCATGCTCGACGCGACGGGCGTGCGACTGTGGGCCGAGATCGACGAGTCGGTGCTCGACGGCACCGACGTGTCGACCGGGAACGAGCACGACGCGGCGGGTCGCGATGGGTGACCTGCGCGTCGAGCTGTACGGGCGGCTCGTCGGCCATCTGGTGGGGACGAGCTCGCGAACGTTCGACTTCCGGACGGACCGCTCCGTGCTCGAGCACTGGCCGCCGGGCAGCACCGTGCTGTCGGAGGCGGTGCCGCTGAGCCTCGTGGAGAACCGCGCACGCGCCGCACGGCGTCGCAACTACTTCGCCGAGCTCCTGCCCGAGGGCCGCGTCCTGAGCGACCTCGCCGCCCGGGCGCGTGTCGCGGAGAGCGACGTCGTCGGGCTGCTGGCGCGCTACGGGCGCGACGTCGCCGGTGCCGTCGAGCTCTACGACCCCGACGCGCCCGGCGAGCCGCGAACGCCGCGCGCCACCCCGCTCACCGACGAACAGGTCGGCGCGCTGCTCCGTGACACGCGGGGCATGCCGCTCGGCAACTCGCCGTCCGGCGGCAAGTCGTCCCTCGCCGGAGTGCAGGACAAGATCGTGCTCGCCCTCGTCGACGACGTGTGGCACCAGGTCCACGACGGCTACCCGTCCACCCACATCCTCAAGCCGGACTCAGCAGCCAACCCGACGATCATCTACGACGAGGAGTACACCTCCCGGATCGCCGCGCACCTGGGTCTCATGCACGGGACGCCGCAGCTGCACGAGTTCGACGGCCGGACGGCGCTCGTCATCGAGCGCTACGACCGCTCGCCCGACGCCCCGCGCGGACGCCTCCACCAGGAGGACATGAACCAGGTGCTCGGCGCGCGTGGCGACGAGAAGTACCAGGAGATCGGCGGCAAGGTCAGCCTCGGGCGGATCGCGCAGGTCTTGCGGCGAGCAGCCGGCCCGACGGCGGTCGAACAGCTCCTGCGATACGTCACCCTGTCCGTCGCCGTCGGCAACCTCGACATGCACGCGAAGAACGTGTCGATGCTCCACCTTCCGGACGGCACCGCGCGGCTCGCGCCGATGTACGACGTCGTGCCGCTACGACACCAGCCGACCGACGGGCGCCTCGCC
>CAZFUQ010000421.1:0-1548 GCA_964521905.1 uncultured Cellulosimicrobium sp.
CCAGTTCTGGGCGGCGGGCGACCAGCTCACGCGCGGGTTCATCATCGGCGCGACCGCGGGCCGCACGACGCTCACGGGCGAGGGCCTGCAGCACGCCGACGGCCACTCGCCGATCCTCGCGGCCACGAACACCGCGATGGTCCAGTACGACCCGGCCTACGGCTACGAGATCCGCCACATCGTGCGCGACGGCATCGAGCGCATGTTCGGCGACGGCTCGGACGGGCGCGACCAGAACGTCATGTACTACCTCACGGTGTACAACGAGCCGATGGTCCAGCCCGCCGAGCCGGAGGACGTCGACGTCGAGGGCATCCTGAAGGGCATCCACCGCCTCTCCGCGGGCGAGGGCGACGGGCCGCGCGCCCAGCTCCTCGCGTCCGGCGTGGGCGTGCCGTGGGCGCTCGAGGCGCAGCAGCTCCTCAAGGAGGACTGGGGCGTCACGGCCGACGTGTGGAGCGTGACGAGCTGGAACGAGCTGCGTCGCGACGCGCTCGCCGCGGACCAGTCCGCGTTCCTCGACCCCGCCGCCACGCCGCGCGTCCCGTACGTCACGGCGAAGCTGAAGGGCGCCGAGGGCCCGTTCGTCGCGACGAGCGACTACGACCACCTCGTGCCCGACCAGATCCGCAAGTGGGTCCCGGGGGACTACGAGGTGCTCGGCGCCGACGGGTTCGGCTTCTCGGACACCCGTGCCGCCGCCCGCCGCCACTTCAAGATCGACGGCCCGTCGGTCGTCGTGCGGACGCTGCAGGCGCTCGCCCGCCAGGGCAAGGTCCCCGCGGACGCGTCGGCCAAGGCGATCGAGAAGTACCGCCTCATGGACGTCACCGCGGGCACGTCCGGCAACGCGGGCGGCGACTCCTGACGGAGCGCGAACCCCGGTAGCACGACGACGGCCGGCCACCTCCCCGCGGAGGTGACCGGCCGTCGTCGTACCGGGTTCAGGTGCCGGCGCGGTGCTGGTCGGCCTGCGCGACGGCGCGCTCGAGCTCGGCGCGCAACGGCGCGACCGCGTCGGCGGCGGCGGAGTCCAGGAGCGCGGCGAGGTGCTGGCGGGCCTCGAACGGCCGGTCGGCCTCGAGTGCCGCGAGGACGAGCTGGCGCCCCACCTCGGGCTCGTGCTCGCGCGCCCGCCAGTGCCCGACGCCGAGGCCCAGCGCCTCGACCGGCAGGCCCGCGGTGCGCAGGACGTCCATGGACTGCGCGAGCGCGCGCCCGGTCGGGTCGCGCTCGGCCGCGGTCGCGAAGCGCCGCAGGGCGGCCTCCTGGTCGTCGTCGAGGGAGAGGCGGCCGAGCTCGACGAGCGGGTACCAGCCCTTGGGGTGCCCGGCGAGCTCCTCCGCGAGCGCCCAGACCGCGAGGTCGGCCGCGTGCTGCTTCTCGCTCTCGTCCACCGGGGCGGCCAGCGGGTCGTCGACGGGACTCCCCTCCGCGGCACGGCGACGGACGAGCTCGGCGAGCGCCCGGAACGCGCGCTCGTCGTTCGGGTCGTCGACGAGCCGCGGAGGGGAGTCCCGTCGACGACCCGCTGGCCGCCCCGGTGGA
>CAZFUQ010000421.1:1558-2857 GCA_964521905.1 uncultured Cellulosimicrobium sp.
CGACGAGCATCGCCCGCAGGGCGTCCTCGTGGACCGTGTCGCCGCGCTTCTCCCCCGCCCGCGGGCGGCGCGCACCGACGGTCGACGCGGACGTCGGCCGACGCATGAGCTGTCGCAGTCGGGGCATGAGAGCCATGCCCCGACCCTATCGGGTCGCCCCGACGGGGCGCGCGTTTGTGGACTGTCCACAAGCGGGACCGTATGCTCGGCGCGTGACGGCGACCCCCAGGACCCCGGCGAGCTCGTCCGCCCCGAACGGGGGGACGGGCAACGCGGACAACCTCCAGCGCCTGCGGGACGGGAGCGGGCTCCTCATGTCGGCCGCGCTGCGCCGGCTCGACGAGGAGATCCGCTGGTACCGCGAGCTGCCGGCAGAGGACCGCTCCTACGTCGGGCTCGTCGCGCAGTCGGGCATCACCGCGTTCGTCACCTGGTACGCGGACCCGCTCGCCCCGCCGCACGGCGTGAGCGACATCTTCGCCGCCGCGCCGCCCGAGCTCACCCGCTCGATCTCGCTGCAGAACACGCTCCAGCTCGTGCGCATCGTCGTCGAGGTCGTCGAGGCGTACTCCGACCAGCTCGCCGCCCCGGGCGGCGAGCGCGACCTGCGCGAGGCGGTGCTGCGCTACTCGCGGGAGGTCGCCTTCTCCGCGGCGGAGGTCTACGCGCGCGCCGCCGAGGTGCGCGGTGCGTGGGACGCACGTCTGGAGGCGCTCGTCGTGGACGCGCTCGTGCGCGGCGACGGGGACGACTCGCTGCGCTCGCGCGTCTCGGCGCTCGGATGGGGCGGGCGGGGATACACCCTGGTGGTGGCCGGGACCATCGCGGCCACGCTCGACGAGGTGCGCACGGCGGAGCTGCGGCGCGCGACCCGGCGCGTCGCGGGCGACGCGCTCGTGGGGATCCACGGGGACCGGCTCGTGCTCGTGCTGGGCGGCGAGGGCGACCTGCAGGCTGCCGCGGCCTCCCTGCTGCCGCGGTTCGGCCCCGGGCCGGTCGTCATCGGCCCGACGGTGCCGGGCCTCGAGGAGGCGGGGCGCTCCGCCCAGGCCGCGCTCGCCGGCCTGCGCGCGGCGCCCGCGTGGCCGCAGGCCCCGCGGCCCGTCCTCGCCGACGACCTGCTCCCCGAGCGCGTGCTCACCGGGGACACGACGGCGCGGCGCACGCTCGTCGCGCAGGCCTACCGCCCGCTCGCGGAGGCGACGGGCTCGGTGCTCGAGACGCTGTCCGCGTACCTCGGCACGGGGCGCTCGTTGGAGGCGGCCGCCCGGTCGCTGTACGTGCACCCCAACACGGTGC
>CAZFUQ010000422.1:0-2854 GCA_964521905.1 uncultured Cellulosimicrobium sp.
CCCGGACCCGCACCCACCAGGTGCGGTGCCGGGCCGTCGCCGTCCCCCCCCGCCCTGCGCCCCCACCCCGGCCCGTCGAACACGACATGGGGGTCGTCATGGGCCGTATGACGACCGTCAGGTCGTGGTCGACCGCGGGTGAGGTCGTGCTCGGCGGGTCACTCGCCCAGCGACACCAGCACGAGGGTCGCGTCGTCCAGGTCGAGGTACGCCGTCGCGACGAAGCCGGACTCGGCGAACCGCGCGTCGAGCGCCGGCCCCGTGAGGAGCGGCCCGTCCGGGAGCGCGCCCGTCAGGTCGTCGACGACGGCGGGTGCCTCGGTCGTCTCCTGCGGCTGGGTCTCGTCCACCAGGGTCTGCGCGACCGCCGGGTCGAGCTGCACGACGGCGTCGATCCAGTACGTCGTCGGGCCCGGCACGTCCTCGTCCCCGACGGTGCCGGACAGCCAGGTCGCCGCGACGGGCGTGCCGAGCGCGGAGAACCGCTTCGTCAGCGGTTCGAGGTCCGTGCGGACCTCGCCGGTCCCGTTCTTCGTCGGGGTGTCAGCCATCGTCGTCTCCCTCGTGCCGTCGGTGGTGCGGTCTCCCGGACCGGTCCCGGGCGAGCAGGCGGCGAGCCCCAGCACGAGGGCGAGCACCGCCGTCGGGCCGACGAGACGCCGGGCGCGGACGCCCGCGGTCGTGGCGCGGGTGGTGGTCATCGATCCTCCGTGACGGGCTCGACGACGGCGGAGCCCGCGTCGCCGACGGTCCAGGTGACGGTGAGCCGGACACTACCGGTGCTGTCGAACGGCTGGGCCCAGCCCAGCTCGGTGAACCGGCCGTTCACGTCGTCGGGGGTGCCCGACGCGATGTCGGACTGGCCGGCGTTGAAGTTGTAGTGGTCCTCCGCGTGCACCGTGACGACCATGGTCGCCTGGTCGCCGTCCACGGTCACCTCGGAGCTGGACCACTGCTGGTAGCCGCCGATCGTCTTCTGCCAGTTCTCCGTCTCGGGGTAGTGCGGTGCCTGCGACGCGTCCCCCGTCATGGAGAAGTCCGTGCTGCCCTGCGCGATGAGCCGCTCCGCCCCGGCCTGTGCCGCGGCGACCTCCGCGTCGACGTTCGCCGCGACCGACGCGTCGTTCTCGTAGGCGCTCCGGTAGTCGAACTCGTAGTCCTCGCCCGAGTTCCCGAGGTAGTGCCGGTAGATGGCGCCCGCGTCCTGGAGCCCGGGATGGAAGCGCGTCGCCTCGCCCTTGGCGCTCCACTCCAGCCAGGACGTGCGGTCGTCCCACGTCGGGTCGTCGTCGGACGCGTACTCGAAGTCCTCGTCCCACTCGATCTCCGGGCGCGTCGGCGGGCCGATCACGTACTGCTCGCCGCCCGGCTCGCCCGGCGCGTCGCCGGGGTCGGGCGCGTCGGTGGGGTTCGTCGGCACGGTCGGGACGTACGCGACCGGGACCGTCATCGCGTGGGGGCCACCACCCGTACCGCCACCACCACCGCCATGACCGGGCCCCGCGCCGAGGCCGCCCGTGCCGTCGGAGCTCGCCGACTCCTGCTGGTCGGCGTCCCGGCGCAGCGTGCCGGCCGCGTCGGTGAGGGTCGCTGCGCTCGACCGGAGCGCCCCGACGCACGTGCCGTCCCAGACGCCGCGGAAGTCCTCGCCGTCGCGCCCGGACCAGCCCGTCGACGCCACGACCGACGACAGGGTCGTCGCGAGCGACGTCAGCGACCGCGCCGCGCCGTCGACCTCCTGCGCCAGACGGCGCAGCCCGGCGACGTCCGCTCCCCACATGCTCCCGGACATCCGTCCCCCTTCGTCCGTCGAGCAGGGTAGCGGGAGCGGCGGCGCGCCGCCCATGGGGACAGGTCCCCGGCCGTGTCAGGCCGGCGGGTCCCCGTGGACCGGGCGCGCGAACGCGAGGACGATGCCGACACCTCCACGCCGGGCGAGGTGCCCGCGGTCCTCCGGGTGGTCGGACAGGTGACGCAGCACCCGGGCGACCGTCTCGGCGTCGACGAGGGGGACGGCGTCGGGCCGCGGAGGTGCACCCGGCCCGGCACCCGAGAGGAGGTCGTCGCTGCCGTCCGCGCGGCGGACCGGCGCGTCGTCGCGCAGCGCGACCCGCAACGCCGGCCGGTGCTCGCCCGGGACCGTGCCGACACCCACGACGTCGTCCCACCGCACGACGACGCGGGTCCCCTTCGGGTCCCCGGCCGGCAGCTCGATCGTCTCCGGCCGCAGGACGACGGACGCCCGCAGCGGCGCGGCGAGGTACATCCACAGCCCGCCCAGGAAGAAGAGCCCGACGATCCCGCTGAGCACCGCGACGAGGTCCTCGCCCGCGGACAGCCCCCAGACCGTCACCCACGCCGCCGCACCCGTCAGCACGGCGAGGATCGCCGCGACCGCCAGGAAGTCCAGCACCGGCGTGAGCCGTTCGCGCCCGCGCACCCCGCCCCGCACCGCGGTCCAGACCATGGCCCGCCGGTGCGAAGCCCCGGGCCGACTGCTGCTGTTCACCAGCCCAGTGTGCCGGTGCCGCCCGGGTCCCGAGCACGACATCAGCGTCGTCATCGGGCGCGGAACGGCACCGGTGTCGTGTTCGACGGCGTGTCGCCGGAGCCGCGGCTCGCGGGCACCTGTTGCGCATGTGCAGTTACTGCGCGTACTGTTCTCGGCATGACCACGGACCCGTCGCGACGCCCCCGACCTCGCCTCGACGCCGCTCGCGCAGCGCTCGACGAGGCGTCGAACGCCGCGCCGGGCGAGGTCGTCGAGCCGCTCTCGCGGGCACGCGCGCTGCTCGACGCCGCGCTCGACGAGGCGATGGCCGAGGCGCTGCTCGCCGGGTCGTCGATGCGGTCC
>CAZFUQ010000423.1:0-2836 GCA_964521905.1 uncultured Cellulosimicrobium sp.
GGCCTCGTGGACCTCCCGCCCGTGCGGGACAACATGATCTGGTACTCGCCCTCGGGCGGCGGGCCGGTCTTCCCCGAGCGCGAGGACGGCACGCCCTCGTACGTGGACGACGAGGCGACGTACACGATCCCGTGGCTGCGCGGTGGCGGCCAGGCCGTCATGTCCGGTCCGACGTACCGGCAGTCGCAGGTCGACCCCGAGTCCGACGTCGCATGGCCGTCGTACTGGGAGGGCAAGTGGTTCCTCGGCGACCAGTCGAACTCGAACAACCGCGTCGCGGTGACGGTCGACCCGGACGCGGTCGCCGACCAGGGCGCTCCGGCGTTCATGGAGGACCTGCGCCAGATCATCCCGGGCGGTCGCGGGGACGGGCTGCTGCAGAGCTGGATGGACGCGAAGTTCGGTCCCGACGGCGCGCTGTACCTGGTCGACTACGCGGGCGGCTTCTTCAGCCTCGACCCGAACCAGAAGCTCATGCGGATCACGTACCAGGGCGGCGCTCCGACGCCGCTCCCGGCCGCGTCCGCGACGAGCATCCAGGGCGACCCGCTGACCGTGCAGTTCACCGGTGCGCGTTCCGGTGGCGTCTCCTACCTCTGGGAGTTCGGTGACGGCTCGACCTCGCGGAAGGCCGACCCGAAGCACAAGTACCCGCGCATCGGGACCTACGAGGCCAAGCTCACCGTCACGTACGCGGACGGGTCGACGGAGACGGTCACGACCGACGGGTCGCCGTCGTGCACCCTGCCCGACGAGCGCGAGACCGTGTTCTTCGGCGACGTCGACTCCACGGTCGAGAACCTCGACCTGGGCGCCTGCACCATCGCCGACCTGTTCCAGGACGAGAAGGAGTGGCGCACCCACGCCCGGTTCCTGGCGCACGTCGAGTCGGTGGCGAAGAGCCTGTACGACGACAGCCGGATCGACGAGCGCGAGCGTGCTCGCCTGGTCGACGCGGCGGCCCGGTCCCAGATCGGTGTGGACCCGGGCGGGTACCGCACGATCTTCGACGGCACCCAGGCGTCGCTGTACGACTGGTTCCAGGCACCCGGCGGGAAGTTCACGCTCGAGCCGGGTGGGTCGATCCGCTCGCAGGGCGGGCTGGGGATGCTCTGGTACGCGGGCGACGAGCTCGGCGACTTCTCCGTCAAGCTGCTCTACCGCGACGTCTCGGAGGGTACCCACCACGCCAACGCCGGCGTGTTCACCCGGTTCCCGAACCCGAACGAGCCCGGCGACGCCGAGTGCGCCGAGGGTCAGTCCCCGGCGTGGGTCGCGATCTCGTGCGGTCACGAGATCCAGATCTACGACGGCCCGACGGGCGAGCCGCAGAAGACGGGCTCGGTCTACAACTTCGACCCGCTCGGCCTGAACACCGGCGGCGAGAAGCCGAAGGGCGAGTGGAACGAGTACGAGATCCGGGTGGTCGGGCAGCAGTACACGATCATCCGCAACGGCGTGGTCATCAACGAGTGGGAGAACTCGCCGGGACAGCAGTCGTCCCGTGCGGGCGACCCGCCGACCGACCTGCGCCAGTTCGACAGCGGGTTCATCGGGCTGCAGAACCACGGGAGCTCGGACCTCATCGAGTTCCGTGACATCCGGGTAGGGGACCTGTAGCACCCGCCCGTCCGGTGGTCCGCCGTCGTGCTGCACGACGGCGGACCACCGGCCCGCACCCGGCCTCGCCGGGCCGGGCAGCAGGACGCCGACGACCGATCTCGCACCACAGACCTCGCACCAACGACGCACGAGGAGTGCACCCCATGGAACGACGAACCGGCCCTGGCGACACGCGTCGCACGGGCGCCAGGCGGCTCGTGGCCGCCGCGGTCGCGGGCCTCACCGCCGCGACGGTGTTCACCGTCGCCCCGGCGACGGCCGCCCCCACAGCCCCGACGGCGACCCCGACCGCGACCTCGATCGCGTCCGCCGCGGACGCCACCGTCGCCGCCGCCCAGGTCCTCACCTGGACCGGCGACAACAGCGTGACCGACTACAAGACCTTCCCCGCCACGGCCGAGGCAGGCCCGGCGACGGTCGTCTTCGAGAACAGCTTCGCGACCGGCAGCACGTTCGGCATGAGCCACACGCTCACGTTCGACACCTCGACGCCGGGCTACAACCACGACGTGGTGCTCGACATCCTCGCCAGCCCGTTCGACGCGAACGCCGGACGGCACGAGAGGCAGGTGACCTTCACGCCGGGCACCTACCGCTACTTCTGCGCCATCCCCGGGCACGGCGAGATGTGGGGCGAGCTCGTCGTCACCGACGGCGGCGGGGGCGACGACACGACGGCCCCGTCCGTGACCGCGCAGGTCACCGGTGAGCAGGACGGCGACGGCGCGTACGTCGGCGGCGCGACGGTCACGCTCGCCGCGACCGACGACCAGTCCGGCGTGGCCGGGGTCGAGTACGACCTCGACGGCGCGGGCTGGCAGGCGTACACCGGGCCGTTCGTCGTCGACGCGGTCGGTGCGCACACCGTGCAGTTCCGTGCGACCGACACCGCGGGCAACACGTCCGAGGCCCAGACGGCGACGTTCACCGTCGTCGAGGGCGACGTCGAGGAGGACACGACGGCCCCGACCGTCGAGCCGATGCTCATGGGCGAGCAGGACGAGGACGGCGCCTACGTCGGCACCGCCGCGTTCATGCTCCACGCGTCGGACGAGGGGTCGGGCGTCGCGTCGGTCGAGTACCGGCTCGACGGGGGCGCGTGGCTGCCGTACACCACGACCGTGCCCTTCACCGAGCTCGGCGAGCACACCGTCTCCTACCGCGCGACCGACGTCGCGGGCAACGTGTCCGAGGTCGGCTCGGTGACGTTCAC
>CAZFUQ010000424.1:0-2815 GCA_964521905.1 uncultured Cellulosimicrobium sp.
TCAGTCGAGGCCGGCCTCGTGGACGAGCAGCGCGACCTGCGTCCGGTTCTCCAGGCCGAGCTTGAGGAGCACGTTCGACACGTGGGCCTTCACGGTCGGCACGCTGAGGTACAGGCGGGCCGCGATCTCGGCGTTCGCCGCCCCACGGCCCAGCTCGACGGCGACGTCGCGCTCGCGCCCGGTCAGCCCGTCGAGCGCCGCACGGGCTCGCGCGCGCTGCCCGCCGGAGTCCGCGGCGGACGACATGAGCCGGCGGGCGATCTCCGGCGACAGCACGGGCTCTCCCGCCGCGGCGGCGCGCACCGCCGCGACGATGCGCGGCGGTGCCATGTCCTTGAGCAGGTACCCCGACGCCCCGGCGTGCAGCGCCCCGGTGATCTCCGCGTCGCTGTCGAACGTGGTGAGCACGACGACGGCCGGCGCCTCGGACCGCGACCGCACCCGGCGCGTGGCCTCGATCCCGTCCACGCCCGGCATCCGAAGGTCCATGAGCACGACGTCGGTCGGGTGGGCGTCGAGCACGCCCGTCACCTCGGCGCCGTCCGCGGCCTCGCCGACGACCTCGATGCCGTGCGCGCCGTCGAGCATGAGGCGCAGCCCCGCCCGCACCAGCGCGTCGTCGTCGACGATCACGAGGCGGGTCCGGGGCGCGTCACCTGCCTCGTGGCCCCCTGACGTGGTCCGCTGTTCGTTCACGCGACCCACGGTAGCCGGACGTCGAGGACGAACCCGTCGCCCCGCGCGCCCGCGTCCAGGCTCCCGCCGAGCAGCGCCACGCGCTCGCGCAGCCCGACGAGCCCGGTGCCCGTCCCCGAACCCGTCCACCCCGACCCGTCCGCGGTGGCGCCCGCGGGCACGACGCGCGGGCCGGCGTCGGACACCGTGACCCGCACCTCGCCCGGGGCCACGGCCAGGACGACGCGCGCGGGGCTCCCCGGCGCGTGGCGCCGCGCGTTGGTGAGCCCCTCCTGCACGGCACGGAACGCGGCGACCTCGACGGGGCGCGGCACGACGGCGGTCCCCGTGCGCTCGAACGTCACGTCACCACCGGCGTCGCGCGCCTCCGCGACGAGGCGGTCGACGTCGGCGAGCGTCGGCTGCGGGGCGAGCGCGTCGGGTCCCGCGTCGGGGTCGGTGCGCAGCACCCGCACGACGTCGCGCAGGTCGTCGAGCGCGCTGCTCACCCCGTCGCGCACGAGGCCGGCGGCACGCGCGAGCCGGGCGGGGTCGGCGTCCGGGCGGTACTCGAGCGCGCCGGCCGTCGCGGCGAGGAGAGAGAGACGGTGCGCGAGCGTGTCGTGCATCTCGCGGGCGATCCGGGTGCGCTCGGCGACCCGCGCCTCGGCGACGCGGTGCTCCTGCTCGGTCTCCGCGCGTCGGGCGCGGTCGCGCAGCGACCACATGAGCTGGGCGCGCGCCTGCCAGTACAGGCCCCAGCCGAGGAGGGCGGCGTGCACGGCGAGGTCGCACAGCAGCCACCAGCCGAGCGGGAGCGCCTGCGGCCGCCACAGCGCCTGCACGGCGTGGCCCAGGAACCCGGCGGCCGCGACGGGGAGCGCGGTGCGCAGCGGGTACCAGCGCGCGATCTGCAGCGTCGCGACGGTGGAGGCGGGCGTCGCGGCCCCGGAGTACGCGGAGAGCGACGCCAGGATCACGGCTCCGAGCACGGGGGCGTTGCGCGGGAGGCGCGACCACAGCAGCGGGAACGCCGCGAGGGAGAGGACGGCGACGGCGACGTCGAGCGCGGGCTGCGCACCGGGCTCGTCCTGCTGGACGATCCCGGCGGTCGCGGCCACCGTGAGCGCGGCGACGGCGAGCCACGCCACGACGAAGGTCCACCACGGGACGAGGGGGCGCGTGCCGTCGCGGCGCGCTGCGGACGTCGCGAGGACGGGACGTCCGGCGAGCGGCGGGCAGTCGGTGGGGGTGCTCATGCTCCGGACGCTAGGCGCGCGTGCGCTGCGCGGACCACCGACCAAGGTCGGGGGTGCCGGTCCGGCGGGAGGGTCGACGGTCGCCTCCGGTCGGGGCGGCGGCCGACGTCCGGCCGGTGCGGCGGGTGCCGCGCCGCCGCGAGTGTGGGACCCGTCGGCACCCTGTCGACCGTGGCTCCGGCCGCGACAGCACGCGGCACCGCGCCGCGTGACGAAGGAGGTTCGCCATGTCCACGACTCCGAACGCCCCGCAGCACCCCGCGAGCAGCTCGTCCGCGACCGGGCCCCGGGCGGACGGGCGTCGGTCGGACGCCGCCCACCGGTCAGCGGGTGGCGTGGCCCCGGCCCGACGGCGCGTGCCACGCTGGACCGTCCCGTTCGCCGCGGCGGCGGTCGCTGCGGCGGTCTGGCTCGTGGGTGCCGCGTCCGGCGTCGACCCGGAGGTCCGGTCGGGTACCGGGACGCAGCCCGTCGGGATCGTTGCCGTGATCGTCACCGCGCTCGTCCTCGGGTTCGTCGCCTGGGGCGTGCGGGCGCTGCTCGGGCGGCTGCTCTCCCGTCGGCCGGGCCGGGCCGAGCTGGCCTGGCTCGTGACGTGCGGCGTCGTGCTGCTCGTCTCCCTGCTCGGCCCGCTCGGCGGCCTGACCCCCGGCGCGGTGGCGGTCCTCGCCGCCGAGCACCTCGCGGTAGGCACAACCCTCGCCCTCACCCTCCGCCACTGACCCCCCGGCGCTGCCCTCCGCCGTCGAACACGACCTGGCGGTCGTTATCCCAGGGATAACGACCGCCAGGTCGTGTTCGACGGCGCGTCGTGTCGGGGTCGACGCGCGCGGGTGCGGGTGGAGTCGGGTCAGAAGCCCGAGTTGCCGCTCCCGCGGTTC
>CAZFUQ010000425.1:0-2804 GCA_964521905.1 uncultured Cellulosimicrobium sp.
AGAACGGCACCGCCGAGTGTGTGACCAGCGACGACGCCGTCTTCACCGACGTGCAGGTCGCACCCGACGGCCGCACGGCGTACGCGCTGCGCACGAGCTACCTCGAGCCCTCGCACCCGGTCCGCATCGACCTGGGTGCGTTCCTCGACAGCGCCGCGGCCGGTGCGCGCACGCCCGTCCCGGCCACCCCGCTGCGCGGCCCCGTCGCGACCCCGGACCTGCCGGGCACGCTCGTCGACGTCGAGACCGCGGCGTCGGACGACGTGCGCGTGCGCGGCTGGCTCGCGCTCCCGCACGGCGCGTCCGCCGAGGACCCGGCGCCGCTGCTGCTGTGGATCCACGGCGGCCCGCTCGGGTCGTGGAACGCGTGGAGCTGGCGGTGGAACCCGTGGCTGATGGTCGCGCGCGGGTACGCGGTGCTGCTCCCGGACCCGGCCCTGTCGACGGGCTACGGGCAGGACTTCGTGCAGCGCGGCTGGGGCGCGTGGGGCAAGGCGCCGTACACGGACCTGCTCGCGATCACGGACCACGTCGAGGCGCTGCCCGAGGTCGACGCGACGCGCACGGCCGCGATGGGCGGGTCGTTCGGCGGGTACATGGCGAACTGGGTCGCGGGCCACACGGACCGGTTCCGCGCGATCGTCACGCACGCGAGCCTGTGGGCGCTCGACCAGTTCGGCCCCACGACCGACCACGCGTACTACTGGGCCCGCGAGATGACGCCCGAGATGGCGCTCGAGAACAGCCCGCACCGGTTCGTGGGCGACATCGTCACGCCGATGCTCGTGATCCACGGGGACAAGGACTACCGCGTGCCGATCGGCGAGGGGCTGCGGCTCTGGTACGAGCTGCTCGCCTCGTCCGGTCTGCCGGCCGGTCCCGACGGCGACACGGTGCACCGCTTCCTCTACTACCCGGACGAGAACCACTGGGTCCTGCAGCCGCAGGACGCGAAGGTCTGGTACCAGGTCGTGCTCGCGTACCTCGCGGAGCACGTGCTCGACGCCGCGCCGGGCGAGGGCGACGCGCAGCTGCCGACGACGCTCGGCTGAGCGAGACCCCGCCCGCGGTCGACCACGACCCCGCCCGCGGTCGAACACGACATGAGGGTCGTTTGGCAGCCCATAACGACCCTCATGTCGTGTTCGGCGGAAGGCGGAAGGCGGAAGGCGGAAGGGGGGCGGGGTGGGGCGGGGGTGTGCGTGGGAGGGGGGCTGGGGGTAGTGTCACCGCTGTCACTGATGGGTCAGTAACCACGACGGAGTGCACATGAGACCCTCTCGGATCAGCCCTGACCATGCCCGTGGGAGCGCTCCCTCGGGCCTTCGCACCTCTCCGCCCGGAGCGTCGTCCCCGGGCGGAGCGTCCTCTCCGGGTAGGCCTCGACGACGCTCGCTGCGCAGACGGGTCGCTGCGGCGGCCGCGGCCGGTGCGCTCACGCTGACGGCAGCCCTGCCCGCGGGCGTGGTGCTCGCCGGATCCGCGACCGCGGCGCCGGGCGACCCGGGCCTCGGCGACCTGGCGCGTGACGCCGTCGTCACGGCGAGCGCGTCCCAGGACGACCAGGACGGGAGCTTCCCGCCCGGCCTCGCGACCGACGGCAACCCGAGCACGCGCTGGGCCAGCGGCAACGGCCCGGACGAGGACGTCGAGTGGCCGCAGTGGTACCAGCTCGACCTGGGCGAGGTGGCCGACCTCGACTCGCTGCGCCTCGTCTGGGAGGCGGCGTACGCGACGGACTACACGGTCCAGGTCGCGGACTCCGACCCGGCCGGGGGCGGCACGTGGGAGACGGTCGCGACCGTGACCGACGGCCCCGGCGGGACCGAGGTGCTCGACCTGCCGGACGGGACCGACGGCCGCTACGTGCGTCTCGGCCTGACCGGCCGCGCCGCCGCGACCTGGGAGGCGCCGACGCTGCACTGGTACGGCTACTCCCTCTTCTCGCTCGAGGTGTGGGGCACCGCTCCGACCCCGACGGTCGGCTTCGCGAGCAGCAGCACCGCCGTCGACGGCGGCGGGACCGTGAGCGTCCCGGTCCGCCTCGGGCAGCCGCGCGACGTCGACACGACCGTCCACGTCACCTCCACCGACGGCACCGCCACGGCGGGCGAGGACTACGTGGCCGTCGAGGCCGACGTCGTCGTCCCGGCGGGCGAGACGACCGCGACGGTGGAGACGACCACCACGGACCAGGGCCCGCTCGCCGGTGACCGCACGTTCACGCTGCAGGTCGCCGACGCCCCGGACGGGACGCGCCTCGGCGCGCACGCCGAGCACGCGGTGACGATCCGCGCGCACGGCGACCTGCCGAACGACGGCGCGCGCATCCCCCTCGACGACTTCGAGGCCGAGGAGCTGCCCGTCTTCGCCTGGGGCGCGGACGCCGACGCGACGCCGGTCCTCACGCGCGTCGAGTCCACCCGACCCGACGCCGCATCCGGCAGCCACGCGCTGAGCGCGGCGGTCGCCGCGATCGACGAGGGGGAGTGGGGCGGCTTCTCGCACGACTTCGCGACGGTGCAGGACTGGTCCGCCGCGGGCGGGTTCTCGTTCTGGTTCCTCGGCACGGGCAGCGGCGCCGACCTGCGGTACGAGCTCAAGTCGGGCGGCGGCAGCGCGGGCGGCGCGACGTTGTTCGAGACGTCGGTCGTCGACGACGCGGTCGGCTGGCGCGAGGTCGAGGTGACGTTCGCCGAGCTGCGGGTCAAGGGGAACCCGGGCAGCGCGACGCGGTTCGACCCGAGCGCGGCGTGGGGCTACGCCGTGACGCTCAGCGGCCTCGGCGCGGGCACGTGGGTGTT
>CAZFUQ010000426.1:0-1239 GCA_964521905.1 uncultured Cellulosimicrobium sp.
CGCCGTCGCCGTCAGCGCGATGCGCGGGACGGACGGCCAGCGCTGGTGCAGCACCGACAGCTCGAGGTAGTCGGGCCGGAAGTCGTGCCCCCACTGGGACACGCAGTGCGCCTCGTCGATCGCGAAGAGCGCGATCGGGGTCCTGTCGAGCAGGTCGAGGGTGGCGCGGCTCCGGAGCCCTTCCGGTGCCACGTAGAGCAGGTCGAGCTCACCCGCCACGAGCGCGCGCTGCACGGCGCGGCGCTCCTCGGAGGACAACGTGGAGTTGAGGAACGCCGCACGGACGCCGAGCGCCGCGAGGGCGTCCACCTGGTCCTGCATGAGGGCGATGAGCGGTGACACGACGACGCCGGTCCCCGCGCGGACGAGTGCGGGGATCTGGTAGCACAGCGACTTGCCGCCGCCGGTGGGCATGAGCACCAGGGCGTCGCCGCCGCCGACGACGGTGTCGATGATGGCGGCCTGCTCGCCCCGGAACGCGTCGTACCCGAAGACCCGTCGGAGCACGTCGAGCGCCGGATCGGTCGCAGTCGCTGTGGTCACCCGGGCACCTTACCGACGAGATCCGACACGCCGGCCCGGTGCGTCCGTCCGCGCGCCGAGGCGCCCGTCACGGACGGCGGAGCTCGGCGGGCAGGTCGTCGCGGTGGCGGACGGCGAGGGACGTCACCGCGCGCGTCAGGCAGACGTACAGCCGCCGCAGCCCCGTGACCCGGTCGGGCTCGCCCAGGACGACGCCCTCCGGGTCGTCCAGCACGACGTGGTCGAACTCCAGCCCCTTCGCCAGCGACGCGGGCACGAGGTCGAGGCGGGCGTCGAACTCGACCGTGCCCTCGTCGTCCGTCGGCTCGCCGACGACCGCGAAGACGAGGCCGGCCTCGGCGAGCGCCCTGCGTGCGGCGTCCACGCCGGCGTCGGGCACGACGAGACCGACCGACCCCTCCCGGGCGAGCGCGGTGCGGACCAGGTCCACCAGCGGCCCCGTGGTCAGGACGAGCTCGCCCCGCGCACGGCGCACGGCGACGGGCGGGGCGAGGTCCGGCGCGATCGAGGGCAGCAGGCGGGCCGCGTACTCGATGACGTCGCCGGGGACGCGGAAGCCGGCGGTGAGCTGCTCCACGTGGCCGTCGGGCTTGCCGAGGTGCGTCAGCGCGTCGGTCCACGAGGAGACACCCCACGGCGTCGTCGCCTGGGCCAGGTCGCCCAGCACCGTCAGGGAGCCCGTGCGCGCCCGGCGCC
>CAZFUQ010000426.1:1249-2788 GCA_964521905.1 uncultured Cellulosimicrobium sp.
GCAGGTCCGCGACCTCGTCGAGCAGGACGAGGTCGGCCAGCGTCCAGCGGGCCGTGCCCGGCGTGCGGGAAGGTCGGGCCGGGCGCAGCAGCTCCTGCTCGGCCGCGGTGAGGTCGCCGTCGGCGCTCGCGGCGAGGAACGCGGGGTCGACGAGGAGCCGGTGCAGCAGCGCCGGCGGCGTGATCTTCGGCCACAGCGCCGCGGTGTAGTCCCGGACAGGCCGGGTGCGCGCGAGCGCGTCCCAGGCCCGCTCGTCGAGCGCCTCGCCGGACTCCTCGATCTGCACGAGGATCCGGTGCGCGAGCGCGTGGCGCAGGTGGTCGCGGCCGGCGTCGAAGCGCGGCTCCCGACCGACCACCTGCGCCATGGACTCCCGTGCCTCGTGCGCGGCGACGCGCCAGCGGCGCGCACCGCGCGGCAGCACCAGGGCCTCGGTCGGCTCGACGAGGTGCGACCACACGGCGCGTCGGAGCACCTCGGCCATGCGTCCGTCGCCCTTGAGCCGGGCGACGTCCGCGGGCTCCGTACCGCGCAGGCGGCCGTGCGCCGTGACGATCTCCTCGACGGTGGTCTGGGTCGCGTCGACCTCGCCGAGGGCGGGCAGGACGTCGCGGATGTACCGCAGGAAGCTCGCGTTGGGCCCCACGACGGTCATGCCGGCGCGGCTCACCCGCTCGCGGTGCGAGTACAGCAGGTACGCGGCGCGGTGCAGCCCGACGGCGGTCTTGCCGGTGCCGGGCGCGCCCTGCACGACGACGGTCCGGTCCAGCCCGCTGCGCACGATGACGTCCTGCTCGGGCTGGATCGTCGCGACGATGTCACGCATGGGTCCGGTGCGAGGCCGCTCGATCTCTGCCTCGAGGATCGCGGAGGACTCGTCGCCGGGTCCCGGGGCGGTGAGTGCCTCGTCCTCGAAGCTCGTGAGGGCGCCCCGGTGGAAGCCGTAGCGGCGACGGGCGGCGACGCCCATCGGGTCGCTGCGGGTCGCCCGGTAGAAGGCCGTGCTCACGGGGGCGCGCCAGTCGACGACGAGCGGGTCGCCCTCGGGGTCGGAGACGTGACGACGCCCGATGTGGAAGACCTCGGCGGGCTCGTGGCCCCTGCCGTCGAGGTCGATGCGTCCGAAGAAGAGCGGGACCTCCGGGTCGTCGGCGAGCTGGGCGAGCCGGCGGGCGAGCGCCGCCTCGAGGTACTCGGCGCTGACCCGGTCCCCGGCGAGAGCGTGGAGCGACCCGGCCTGCTCGCGCATGCGGGCGAGCTGCGTGCGGGCGGCGGCCAGGAACTCCTGCTCTCGTGCGAGCTCGTCCGAGACGTCAGCGGGGGATGCCGCCGTCGACAGGTCGGGCGGAGACGGCACGGCGGTGGGCACGACGGACCTCCGGGAGACGGTTTCGAGGGGTGGAACATCCTACGGGGCCTCACCCGCCCCGCGGACCTGGTCGGGCCGGTGGCGGCGTGCGGGTTCGGCGAGCGGCCGGGGAGCGGTAATCTTGCGGTGCGGACGAGTCGGTCGGGCGGTCGCGGCGAGGGGCCTCGGTC
>CAZFUQ010000427.1:0-2774 GCA_964521905.1 uncultured Cellulosimicrobium sp.
ACGTTCTGCACACGGCCGGTGAGCACCCGCTCGACGCCGAGACCGTGGGCACCCCCTACGCCGCCCTGGCCGTGCGAACACTCGTCGACCCGGTCGACCCCGCAGACCTCGCCGCGGTAGCCGCCATCCAGGACGGCGTGCGCCTCACCGCCGGTTCGGCGGATCCGTTTGTCTCCCCCGAGTACGACGCAGCGAGCCTGGACACCACCCGTGACGCGCTGCTCGTGCTCGCCGCGGGCCTGCGCCGATACGACCGCATGTTCGGCACGCGGGAGGAGATCGACCCCGTGCAGCACCTCATCGGGACCGCGGCGGGCTGGGGCGGGCTACCCACGACAGAGGCGTCGTACGTCGGCGTCAACCCGCAGGTACCGCCCGGAAGATACGAGCTGACACTGCGAGACGTCCCGGTCGACGCCTTCTGGTCCGTCTCGGTGTACAACGCCAAGGGCTACTTCGAGCCGAACCCCCAGGGCATCTACAGCGTCAACAGCATCACGGCCGTCCCGGACACCGACGGCGGGGTCACCGTACGGTTCGCGCCGCCCGGCGACCTTGGCGACGAGCCGAACACCATCCCCGTTCCCGAACCGTGGAACTTCCTCGTCCGCCTCTACCGCCCTCGAGCCGAAGCGCTCGACGGCTCGTGGACCGTCCCGCAGCTTCGGCCTGCCTGACACCGCCGAGGTCGTCCGACGGCGCGAAGCCTCGCCCGCACTGACCCCCACGCCCCTATGTCGATCAGGGCGCGCTGGCTCCTCGAGCGAAACTTCTGGACGCGCACCTGGCACCGTCCGTTGTTCGCCACCGTCGGCATTCGTACGCGCTCTCCCGCTCGCGCCGTTGGCCGGATATCCAGCGGCTTGGCGCCCGGTTCTCCCCGTCATCCAGACGACGTACCCGTTCGGTGCTTCGGCTCGGTTCACCGAGCGCCTTCGTGGCGACGGTGGTTCAGTGCAGGCATGCCCGAGATCTCCGACGACGAGCTCGTCGACGCCTACGAGTACCTGCTCGCCCGGTTCCTGGTGCTGCGCCAGGAGCACCAGGACGTGGAGGTGGACGGCCTGGGGTACAACACCATCAAGTACAACCCGGTCGGGTCGGCGGAGTTCGTGAACCCGAACCTGGATGTCGCCTACCTCGAGGCCTGGATCGCTGTGGACGACGAGCACGCCGTCCTGCTGGAGGTCCCCGATGCCCGAGGCCGCTACTACACCGTCCAGCTGCTCGACGGGTGGGGCGAGGTCGTGGCGAACATCAACGACCGCACCGTCCCGGAGCACACGTTCGGCACGGTGGCGTTCGTCCTTGAGGGCACCGACCCCGAGATCCCGGACGGTGCGCTGCGCGTGGAGCTTCCCGCCGCCAAGGCCAAGGTCCTGGCCCGGGTCGAGCTCCAGGACACCCCGGACCAGGCCGTCGCCCTCCAGCGCGCCTTTCGGATCCACGCCCCGGACGGGATCCGGGTCGAGGCCGCGCACCCGGTGCCCGACTTCACCAACGCCCAGCTGTTGGGCGCGGAGATCTTCACCGAGGCCGCCGGCGTGCTCGCGACCTATCCCGACTCGATGCCGTCCGCCCCGCGGCACCAGGCCGCCGTCGCGCGCATCGCGGACCTCATCGCCTCCGAACCGGGTGGTCGGGCACGCGTCGACGAGACGATTCGCACCAAGGCCGTCCCGCACTTCTTCGCCGGCGCCCAGCAGTTCGGCACACACCGCGACGGCTGGTCCGGCTCCTACGCGGTCGGGCGATTCGGTGACGACGTGTTCGCCCGTGCGGTCATCGACTACGGGGGCCTGTGGGCGAACGTGCCCGAAGAGGCCATCTACTTCATCGGGCAGACCGACTCCGCCGGCAACATGCTGGACGGTTCGTCCGCCTACGAGATCCGGTTTCCTGCGCACGCGCTACCCGGCGACGTCGTCGACGGGTTCTGGTCCCTGACCCTCTACTCCGTGCCGGACTACCGCGTCGTCCCCAACGCCCTCAACCGCTACGGCCTCGCCTCCAGGATGCCGCTCGAGCCGAACGACGACGGCTCACTCTCCCTGTGGCTCGCTCCCGAGCTTCCGGGCGGTGCGCCCCAGGCGAACTGGCTACCCACACCACCGGGTGCCGGGTTCTCACTCAACCTGCGCATGTACGTCTCCGACCAGGCGGTGACCTCCGGAGGCTGGTTCCCAGCACCCATCAACAAGCACACGAACAGCTGAGCACGGTCGAGCTTGGTGACGACGAGCGTGTCCCCCTCCCGCAGTCCGGCGAGAAGTCGGTCGAGCTTGGGCCGGTCCTCGCGGCGCCCGGAGGCCTTCTCCACGATGACGTCGGGCTCGTCGACGCCGCCGGCGCCCGTGAGCGCGTCGACCTGGGCGTCGAGGTTCTGTGCGGTGGTGGAGACGCGGGCGTACCCGTAGGTGTGCGTCATGCGGTGACCGTAGCGACAACCCCGGGGTCGCGTTCTGCGACACCGGGGGCTTCCCGACACTAGTTCTGCGACATGTTCTGTCGGCGTGTCGCGACGGTCGCCACCGTGTACGAAAAACGGTCGGTTCTGCGGCGTCGGACAACCTTGTGGGAAGTGACCAAAGACGTGGCGAGGGTGAGACGCTGAGGCGACCGGGGGCGCTCGGACGCCGGAGGTGACCGTGATCGACATTCCAGGGCTACCGGAGCCGGACGCGGGCCCGGTGTTCGATCTTGCGCTGCTGGTGCACGTCGCCGCGGGGGTGACGTCGGTCCTTGCGGGGTTGGTCGCGATGCTCGCGCGCAAG
>CAZFUQ010000428.1:0-2106 GCA_964521905.1 uncultured Cellulosimicrobium sp.
GTGCATCACGCGCCTGCGCGTCGAGGTCGAGGACCCGGCACTCGTCGACGACGCAGCCCTGACCGCGGCCGGGGCGATCGCCGTCGTCCGCTCGGGTGCGGCGATCCAGGTGATCGTCGGCCCGGAGGCGGACAACATCGCCTCCGACATCGAGGACCTGCGCTGATGGCCGCGCCGCTCACCGTGCTCGTGCCCGTCACCGGCACCGTCGTCGACGTGAGCGACGTCGACGACCCGGTGTTCTCCGCCGGCCTCGTCGGCCCGGACCTCGCCGTCGAGCCCGACGACGCACAGGGTGGCGAGGCCGTCGCGCCGATCACGGGCACGGTCGTCAAGCTGCACCCGCACGCGTTCGTCGTGCAGCACGACGACGGCCGAGCCGTCCTCGTGCACCTCGGCATCAACACCGTGCAGCTCGGCGGCGAGGGCTTCACGACGCACGTCGCGCAGGGCGACCACGTCGAGCGCGGCACCGTGCTGGTCTCGTGGGACCCGAAGGCCGTGCGCGCGGGCGGTCGGTCGGCCGTGTGCCCCGTCGTCGCGCTCGAGGCCGCGCCCGACGCCGTGACCTCCCTCGCCGAGATCGGCGCCTGGGCGGCCCACGGCGAGGAGCTGCTCACCTGGGGCTGACTCCCCGTGCCCCGCCGCGGTGGTGCGAAGGTTTCGGTGCCCGACACTTCGCACCACGTGCTACCCAGACGTGGGCTTCCCTCGTCAGCCGCGCAACGGGAGCGTGAGCTCCGGGACGTCGCCCGGCTCGCCGCGATCGACCACCCGCACGGGGACGCCCCAGTCCTGCTGCGCGAGATGGCACGCAGGGAACACGTCCGGGTCGGGCTCGCCGTCGGGGCCGAGCGGGACGACGTCGCACGACGCCGCGCGCGCGGTCACGTGCAGCACGCCCTCGCGGACCTCGGGGTTGATGACGAGGTCGCGGCCGAGCTCGACGCCCGTCCCGTCCCCGGACAGCAGCAGCTCGGGCGGTGTCGCGCTCACGCGCAGCTCCGTCGACGGCCCGAACCGGTCGTCGAGCTTCTGCCCCGGCGCCGGGACGAACGGGACGTCGAGCCACAGCGGCCCGGCCTCGATGTCGGTGACGGGCCGCTGCGTGCGGTGCGCGCCGCCGTCGAGCACCTCGCCCGCGAGCGACGCGGGCAGCGCGACGCGCGTGAGCCGGTGCGCCGCGGACTCGACCACGAGGAGGTGGACCTGCGGCTCGCCGTCCGGCCCCTCGCCCGCCTGCACGACGACGCCGCTCGGCTCGGCGAGGCCCGTCGCCAGAGTCGTGACCTCGCCGGCGATCCGCGTCCCCGCGGCGTCGTCCCCCACGCTCCCGGCGTCCCCGGCAGCCGGTACGAACCGTCGCAGCGCGCCGTCGTAGGTGTCCGCGACGACGACGCTCCCGTCGGGCAGCGTCGCGACCCCGAGCGGGTGCTGCATGAGCGCCTGGTCCGCGGGACCGTCGCGGTGCCCGAAGTCGAACAGCCCCTGCCCGACGGCGGTCCGCACGTCGACGGTCGACCCGTCCACCGGAGTCACGCGCCGCAGAGCGGACGTCTCCGAGTCCGCGACCCAGATCGCACCGTGGTCGCCGACCGCCAGCCCGGACGGCTGCGCGAACCACGCCGACTCCCCCGGACCGTCCTCCAGGCCTTCGTTCATCGTCCCGGCGAGGTGGGTCATCGAGCCCTGCTCGCCGTCGAACGCCCACAGCGTGTGGTTCCCGGCCATCGCCACGACGAACGCCGCGAGGTCCCGGGACCAGGCGACGTCCCACGGCGACGAGAGGCGCACGTCGAGCGGCGCGTACTGCCCGCCCGGCACGGCCGCGGCGTTGCCGGCGACTCCCGTCCGGGAGTCTCGCAGCACGACGTTCTCCACCCCGCCGACCATGAACTGCTCGCCGGTGCCGGCGACGGTCGTCACGTGCCCGTCGTCGAGCCGCACGCCGCGCAGGACGTGGTTCGCCGTGTCGGCGACGAGGACGTCGTACCCGAGCCACGGTCGTAGCTCGACCGGGACGAGGCACAGCCCGTTGGGCTCGGCGAACCGGGCGACGTCAGGGCCGCCGTCGACGAGCCCGCGCTCGCCGGACCCGATGCGCCG
>CAZFUQ010000428.1:2116-2742 GCA_964521905.1 uncultured Cellulosimicrobium sp.
CTCGGCGAGCGAGTGGTGGCCCACGTCCGCGACGAGCAGGTTCCCGCCGGGCAGCTCGATCGCCTTCGCGGGGAAGCGCAGCGTGCCCGACGACGGCGCGGGCGGCACGTACGGGCCGTCGCCGCGGTGCAGGGTGCCCTTCGCCTCGTGCTCCGCGACGAGCTCGTCGACGAGCGCGGCGATGGCCGACGCGTGCCCTTCCCCCGCCATCTGCGCGACGACGTACCCCTCGGGGTCGATGACGACGAGCGTCGGCCAGGCGCGCGCGGTGTACGCGGACCACGTGACGAGCTCCGGGTCGTCGAGCACGGGGTGGTGCACCTCGTACCGTTCGACCGCTGACGCGAGCGCCACCGGGTCCGCCTCGTGCTCGAACTTCGGCGAGTGCACGCCGACGACGACGAGCACGTCCCGGTGCTTCTTCTCGAGCTCGCGCAGCTCGTCGAGCACGTGCAGGCAGTTGATGCAGCAGAAGGTCCAGAAGTCGAGGATCACGACCTTGCCGCGCAGGTCCGCGAGGGTCACGTCCTGGCCGCCGGTGTTGAGCCAGCCGCGCCCGACGAGCTCGGACGCACGGACACGGGGCAGTCGCTCGGTGCTCACGCGACCATTGTCCCGCGGCGACG
>CAZFUQ010000429.1:0-2702 GCA_964521905.1 uncultured Cellulosimicrobium sp.
AACCGCGGCAAGGAGATCGGCGTCACG
Source organism: uncultured Cellulosimicrobium sp. (assembly GCA_964521905.1). GTDB lineage: Bacteria > Actinomycetota > Actinomycetes > Actinomycetales > Cellulomonadaceae > Cellulosimicrobium. Next base: position 28 of record CAZFUQ010000429.1, read on the forward strand.
CTGCACCACCCGCACGGGCAGATCTACGGCTACCCGTACGTCACGCCCCGCACGCGCGCGCTGCTGACCCAGGCACGCGCCCACCACGAACGCACCGGGCGAAACCTCCTGCGCGACGTCCTCGACTCCGAGCTCGCGGACGGCCGCCGCATCGTCCTCGAGACCGAGCACTGGGTCGCCTACGTCCCGTACGCGGCGCGCTGGCCCGTCGAGGTCCACCTCGCACCGCGCCGCGACGTGCCGGACCTGCCCGCGCTCACGGACGCCGAGCGCGACGACCTCGCCACGACCTACCTCGAGCTCCTGCGCCGCCTCGACCGGTTCTTCGAGACGGCGGACGGCGACCCCATCGCCCTGCCCTACATCGCGGCCTGGCACCAGACGCCCGCGCACGAGGGCCGGTCGGTGGCCGACGGAGGGACCGACGACGTCACGCTCGCCCGCCTGCACCTGCAGGTGTTCTCCGTCCTGCGCGCGCCGGGCAAGCTCAAGTACCTCGCGGGCTCGGAGTCCGGGATGGCCGCGTGGATCAGCGACACGACCCCCGAGCGGATCGCGGCCCGCCTGCAGGAGCTCGCGCCGTCGAGCACCGCGCGCGGGTGGGTCCCGTCCTGGTCCGACGACGCGGGCGCGGCCCGCGCGCGGGCCGTCTTCGCCGACGCGTTCGGCGCGCGGCACGCGCAGGTGACGACGGCGCCCGACGGCGACCCCACGGCGGACGTCCACGTCTGGGCCGCACCCGGACGCGTCAACCTCATCGGCGAGCACACCGACTACAACGCGGGGCTGTGCCTGCCCATCGCGCTGCCGCACCGCACGTACGTCGCGCTGCGCCCCCGCACCGACTCGCTCGTGCGCCTCGCGTCCGCCCAGGCGCCGGGTGAGACCTGGACCACGCGCCTCGAGGACGTCGCCCCGGGCGAGGTCTCCGGCTGGGGCGCCTACGTCGCGGGCGTCGCGTGGGCGTTGCGCGAGCAGCTCGTCGCGCAGGGTGCCGACCCGGCGGTGATCACGGGCTTCGACGCGGCGGTGGACTCGAGCGTGCCGTTCGGTGCCGGCCTGTCCTCGTCGGCGGCGCTCGAGTCCTCGGTCGCCGTCGCGCTCGACGACGTCGCGGGCCTCGGGCTCGCCGCGAGCGACGCCGGGCGCGCCGCCCTCGCCACGGCGAGCGTCCGGGCGGAGAACGAGATCGCCGGCGCACCGACGGGCGGCATGGACCAGTCGGCCTCGTTGCGCGCACAGGCCGGGCACGCCCTGCTGCTCGACTGCCGTCCCGGGCTCGACCCGGTCGAGTCCGCCGAGCAGGTGCCGTTCGACCTCGACGCCGCGGGGCTCGCGGTCCTCGTCGTCGACACCCGCGCGGAGCACCGGCTCGTGGACGGCCAGTACGCCGCGCGCCGGGACACGTGCGAGGAGGCCGCACGCACGCTCGGGCTCGGCTCGCTGCGCGAGCTCGCCGACGCGGTCGAGGCGTCCGCCGACCCGGCCGAGTCCCTCGGCGCCGCCCTCGACCGGCTGCCCGACGACGTCGCCCGCCGCCGGGTGCGCCACGTCGTCACCGAGATCGGCCGGGTCCGCGCGTTCGTCGCGCTCCTGCGCGACGGCCGCCCCGACGAGGTCGGCCCGCTCATGAACGCCTCGCACGCCTCGCTGCGCGACGACTACGAGGTCTCGAGCGTCGAGCTCGACGTCGCCGTCGACGCGGCCCGCGTCGCCGGCGCCCTCGGCGCGCGCATGACCGGTGGCGGTTTCGGCGGCTCCGCGATCGCGCTCGTCCGGGCCGACCGGGTCGAGGCCGTCGCCGACGCCGTCCGCGCCGCGTTCGAGCGCGAGGGCCTCGGCGCCCCCGGCTTCCTCCTCGCGACCCCGTCCGCCCCCGCCGACCACATCTCCTGACCCCCCACCCCTCCCCGCCCCCGCCCCCCAACCCCCCAACCCCCCAACCCCTTCGCCGAACACGACATGAGGGTCGTTATGCGACTCATAACGACCCTCATGTCGTGTTCGGCGGGGGGCTGGGCGGGGCGGGGGGGCGGGGGGCGGGGCGAGGGGGGCGGGGGGGGCGGGGGGCTTAGGTGTTGTAGGTGATGGTCAGGGGGGCGTGGTCGCTCCAGCGCTCGTCGTGCGACGGGGCGCGGTCGACCTCGACCTTGACCGCGCGCTCGGCGAGCGACGGGGTGGCGAGCTGGTAGTCGATGCGCCAGCCGGAGTCGTTGTCGAACGCGCGACCGCGCCAGGACCACCAGGTGAACGGGCCGGGGCCCTCGCCGCCGTGGACGCGACCGAGGTCGACGAGGCCGATCTCGTCGAGCCACGTGTCGACGTACGCGCGCTCCTCGGGGAGGAAGCCGGCGCTCTTGAGGTTGCCCTTCCAGTTCTTGATGTCGACGTTGTGGTGGGCGATGTTGAGGTCACCGGCGAGCACGACCTTCTCCCCCGTGGCCGCGAGCTCGCGCAGGCGGGCCGTGACCTTCTCGAGGTAGGCGTACTTCGCGACCATCGTCTCGGGCTGGCTCACGGTGCCCGAGTGGATGTACGCGGAGACCACGGTGAGGCGACCACCGTCGGGCAGCTCGAGGTCCGCCTCGACCCAGCGGCCCGTGTCGACGGGCGGCTCGGGCTCGCCCGCACCCAGACCGACGCGCACCGCGGACACGGGGAGGCGCGACCCGACC
>CAZFUQ010000430.1:0-1408 GCA_964521905.1 uncultured Cellulosimicrobium sp.
CACAACCCGGACATTACCGGACACATGCCAAGAACATTCGCAGGACAGGGCCTAGGCCACCCTCCGGGGACGCACGGGAACGGCATCACCGCAGATCACGTCGTCGGACGACACTGGAACCGAGGCCCGAATCGGTGGGACCAGCATCACCGCAGGTCAGGGAGCTGCGCCTGGTCCCACAGCACTCACGAAGAAGACCCCCTGACCAGCGTTTCCGCTGGTCAGAGGGCCATTACTCACGGGTGGGCGATACTGGGTTCGAACCAGTGACCTCTTCGGTGTGAACGAAGCGCGCTACCACTGCGCCAATCGCCCGAGTGCGTGGTCGATACTAGCCTGAACCGGACCGGAACGAAAAACCGGCCCCGGCGAGCCGGCCCGGAGGCCGTCCACGACCCGCGTCCCCGCGTCGTCGCGCAGGTGCCGTCACGGGTCGAGACGCTCGCGACGCCGGCGCTCGAACAGCTCGCGCGCGGCCAGCGACACCACACCGGCGACGACGTCGACGCCGTCGAGCCAGGTCACGGGCTGGACGTTGCGCACCGATCCGGTGAGCAGCAGCCCGGCCTCCCCGGCGCTCACCTCGTCGAGGACCTCGAACCCGAGCTCACCCGGGTGCGCCTCGCGCACGGGCAGCCCGGCCTCGGCGCCCCACTCGAGCAGGAGCTCGCGCGTGATGCCCGCGAGGCACCCCGAGCCGAGGAGCGGCGTGACGAGCTCTCCCCCGCGCTCGACGAACACGTTGGCGCCCGTCCCCTCGCACAGCTCGCCCGCGGTGTTGGCGAGCAGGGCCTCGTCGCCGCCCCTCGCGACCGCGTCGGCGAGCGCGACGACGTTCTCGGCGTACGACGTCGTCTTGAGACCAGCGACGGCCGAGCGCTCGTTGCGCGTCCACGGCGAGCGCACGGCCCGCCCGGTCGCGGAGATGGTCGCGGGCCCGGCGGCGACGACGACCGTCTGCGCACCCGGCGTCCGACCGGACCCGAGCGGCCCGACGCCCGCGGTGACGGTGACGCGCAGGCGGCCGACGGCGCCTGCCCCGGCCCGCGCGCGGGCCCCGGCCTCCTCGAGGACGGCACCCACGCCGTCGCGCACGAGAGCCTCGTCTGGCGCCTCGAGGCCGAGCCCGGCCGCGGAGCGCGCGAGCCGGCGCAGGTGGCGCGTGAGCGCGAACGCCCGGCCGTCGAACACGGCGCACGTCTCGAAGACCCCGTCCCCGACCGTGATGCCGTGGTCGACCGCGCTCAGCGCGGCGTCGCCGGGCTGCACGACGCGGCCGTCGGCCCAGATCACGAGGTTCTCGGACGTGTGCGCAGCCGTCGTCGGCGCCGGGGTGCTCATGGGTCCAGTGTGCCGGAGGCGAGGCCGACGAGGCGGTGCGCCTTGAGCTCGGTCTCCTCCCACTCCC
>CAZFUQ010000430.1:1418-2683 GCA_964521905.1 uncultured Cellulosimicrobium sp.
CCCACTCCCGCGCGGGGTCGCTCCCCCACGTGATGCCCGCGCCGGTGCCGAACCGCAGGACGCCGTCGGCCCACCAGAACGTGCGGATGCCGACGGCGAGGACCGCCTCGTCGCCGTCGACCCAGCCGATCGCACCGCAGTACGGGCCGCGCGGCTCACGCTCGAGGTCGGCGATGATCCGCAGCGCCGAGGACTTCGGCGCCCCGGAGACGGACGCGGGCGGGAAGGTCGCGTCGAGCAGGGCCGGCCACAGTCCCGGGCCGCGCAGCCCGGGCAGGAGCCGGCCGGTCACCGTGCTCACGAGGTGCACGAGCCCGGGGTGCGCCTCCACGGCGAGGAGGTCGGTCACCTCGACGGTCCCCGGCTCGCACACGCGCTGGAGGTCGTTGCGCACGAGGTCGGTGATCATGACGTTCTCCGCGCGGTCCTTCTCGGCGAGCCCGCCCGCCGTCGTGGCCGTGCCCTTGATCGGTCCGGAGGCCACGGCCCCGCCCGCGACACGCAGGTAGAGCTCCGGTGAGGCGGTGACGACCCACACCGGGTCGACGCCGGACTCCGCCGGGACGTGCAGCACGCCGGCGTACGGGGCGGGGTTGCCTCGTGCCAGACGGCGCGCGAGGGCCTCCGCGTCCGGCTCGCCACCGCCCGGGCCGGCGAGCGGCGCGGACAGCACGCGGCAGACGTTGGCCTGGTACACCTCGCCGTCGCGGACCTCCGCACGGACGTGCGCGACGGCCGTCTCGTACGTCGCGCGATCCATCGAGCTCGTCCAGCCCGCCGGCGAGGGCCCCGCCCAGGCGGCCGCGTCGCCGGTGTCCGGGCCGAGCTCCGCGGGGTCCACGTGGGACGCGAACCGCCACGCGCGCGCCCGCCCGCCACGCGCGGGACCGTCGAAGTCGGCGACGACGAACCACGGCCCGTCGTCCGCGAGGCGCTCGGGCTCGCGCAGGACGTCGATCACCTCCACGACGCCTCGCGCGGCCCGGTCCGCGAATCGCGCGAACCCTGGTCCCGCCGACGTCCTCCCTGGTCCTGGCACGGGGCCACGCTACCGACCGCCCGGGTCGGGGCGACGCGCCGGCCCCCGCCCCGACCCGGGACCACGGGCGGGGCCGGTTGGACGTCGGGCGCGAACGTGGACTAATGTCTGGGACGCGCCGGAACGCCGGAGGGCGCGGGAACACTCTCCCGAGACCTCCGAGGAGCCGGCCGCGCGGATGTGGCTCAGTGGTAGAGCATCACCTTGCCAAGGTGAGGGTCGCGGG
>CAZFUQ010000431.1:0-2668 GCA_964521905.1 uncultured Cellulosimicrobium sp.
GATCTGCTCGCAGCGCGAGCTCGGGCTCGGCGAGGACCACGACGGCATCATCGTGCTGCCGCGGCTCGGCTACGCGGCCGCGGACCTGACCCCGGGGCAGGACGCGGTCGCGCTGCTCGGCCTCGGCGACGAGGTGCTCGAGATCAACGTCACCCCCGACCGTGGGTACGCGTTCTCCTACCGCGGCGTCGCGCGCGAGTTCTCGCACTCGACCGGCGCCCGCTTCACCGACCCCGGCCTGCCGGGCTCGCTGCCCACGGCGCCCCCGGCCGCGACGCCCGACGGCTTCCCCGTCCAGGTGGACGACGTGACGCCGGTCCACGGCGTCGTCGGGTGCGACCGCTTCGTGACGCGCGTCGTGCGGGGGATCGACCCCGCGGCGCAGACGCCCGCCTGGATGCAGCAGCGGCTCACCGCGTCGGGCATGCGACCGATCTCGCTCGCGGTCGACGTGACGAACTACGTCATGCTCGACCTCGGCCAGCCGCTGCACGCGTACGACCTGGAGCAGGTCGCGGCGCCGGTCGTCGTGCGCCGCGCGGCGCCGGGGGAGCGCCTCACCACCCTCGACGACGTCGACCGGGCCCTCGACCCCGAGGACCTGCTCATCACCGACAGCCCCGACGGCGCGCGCGCGTCGCGCGTGCTGGGGCTCGCCGGCGTCATGGGCGGCGCCTCGTCCGAGGTCGGCCCGACGACGACGGCCGTGCTCGTCGAGGCCGCCCACTTCGACCCGGTGACGGTCGCGCGCACCTCGCGCCGGCACAAGCTCTCGAGCGAGGCCGCCAAGCGGTTCGAGCGCGGCGTCGACCCGCTGCTGCCCGCGGTCGCGGCGCAGCGTGTCGTCGACCTGCTCGTCGAGCTCGGCGGCGGCACGTCCGACCCCGCGGTGAGCGACCTCGACCGCGTCGCGGCGCCCGCCGCGATCCGCCTGCCGGTCGGCGAGGCCGAGCGCCTCGTCGGCGTGCCCTACACGCTCGAGCAGGTCGTCGGGACGCTCGGCGCGATCGGGTGCACGGTCGAGGCGGACGACGTGGACGTCCCCGGCGTGCTCGTGGTCACCCCGCCCTCCTGGCGGGGGGACCTCACCGAGCCGGCCGATCTCGTCGAGGAGGTCGCGCGGCTCGTCGGCTACGACGAGATCCCGTCCGTCCCGCCCGCCGCGCCGGGCGGGCGCGGGCTCACGCGCGAGCAGCGCGTGCGCCGCTCGGTCGCCCGCGCGCTCGCCGACGACGGTTTCGTCGAGACGCTCAGCTATCCGTTCGTCGGGACCGCGGAGCTCGACGCCCTGCGCCTTCCCGCGGACGACGAGCGCCGTCGGGCGCTGCGCCTGGTCAACCCCCTCGCGGACGACCGGCCGCTGCTGCGCACGGACCTGCTGAGCACGCTCCTGGAGACGGTGCGCCGCAACGTCGGCCGCGGGCTGCCCGACGTCGCGCTGTTCGAGGTCGGCCTCGTGACGCACCCGCGTCCGGGGGCCCCGGCCGCTCCGGCCCTGGCCGGTGGCGTGCGGCCGAGCGACGAGGACCTGGCGGCGATCGCCGCCGCGGTGCCCGACCAGCCCCGGCACGTCGCGGGCGTCCTCGTCGGCCGGCGCGAGCGTGCCGGCTGGTGGGGACCGGGCCGGGCGGCGGACTGGACCGACGCCCTCGCCGCGGCGCGCCTCGTCGCCGAGCGCGTCGGCGCCCCGGTGCGCGTGGTGGCCGACACGGGCCGTGCCCCGTTCCACCCCGGGCGCTGCGCACGCCTCGAGCTCGTGGACGGGAACGTCGTCGGGCACGCGGGCGAGCTGCACCCCAAGGTGCTCGAGAACCTCGGTCTCCCCCCGCGCTCGGTCGCGTTCGAGGTCGACCTCTCGGCCCTCGTCGCGGCCTCGTCGGACCAGCCGGTGCAGGGCGTGCCCGTCTCGGCGTTCCCGGCCGCGAAGGAGGACCTCGCGTTCGTCGTGGGGTCGGACGTCACCGCCGAGGCGCTGCGTGACGCGATCGTCGACGGTGCGGGCGACCTGGTCGAGGAGATCGCGCTGTTCGACGTCTTCACCGGCGAGCAGGTGGGCGCCGGGCGCAAGTCGCTCGCGTTCTCGCTGCGCCTGCGCGCCGCGGACCGCACGCTCACGGCCGACGACGTCGCGCGCGTGCGCGAGGGCGCCGTCGCCGCGGCCCGCGAGGCCGTCGGCGCGGAGCTGCGCGCATGACGGCCCCCGCCGGGAACCCGGCGGCCCCTGCCGAGGACCCGGCGCAGGTCGCTCCCGCGCGGACGGCGCTCGTCACGGGGGCGTCGCGCGGCATCGGCCGGGCGATCGCCGTCGGTCTCGCCGCAGCGGGCCTGGACGTCGCGCTCCTCGCGCGTGACGCGGGCCGGCTCGCGGACGTCGCGGACGAGATCGCCGCCCTGGGCGACGGATCGGGCCGGGCCGTGGTCGTGACCGCGGACGTCACCGACGCCCGCGCGGTGGAGGCTGCCGTCTCCGACGCGCAGGAGGCGCTCGGCGGCGTGGACCTGCTCGTCAACGGCGCGGGCCGCGTCGACGCCGAGGTCCCGCTGTGGGAGGCCGACCCCGACGAGTGGTGGGCGATCGTCGAGACGAACGTGCGCGGGCCGTTCCTCCTCGCACGCGCCGTGATCCCGGGGATGCTCGCGCGCGGCGGCGGACGCGTCGTCGACCTCA
>CAZFUQ010000432.1:0-2665 GCA_964521905.1 uncultured Cellulosimicrobium sp.
CCCCGGCGAGCCGCTTCCCCTGTGGGCCTTCCGTGATGCCGATGGTTCGCGCCGCTACGGCGAACCGCTGCACCTGACGGCGCCCGCCGGCAACGTGCCCCGCTTGCCCCTGACCACCTTCATGCGTCCCGCGCGCTGACGCGAGGAAGCCCCCATGGTTGATGCTTGGGGGCCTCATGCGCCCCGCGTGCGAACGCGAGTCCCGCCTAGCGCGAGCGTGCCACCATGTAGCACCGCCAACGAAAGGAAAACCACCATGTCCCGGGTTTGCATGATCTCCGGCAAACGCTTCAACACGGCCAACGCCGTGAGCCATTCCCACGTCAAGACCAAGCGCCAGCAAGGCCCCAACCTTCAGTGGAAACGCTTTTACTTGCCCGCAGAAGACCGTTGGGTGCGGCTGCGTGTCTCCACCAAGGTGTTGAAGACCATCAGCCGCTATGGCCTGCAATCGGCGATCGCCCGCTACGGCGCCGACCCCCGCATCCTGAAAGGTTAAGCCGCCCCCATGCGCATCATCATCAAGCTGAAAAGCACCGAAAGCTCGCACCACTACGTGACCACGAAGAACAAGAAGAACGATCCCGAGCGCCTGGAACTGCGCAAGTACGACCCGATCGTGCGGCGCCACGTGCTGTACAAGGAGTCGAAGTAATGAGCGCCGGCCGGGCCAAGTTGGCGCGCGGCAAGCGCCGCAAGCGTGACCCCTTCGTGGAAGGCAAGATCACGCGCATCGACTACAAAGACGTGACGCTGCTGCGCAAGTTCCTGTCGGAACAGGGCAAGTTGCTGCCCCGGCGCGTGACGGGCGTGAACGCGGGGAACCAGCGCAAGCTGGCGGTGGCGATCAAGCGCGCCCGCCAGATCGCCCTGCTTCCCTTTGCGGTGTCCTAGAGCGCCAATCAAATGATATAGCAGCCCGGAACGATGGTCTCAAGCCGACTCGCGGCGACAATCGTTGAAGTCAAGCGTGTGAAGGTTGGTGACACACGCGCAGACCCGGGTCGCCATTAGGGTCTTGCGCGTGCCCTTGTAGCGTGCCTTTCGACCTTGCACCTGTAGCTGGCGTGAGATCTTGTGTTCAACCGCCACGCGTTCGCGCAGTTCTGCCCGTCCTTCCGGGGTGGCCTGGCGGTCACGGAGTTGCTGATGAAATATCTCGTCCGGGTGGATCGTGACGCTGCGCCCCGCCTTCGCGCTCGTGCAGGCGCTCCGCATCGGGCAGTTCTGACAGCGAACGGCAGGAAAGCGGGTCGTCTGACCTGGAACGGCAATGGCGTTCGCTCCCGCGGGACAGGTAATGGTTCCGCAGCCATCATCGTCGAAGACCAGGCGAAAATGCGACTTTGAAAAGCGACCGCCCAAGGAAGCGGGTGACAGCGGACGGCATACGATTCGGCCACCACTCTGGCGAACCTGGCTCGTCAACTCGCTATTCAGGTACGCCCGGTCGATATGCAGTGAGCGAATATGAGCAGCTACACCCGAAGCACCAGTCGCCCCGACAACTCGCGAGAGGTCGTCAGTCACAGCACGTGTGATGGCAGCTTCCGCCCTGTTGGCGGGTGCGACAGCGACGGCCAAGATGAACTTGCTGTCGAGGTCTACGGCAATGTGGCCCTTGTAGCCGACGAACTTTTGGGATCGGCTCTTCCTCCCATGTCTCGCCTCGCCGTCCTCAATGGAGGCTCGACGATCAGGGGCAACTCCTTGCTTGATACGCGGCGCACCGCTGTCGGGGTCGGGTTCGATATCCTGACCCAGGATCGCATCGACCGCCGCCCAGGCGTCGGCCACCGGCTTGAAGTGCAACACTGATTGGTTATCCAACCAGTGCTTGAGCGCCTCAATCTCTGTAATCAGGCGGGACAAAGCTCGGGCACGTTCTTCCGGGCGCTCCCAGGCAACATCCAGGCGAGCCTTGAGCGAGCCACCGGCCGCAGCCGGGTCGGCGGCCAGCAACGGGATTCCGGCTTCGACTGCCAACTCGGCCACATCCTCGTCGGCTCGAAGCAGAGCAATACGCGCCACAGCCAAGACCTTGCGCGCCGCGTGCCCCAGCAAGTTGAAGGTGTCTTCCACCCGGCCTGCTGTGAACAGGGGCGATGAGTCCAAGGCGAGCCGCAGGTTCTTGAAACCGAATTCGCCGGTTGCCTTGGCCAGCGCCACGACGCGCTCCAACAGTCGGCGGTCCATATCATGAGCCATCATGCGTGCCCGAAAGCCCGGCAGAACGCCTTGCCCGAAGGGCGCCTCCTCATCTTCGACTAACAATCCAAGGTCCAGCACCATGCGGAAGCGCATGTCCATCTGGACCGCCTCCACCATGTCCGCGTCGGATAGCTTCATGTATGCCTGCAACAGCATCACCATCGCCAGAAAGGCCGGCGGGTGGGGCACGCACCCCTTCCGGTGTTCCTCATACATGCCGGCCAGCTCGTCTTGGAACGCCTCATCGAACAGTTCATGTCGGTGCCGACGTAGGAACACAAATAGGTGCCGAGCTTTCATGCGCTTTACCAGGCGCTCTTCGAACTTCGATAACTCAGCCGGTGGCGTCCAGCAGGGTGGCTTCATGAGGGCGACCTCCTTGCGATCAGGGAAACGCCCCAGTCGATCACAAGGAGGCCGTCTTGTCGATCCCGTCAGTTGATCGGCGCTCTAG
>CAZFUQ010000433.1:0-2662 GCA_964521905.1 uncultured Cellulosimicrobium sp.
GGAGGTCGTCGACTCGCGCCTGCGCCGCTACTACCGGATCACCACCGAGGGCGGCTCGCGCCTTGCCGCCGAGGCCGAGCGGGCCGAGGCCCAGGCGCGCCGCGCGCTCGAGCGTCTCGGCGCCCGACGGCGCGCGGCCGGCACCGCGATCGGTGGCGCCCCCGCGCGTCCCGCCCGGGCGGCAGGTCTGACCGACGGCGGGGCGGTGCCGGCATGAGCGGCGAGGAGGCCCGCGCGGGAGCGGGCGGGACGCCGGCGGCGGAGCGCGTCCGGGGGAGCGCCGACGGTCCGACGGCGGAGCTCGCCGCGATCCTGCCCGTCGCCCCGGTCCTGGTGCAGGACTACCGGCGGCTGCTGCGGCTCTTCCCCTACACGTACCGACGCGCGCACGAGGCCGAGATGCTCGGCCACCTGCTGGACGGCTCCACGCCCGGGCAGTCGCGACTGCCCGCCGCGGAGCGGTGGGACCTGCTCCGGGCCGCGACCCGCGAGTGGCTGCTCGCGCCGCTGGGATCGACGCCGCGGCAGCGCCGTGCGGCGACCGGCCTCCTGTTCGTGCTGCTCCCCGCGATCCTCGTGCTCATGGCCGCCCGGGCGGTCGCGTTCTCGGCCGCGCTGATCGGTGTCGCGCTGACCGGGGACGGGACGCCGTCGCTGCTCATGATCGCCCCGACGGGGTTGATGTGGGCGCTCTGGCTCGCGGCGGTCGCGCTCACGCTCGCGGGGTCGCGACGCGCGGGTCTGGTCGTCGCCTGGCTCGCGGCAGGGGCCGGGGCGGTCTCGATCGGCGTGGCCGTCGCGGTCGGGCACGCGTACGCCGCGTTTCTCGACGTGCCGTGGGTCGCCGGGATCGTCGCCTGCGCCGGCGTGCTCACCGCACGGCGGACGTGCCACCTCGGTCGGGAGTCGCGCCGCCTCAGGGCAGCGACCGTCTGGTCGATGGTGCTGGCCCTCGGCGCGTACGTGGCGGCGACCTCCGCCGACGCGGCGCACCTCGGAGTCCCGTGGTGGTCGGGCGTGGCCCTGGGCTCGTGGACGCTCCAGGCTGTCGCCGTGCCCGTCGTCGTGCTGCTCGGCGCTGCCGTGCTCTGGGGCAGGACGCGGCAGGCCGTCCCCGTGCTGGGCGGTCTCGCCGTCGCGGCGGTGCTGAGCCGGTCCTCCTTCTTCTGGTCGGGGAACCTGGATCCCCGGACGGTGGACCTCGGCAACGTGCTCGCGCTCGTCGCGTTCGCGGTCGTCGCGACGGTCGGCGCCCGCTGGGTCGTGAACCGTCTCGACGAGCTGTCCGAGGCTCGGACGGAGCACCGCGCGCTCCTCGCTGCGACGGGCGCCGGCGCGGAGGCGACGGCATGAGCGGCGGCGCGGGGCGCGGGGCGGGCAGCCCGACGACGGAGCCCGACGGGACGGTGCTCGTCGCCCCGGTGCTCGTGCGGGACTACCGGCGGCTGCTGCGACTCTTCCCGGCCACGTACCGGCGGGCGCACGAGGCCGAGATGCTCGGGCACCTGCTCGACGGCGCCGTGCCGGGGCAGTCGCGTCCGTCCCGGGCGGAGCGGCGGGACCTGGTCCGGGCCGCGACCCGCGAGTGGCTGCTCGCGCCGCTCGGCTCGACGCCTCGGCAGCGACAGGCCTCGACGGCGGTCCTCGCCGCGCTCCTCCCGCTGCTCCTCGCGTTGCCGATGGGTCGAACCCTGGGCTCGCTGGCGACGACCCTCACGCACCCCGGGCTCCAGCACCTTGCGCTCGGGTGGGCTCCTGCGGCGCCGGCGTGGGCGCTCTGGGCGGTCGCGCTGGTGCTCGTGCTCGCGGGGCGTGCCCGGGCGGGTCGCCTCGTCGGGGCGGTGGGCACGGCGCTGCTCGTCGTGTCCCTCGTGATCCTCGCGGTCGCGGGCGACTGGCACGACGTCTCGCGGGAGCTCGGGTGGCTTGCGCCGATGCTGGCGCTGCTCGTCGTGCTGCGCGAGCGCGAGGCGGCGGACCCGGTGGTGCCGCGCCGTGCGCTCGTCGCGACCCTCGGCGGAGCGGTCGTGCTGCTCCGCGTCCTCGCGGTTCTCGCGTCGTCGGTGCCCGCACTGGTCTACCCGGTCATGTCCGTGTCGGTGTGGGCGCTCGCGATGACCGGGCCGCTCCTCCTCATGGGCGTGGTCGTCGGCGGCGGGATCCTCGCGCGTCCCGTCGCGCGCCAGTCCCTGCCCGTCGTGCTCGGCGTCCTCGCCGGGCTGTGGGTCGGGCGGTTCGGCCTGCTGGACGGCAGCCCGCTCAACGGTCCCGGCCCGGACGCCCTCGTCCCGCAGGTGCTCGTCGTGGTCGGCGTCCTGGCGGCGGCACGCTGGGTGGTCAACCGTGCCGACGAGCTCACCGACGCGCGTGCCCGGACCCGGGCCGAGGCGGCCCGCGCGGGTGCGCCGCACCCGGGCGAGCCGACCGCCGTCTGACCCTGCGCCGTCGACCACGACCCCGCCCGCCCGCGAGAACGACATGAGGGTCGTCATCCAGCGGATGACGACCCTCATGTCGTGTTCGGGGCGGGCGCGGGGCGGGCGCGGGGGCCGGTTAGTCCAGGTGGTTCGCCACCAGGTTCGCGGCCAGGCCCGTGTACGTCGCCGGGGTGAGGGTGGCGAGGCGGTGCGCGACGTCGTCGGGCAGGCCGAGGCCGGCGACG
>CAZFUQ010000434.1:0-2652 GCA_964521905.1 uncultured Cellulosimicrobium sp.
CCGCGCCGAGGAGACCCGGGTGCTCCGCGGTCTCGCCGGCGCGGACGAGTACGACGTCGCGGGTGCGGCCACGGGCGTCGTCGAGGCCGACGCGCTGCTCGGCCCGGACCGCGTCCGCGAGGGCGACGTGCTCGTCGCGATGGCGTCCTCGGGACTGCACTCGAACGGCTACTCGCTCGTGCGCGCCGTGCTCGAGCACGCCGGGTGGGGGCTCGAGCGGCACGTCGACGAGCTCGGTCGCACGGTCGGTGAGGAGCTCCTGGAGCCTACCCGCGTCTACGCGAGCGACTGCCTCGCCCTCGCCGCCGACGACGCGGCGCAGGTCCACGCGTTCACGCACGTCACCGGTGGTGGCCTCGCGGCGAACCTCGCGCGCGTCCTGCCCGCGGGGCTCGTCGGCGTCGTGGACCGGGGGAGCTGGGACGTCCCGCCGGTGTTCCGGCTCGTGCGCGAGCTGGGTGGGGTGCCGCGCCGCGACCTGGAGAACACGCTCAACCTCGGCGTGGGCATGGTCGCGGTCGTCGGGGCCGACGGCGTGGACGCGGCCCTCGCGCGCTGCGCGGCGCTCGGCGTCCCGGCCTGGGTGCTGGGCTCGGTCGAGGCGTTCGACCCGTCGGCGGCCCGTGACGTCGCCGAGGGCGACCTCGTGGCCGGCACCAAGGGCGTGCAGGCGGGCGCCGTACGCCTCGTCGGTGACTACCGCTCCTGACGCGCACGCTCATCGCACCCCGTGGGTCGGCGCGAGCCGGCCCACGGGGTGCGTGGCGACGGTCGACGACGACGCACGGACGACGACGGCACTGCCACCCGCGCAGGGCAGGCGGCAGCGCCGTCGTCGTCGAGAATGATCCGCCTGGTACGGCGGAGAAGGTGTGTCGTCGGCGACCGTCAGCGGTCGTCGGACCAGCCGTTGTAGCGCTGTTCGTAGCGCTCGACGTCCTCCGAGGACTCGGCGCCGAAGCGGGAGTCCGTCACGACATCCGTGTGGCTGTGACCGGTGAGCTCCTGCTCGAGCGCACTGTAGTTCGTCTCGGGGCTGTAGTACTTCAGCTCGCGAGCGACCTTGGTCTGCTTCGCCTTCTGACGGCCGCGGCCCATGGCTCCGACCCCCTCAACGTAGAAGCGGGGCGGCAACGTGCTCAGACGTGCGGCCCCGGGGTGTAGTTTCGTCTGTTCAGGGTCTAACGGTACATGCTCGGGGCCTATTCCATCCACTCAGAAGGGCCTCCCGAGGGCTGGACGTGCACACCGTCACACACTCTCCACGAGCGGAGGGTGCCGTCCCGCGCGAGCGGAGACCGGCGTCGTCGGGACGGCGGCGGCCGCGCTCACGGCAACGGGACCGTATGCCGCACGTGCGCCTATCCGGCCCTTCCGACCATAGGGCCCCTAATTCACCCGTCCGTCAAGTCGCCCGAAATCCGCATGCTGCGACAATGGAGGGTACTGGCGTCGTGCTGTCGTCGTGATCCGGGGTATCTGCCGGACCAGCGCGTACCAGGAGGAGGTGTCGTGATGTCCATGCACGGAGAGTCCGAGGTCCTGCTCACCCCTGCCGAGGTCGCCAGCCTTTTCCGCGTCGACCCGAAGACCGTCACGCGCTGGGCGAAGGCGGGCAAGCTCTCGTCGATCCGCACGCTCGGGGGGCACCGTCGCTACCGCGAGTCCGAGGTCCGCGCCCTGCTGGGTGCCGCGAGCGAGCCGGCCGAGGGGAGCGAGAAGGGCTGAGGGCGGACCGCGGCCGCGGCTCAGGAGCGGCGGCGGAGGACGGCGGCCGCGACGAGCGCGACACCTACCGCGACGGCACCGAGCAGGAGCTTGACGTTGCGCGAGCGGTCGGGGTCCTCCTCGGGCAGGCCACCGCCCGTGAGGAAGGCTCCCGTGTCCGAGGCGGCCTGCTTGGCCTGGTGCGCCGCCTGCTTCGCCTGCACCCGCGGGTCCAGGCGCGTCGAGAGCTCGTCGATCGTCCCCGCGAGCTCGGCCCGCGTGCGGGCGATCTCGTCCTCGAGCTGGGACTGGGACGGCCGGGGGGCCGGGGCCTCGTCGGTTCCGCTCACGGGCGCAGTCCTTCCTTGATGGTGGCGACGTCTTCCTTGATGCTGTCGACCGCACCGGTCGGGGTCGGCGGGACACCGCGTTGCAGCTGCTTCACGCCGACGAAGGCGAGCGTACCGGCCACGAGGACCAGGGCGAGGCCGACGATCAGCGCGGCGAGCCACAGCGGCAGCACCGTCGCCAGACCCTCCATCGCGGAGTGGAAGAGGAACCCGAGGCCGTAGAGCACCAGGACACCACCGACGACGAGCATGCCGATGCCGATGCCGGCGTGCTTCGCCTTGGTCGCGAGCTCGGTCTTCGCGAGCGCGATCTCCGACCGGACGAGCCGGGTCGCCTGCTCGGACAACCGCTCGACGAGCTGCCCGACCGTCGGCTTCTGCTCCTCGGGCGGGATGCGCCCGTCGATCCAGTCGCTCATCTCTCAGCCCTTTCGCAGGTGATACCCGCACCACTCAACCGGCACCCGGGTCGCCGCGCAACTCCCACCGACGTCGGCGGGGAGGATGCGAAAGACCCCCACCCGGATCCCGGGAGGGGGTCTTCGATGTGGCTCCGACCGGCGTCGGTGGGAGTTGCGCGGCGACCCGGGTGCCG
>CAZFUQ010000435.1:0-2651 GCA_964521905.1 uncultured Cellulosimicrobium sp.
CACGTCTGCCCGTCCGCCGAGTACGCGGCCGAGATCGCGGAGCCGTCCGAGACGAGGCGCAGGTGGATCGTCGACGGGAAGTCCGCCGCGACGTCCGTCTGGCCGTGCCACGTGCGAGAACCACCGGTCTCGGTCTGGAACTCGAGGAAGCGGGCGCCGGACTGGTTCTTCGTGAACGCGAGCTTGGTGTACTCGTCGTCGTTCACGTGGACCAGGAGGCCGGCGTGCTGCCAGTGCCGGGCGAGCGGGACGTCGAGCTTGGTCTCGAGCGTCCACGCACCCGAGGGTGCGGGCTGCCCGAGGTAGCTGATCGGTCCCGGCACGGCCTCGTTGATGTCGCCCTGCACGACCGGCAGGACGGCGTGGCCGTCGGCGACGGTGATCGGCTGGCCCTCGGCCTGGCGGACGACCGTCCACCGCGGGTCGAGCGCGTCGCCGTCGAACTCGTCCGACGCGTCCGCGAGGCACTGCGGCGGGTTCTCCCCGCCGGGCTCCTCGGTCTGCGGATCGTCGTCGAACACGAAGTCCTGGAACTCCACGGCGCTCGTCGCCGTGGCGCTGTGCGCGGTGACGAAGAGCCCCACGTCCTGGACGGTCGCCGCACCCGGGAGGACCTGCGGCTCCCCGATCTGCGTGAAGTTCTCGCCGTCCTTGCTCCAGTACGCCGTGTAGAGGTCACCGTCCCGGACGAGACGCACCCACGCGGGGTAGCTCGTCGAGCTGGCGGCCGTGGACGTCGCGAGCTGGCCGCTCGCGTTGCCCCGCAGCCACTCGAACCCGTTCGCCGGGCGGATGCCCAGCGCCGCGTAGCCCGGCGAGCTCGCCGTCTGCGTGACGTCGTTGCGGACGAAGATGCCCGCCTTGGCGCCCGCGTTCGAGTTGCCCTGGCTGTTGACCTTCACGGTGGCCGACCAGTTCTCGTCGGCGCCCTGCTCGCGGTAGATGGTCGAGTACTCGTTGGTGCCCTGCCACATGTTCGCGCCGCTCGACGTGATGAGGTACTTGCCCTCCGCGAGCTGCTCGAACGTCCCGTTCGTGTTGGTGAAGGTCTTCATCCCTGCGAAGAGGTCGCCGACCTGGGCGAGGACGACGCGGGACGTCGTGTAGAGGCCCTTGTCGTTGGTCGCCACCGCGGTCAGCTCGTAGTAGTTGTCCGCGGTCACCTCCCACGCGGCCTCGTACGGGGCCTCGGTGTCGGTGCCGATCGACTCGCCGTCGACGAAGAACTCGACCTGGGTGACCGTGTTCTCGGTGTCGTCGGCCTCCGCGGTGACCGCGATCTCGCCCTGCTCGAGACGGACGCCCGCCTCGGGGGACGTGATGCGGACCTTGGGACGCGTCGTCCCCGACACGCCCTTGCCGTCGGCCTCGATGAAGTTGAGGCGACGCTCGCCCTCACCGGGGAAGACCACGTAGAGCGTGAACGGCTCCATCGGGTCCGTGACGTCGACGGTCACGTCGGTGAACGTCCCGAGACCCGTCTGCGGGACCTCGGCCGTGCCGACGAGCTCGCCGTCCGCGGCGCCGCGCCGCAGCTCGATCGTGCCCTCCGACGCCGCCGCGACCCGCAGGGTCAGGGATTCCACGCCGTAGAGGCTCACCGGGTCGTACGACGCCCACGAGCCGTTCGATCCGGCGATGACGGACCCGCCGCCCTCGACGTCCCGGCTGGGCGTCGTCGTGACGCCGTCCGAGGACGCGTAGAACTCGGCCTCGCGCTTCTTCGGGAAGATGAGCGTCGTGTCCGAGCCGGTGAGAGCGGGCACGTCGCCCTCGCCGCCGCGGTCGGTGTAGCGCGCGTCGATGACGTAGAAGACGTTCATGTCCTCGCCGTGACCGCCGCCGAGGCTCGTCGCCACGGTTCCCGTGCGGCCGTGCAGCGGCTCGGACGGGTGCGCGTGCGCGTCGTGGCCCAGCGCAGGCTGGATGATGACCTGCTCGTCGTCGATCGCGTCACCGTCCGGCGAGTCCTCCGCGTCGGTCACCGACACGTCCCACGTGATGTCGTCGCCGAAGGTGAAGAACGAGCCGGTCGGCGGCAGGCCGAAGTCGACCTCGGGCCGCGTGTTCCCGACCGTGATGGGCACGGTCGCCGTGCCCACCTTTCCGGCCGGGTCGGTCACCGTGAGCCGGGCGTCGTAGACGCCGTTCTCGGTGTAGGTGTGGCTCGGGGCGGCGGACGCGGAGTCCGTCGTGCCGTCACCGTCGAAGTCCCACGCGTACGTGAGCTCCTCGCCCTCGGGGTCGGTGCTCGCGGTCCCGTCGAACGCCACCTCGAGGGGCGCGTGGCCGGAGTCAGGCGTCGCGACGGGCGCCGACACCGGCGAGCGCGAGCCCGTCAGGTAGTCGATGCGGTGCAGGCCCGAGTTCGGGTTGTCGCGACCGAAGCCGCCGCCCCAGTCGAGCACGTACATGGCGCCGTCGGGCCCGAACTTCGACTCGATCGGCGCGAGGAACTGCTCCTCCGGGAGGAACGGGTTGACCTTCTCGACGTCGGTCACGCCGGGCGCGGCCTCCGGGTCCTTGAGGTCGATCGAGTACATCTTGTTCCGCGCCCACTCGTAGAAGAAGGGCTTGCCGTCGTAGTACTCGGGGAACTTCGTGTCGGAGTCGAGCTCCGGGTCGAACTGGTAGAACGGCCCGCCCATGGG
>CAZFUQ010000436.1:0-2649 GCA_964521905.1 uncultured Cellulosimicrobium sp.
AGAGCCCTCACATGCGCCCTCACCTGCTGAAACACGACCTTTCCGGGGCCCTGGGTCGTTCGCGACTGGATGTCTCGATGAGGGCACATGTCTCTGCGCCCAAGCCGCGACCGATGTTGACAACGGGCCTTCCTCCGATCGACGCGCGGAAGCGTGCGGCAAGCGGGAGGCGCTGACTGTTCGCTGCCGAGCGCGCAAGGCGGCTCTCGACCCTTCCGCGTCGTGGACAGTGTCAACTACGCGGCAGGGACGGCGTATCAACGGAATCCGAGACTTGCTCAAGGGAACACCAGTTCGAACGTAGCATGTCGGTGGCGTCGGGCACACTCCTCCCCACACATCAGTTGTGAGCCTGTGAACTGCGGGTTCACTGCGACAGGAGGGGGCACGATGAGTCAACTCGTCAACCCGGTCGCCGGGCGCATCAGCTCGCGCTACGGACCACGCACACACCCGATCACCGGCAAGCGCACACCCCACACTGGCACCGACATCGCCGCTCCGAGCGGCACACCCGTCAAGGCGGCGCACGCCGGCGTGGTCACCGCATCACGGCGCGACGGATCTCGCGGGAACTGGGTCGGGATCCGCGGTGACGCCGGTCCCACGACCTCTACTTGCACCTGTCACGCCGGCGCGTCACCGAAGGTGCCCGCATCGGTGCCGGTGCGCACATCGGCGACGTCGGATCGACCGGGACCGCGACCGGGCCCCACTTGCACTTCGAGGTCTGGACCGGCAACACCCACACCGACCCTCAGGCGTACTACCGCGCCCGCGGCCTCACCCTTGGAACGACAGAGGCAGCTGGCGGCAGCAGTCGCCCGGTCCTTCGAGAAGGCAGCACGGGCCAGCACGTGCGCGACCTGCAGCAGCACCTCAAGACCCACTACCCCGCCTACGCGCGCGACCTCGCCGTGGACGGTGACTTCGGCCCCAAGACGCGCGCAGTCGTCACCGAGTACCAGCGCCGCGCCGGCCTCGACCCCGACGGCATCGTCGGCCCGCTCACCTGGGCAAGCCTCGGCCTCGACTGACAGGAGCAGAACCCGTGCGCACCACACACATCACCATCGCCATCGTCTGCGCCACCCTCGTCGCCATCACTGGGATGCTCGCTTGGCTCACCGCCGCCGGCCACGACATCCAAGGCATTGCCTCCGTCATCGTCAGCGCCATCGTCCCTACCATCGCCTCACTGATCGCCGTCGACCAGGCATCACGAGCACGCGCCGAACTGGAAGGTGGCTACGGAGGTGAGAACGGGGAGCGTGTGGAGCCCTGTTTGAGGAGCAGTCGGGGCTCGTAATCCGAGATGGTGGAGCCGAGTTTCAGGAGCGGCCATTGGGCTCGGCGCTCCAGCCGATGGTTCGCGGTAACCCACAACGTCCGTTTTGCGGCACCTGCGGTCGCGCAGGTAAGGCCGGAGAGCGTAACTCGGCGGGCGATACAACCAGGTGCTCCTGCTGCCTGAATCCTTGTGTCGCGTTGCTTCGTTCTGTGAGGCTGCCGTGGTCTCGGTGTCGGCCCAGGTTCGGTGAGATGAATTACTCGCCGGACTCAATGACGAGTTCGTCACCTGCTGGGAGGGTGAACTCGCCGATCAGGGTCGTGCCGTCTTCCTTGTAGACCGGGACAGTCTCATCCGCGTTCACACCAGATCGCGCCAACTTGTCTTTGGCCTTTTGCCAAGCGACGGCCTCCTCGGGCGACTGGATGTCCGCACCGGAAGCGTGATCAAGATCGACCTTCTTGGCGTACCCCAGTTCACCATCGGTGGTATAGACGAGGATGAGATCAGGCTCGTCGGCTGGTGACGTCGCATTGAGCGAAGATCCGTAAGTCTGGCCCGCTTTGTTCAAGGGGTACTCGGACTCCGCTGACTTCGAGTCGCCGATGCTCCACGTGTCCGGAGCGCTACCTTGACCCGCGCTTGCGAGTAGCGCACCCGCGGTGACTCCGAGGGCCGCGGCCCCAGAGATCAGAGCCGTTCGAACCACGACTGCTCGAATGTTTGCTTTACGCATCAGATCCCCTGCATCTCAGTCGTAGATTAGCGGAACGGTCTTGAATGTAAACCAGGATGTGTACGAGGTGCCGGCCCAGGAGCGTGAAACTCCATATCCCTGGTATCTCTGACCCACTACCCTAATGCCGCACGAGGAGGCGCCAATCCATGTGCCGACTGAGTGCTGGGTGGTGTTGACCACGTTCTGGCTCTCGCACCACAATCCACCAGAGTTGTAGTTATAGAGTCGGCCGCGCGATGACATCCATCCGGCGGGAACAGGCTTGGTATTGCCGGCCGTCCACGTTGATGACCAGATGCCATTCGCGCCCCCCATCGAGAGAGAGGCGTAGTTCTTGTACTGAATTCCATTCGTCGTGTAGTAGCCAGTTTGGCTGTCGACAGCACCTGCACTGGCCGCCGTAAACGTAACCATGAAGGCTGCCAAGCATGCTGCGACTAGCCGAGCCGACCTCTGCGCCAACGGAACCCGCCTTCGAACTGGCGCCCCGCGATGAGACTCACGCATCACAACCCCCCTGTCGGATGCCCCAGACGGTACATGGAGCGCGAAGTCGTGTCCATAGAGGTGTTCTCACCAGGGTGAATGTCCGCGTTGAAGGTGGAGCAGGACGAGGGCG
>CAZFUQ010000437.1:0-2648 GCA_964521905.1 uncultured Cellulosimicrobium sp.
CTCCACGAGCGCCTCCGGGGTGGCCTTGCCGTACTTCGCCAGCAGGCGCGGGTCCAGGGAGCCGGCGTTCACGCCGATGCGGAGCGACACGCCCGCGTCCGACGCGGCCCGCGCGATCTCCTTGACCTGGTCGTCGAACTTGCGGATGTTGCCCGGGTTCACGCGCACCGCGGCGCAGCCGGCGTCGATCGCGGCGAACACGTACTTGGGCTGGAAGTGGATGTCGGCGATCACCGGGATCTGCGACTTCTTCGCGATCGCCGGCAGCGCGAGCGCGTCGTCCGCGCTCGGCACCGCGACACGCACGATGTCGCAGCCCGACGCGGTGAGCTCGGCGATCTGCTGGAGGGTGGCGTTGATGTCGGTCGTCGGCGTCGTCGTCATGGACTGGACGCTGATCGGCGCGTCGCCGCCGACCTCGACCTTGCCGACCTTGATCTTGCGGCTCGTGCGCCGCGGGGCCAGGACCGGCGGAGGGGCGGCAGGCATTCCGAGGCTGATGGGTACGCTCACGCCCCCTAGTATCCCCCGACGACCGCCCGACGCCGCACGTCACCGCTGTCCGGGACCTCACCTTCCCGTCCGGTCCGGCACATCTTCGCGGACCCTCCACGCCCGGCCACCCGGACCGACACGCGCGCGCTGCGCACGACCCGAGCGCTACGTGAGGCTGATCGGGTCGACGATGTCGGCGAGGATGAGGACGGCTCCGACGCCGATGAGGACGACGAACATCACGTACGCGACGGGCATCATGCGCGCGACGTCGGCCGGTCCGGGGCGCGGGAGACCGCGCACGCGCGCGACCGTGCGCTTGGCACCCTCGTAGAGCGCGTTGACGACGTGGCCGCCGTCGAGCGGCAGGAGCGGGATGAGGTTGAAGACGAACAGCGCGACGTTCAGCGCGGCGAGCAGGGAGAGGAAGCCCGCCACCTGCGAGACGACCTCGTTGTCGCTGTCGGCGATGGCGACGGCGATCTGCCCGACCCCGACGATGCTCACGACGCCGTTCGGGTCACGCTCGGCATCGGTGAACGTCGCCGTCGCGGCGTCGGCCACCTTCGCCGGCAGGGTCACGATGATCCCTGCGGTCCCGCTGACCTGCTGCCACGTCTGCTCGACCGCCGTCCCCACGCCCGTCGACCGACGCTCCCAGGTGGGCGTGAACCCGACGAAACCGGCAGGTGCCGTCACCGGCTCGCCCGCCTCGTCGACCACGGGGGTGCCGTCCTCGGCGACGACCTGCCGCTCGACCTCGACCGGCGACATCGTGAGGTCGACGCGCTCGCCGTCACGCTCCACGACGACGGGGACCGTCTCCCCGGCCGCGGCCTGGATCGAGCCCGACAGCTCCTCCCAGGAGTCGACCGGGACGCCGTCGAACTCGACGATCGTGTCCCCGGCCTCGAGCCCCGCGGCGGCCGCGGGCGCCTCCGGGTCGGTCGTCGCGCACTCGCCCTGCTCGGCCGTCACCGCGGCGGGTACGCACTGCGCGACCGCGCCGACCGTGGTGGTGACCGTCGGGAGCCCGATCCCCACCGACACGATGAGCGTCAGCACCAGGGCGATGAGCAGGTTCATGAACGGGCCGCCGAGCATGACGACGACCTTCTTCGGCGCCGAGAGGTTGTAGAACGCGCGGTGCTCCTCGCCCGGACGCACCTCCTGCGTGCTCGCGTCCCGCGCGTCGGCGACGACCTGGGAGAAGAAGCCGTTGCCGCGGGGCCGCGCACCGGGCGGGGCCGGCGGGAGCATGCCCACCATGCGGACGTAGCCGCCGAGCGGGACGGCCTTGAGGCCGTACTCGGTCTCGCCCTTCTTCCGTGACCAGAGCGTCGGCCCGAAGCCGACCATGTACTGGCTCACGCGGACGCCGAACTTCTTGGCGGGCAGCATGTGGCCCACCTCGTGCAGGCCGATCGAGACCATCAGGCCCACCACGAAGACGGCGATGCCGATCACCCAAGCCATACGGTCCTCACCAGGTCGGTCCTCACTCCTCGTCGCCGCGTGACCGGTCTCAACGCCGGTCCAGCAGCTCGTTCGCGCGGGCGCGCGCCCACGCCTCGGCGTCCGCCACGTGGTCCAACGTCACGGCGTCGGCAGCGGTTCCGTCGTGCGCGGCGAGCACCCGCTCCACGGTCGCCACGATGTCACCGAAACCTGCGCGTCCGCTGAGGAAGGCGGCGACGGCCTCCTCGTTCGCCGCGTTGTACACGGCCGGGTGGGTCGCGCTCGCGGCGACGGCGGCGCGCGCGAGGCCCACGGCCGGGAAGGCCGCGTCGTCGAGCGGCTCGAACGTCCAGGACGTCGCGGCGGTCCAGTCGCACGGCGGCGTGACGGGGTCGAGACGGTCGGGCCAGGACAGGCCGAGCGCGATGGGCAGGCGCATGTCCGGGGGCGACGCCTGCGCGATGGTCGACCCGTCGACGAACTCGACCATGGAGTGCACGACCGACTGCGGGTGCACGACGACGGTGATGTCGTCGGCGGGGACGTCGAACAGCAGGTGCGCCTCGATGAGCTCCAGGCCCTTGTTCATGAGGCTCGCGGAGTTCACGGTGACGACCGGGCCCATGGCCCAGGTCGGGTGCGCGAGCGCCTGGTCGACCGTCGCGGTCTTCACGTCGTCGGCCGCCCAGCCGCGG
>CAZFUQ010000438.1:0-2634 GCA_964521905.1 uncultured Cellulosimicrobium sp.
GGCGGAGGTCACCTCGTCGAGCAGGAGCAGCTCGGGCCCGTTGACGAGCGCCCGCGCGATCGCGGCGCGCTGCTGCTCCCCGCCCGAGAGCTGGTCCGGGTACGCGAGCGACCTGTGGCCCAGGCCCACGCGCCCCAGCATCTCGACGGCGGCCGCCTCCGCCTCGGCGCGCGGCCGTCGGTGCACGAGGCGGGGCGCGAGGGTCACGTTGTCGAGCACCGTGAGGTGCGGGAAGAGGTTGTACGCCTGGAACACCAGACCCATGCGCGCGCGCACCGCGTCCGCGTCGAGGCGCGGGTCCGCGACGTCCTGGCCGTCGAGGAGGATCTGCCCGTCGTCGACCTCGTCGAGGAGGTTCACGACGCGCAGGAGCGTGGACTTCCCCGACCCCGACGACCCGACGAGCACGACGCACCGGTGCGCCGCGACGTCGAGGTCGATCCCGTCGAGCACCACCCGCCGTGCGTCGACCGGTGCCGTACCCGCGCCCGGCCTGCCGGGCCTGCCGCGCCGGCCGGCGGACGCGGCCGGGTACGTCTTGCGGACACCGCGCAGGGACAGCAGGTGGCCCTCCCCCGCCGCCTGCGGGGTCGCGTCGGACGGCACCACGGCGGCGCTCACCGGATGTCCCCCGCCCCGCTCACCGTCGCGAGCGACCGACCCCAGCCGCGCCGCGCCTGGTACGCGTCGACCGCGCGCGTCAGCGGGAAGGACACGAGGAAGAACAGCGCCCCGGCGACGACGTACGGCGTGAAGTTGTAGCTCCCGGTCGTCGCGATCTGCGCCGCGCGGATCGCGTCGACCGCACCGAGCACCGAGATGAGCCCGGAGTCCTTCTGCAAGGACACGAGGTTGTTCGCGAGCGGCGCGGTGACGTTGCGCACGGCCTGCGGCAGCACGACGCGGCGCGTGGTCTGCGCCCGCGTGAGCCCGAGCGAGCGCGCGGCCGCGACCTGCGACGGGTGCACCGACTCGATGCCCGCGCGGAACACCTCCGCGAGGTACGCGGTGTACGTGAGCACGATCGCGAGCGCCCCGAGGAACGCGCCGGACGTCGGCAGCCACTCCAGGCGCAGCGCGGGCAGGCCGAAGCCCACGAGCAGCAGCACGAGCAGGAGCGGGACACCGCGGAAGAGGTCGACGTACACGATCGCGAACGCGCGCAGGGGGAACAGCGCGGGGAGGCGGCTCGTGCGCGCGATCGCGAGCCCGAGGCCCAGCAGCGTCCCGAGGACGCCCGCGACCACCCACACGCGCAGGTTGAGCCACAGCCCCTCGAGGATCGCGGGCAGCGACTCCCACGCGTTCGCCGGGTCGAAGAACGCCGTGCGCGCCCGGTCCCAGCCGGGGGCGTTGACGACGACGAGCACGACCGTCACGACGACGAGCACCGTGCTCACGAGCGCGACCAGCAACGACCGACGCCGCTGGACGCGCCGGAACGCCGTGCGCTCGAGCGCGAGCGGGGACGGCGACCACGCGTCGGCGGGCACGACGCCGCCCGCCGGGTCGGGCGCGCCGCCGCGCCCGGGCGGGCGCTCGTCGTCGGGCACGGTCACGTCGGGCTCAGCCGAGGACGGGGATGTCGTCCGACCTGAGCCACGTCGTGCGCAGCCCGGCGAGCGTGCCGTCGGCCTCGAGCTCGTCGACGGCCTGGGAGACGCAGTCGGTCAGCGCGGAGTCGAGGTCGAGCACGAGACCGTACTGCTCGACGACGCCCTGGTCCGGCAGCGTCCCGATGACGACGGAGTCCGGGAAGTACTCGGTCGATGCGGCGACGCCCTGGTCGACGTCCATGACCATCGCATCGATCGTGCCGGACTGCAGCGCCTGCATGCCGTCGCCCGCGGCGCTGTACGGCGAGATGTCCGCGTCCTCGCCCCACGCGCCCTCGGCGAGCGTGAGGCTCGTCTGCGCGGCCGTGACGCCGATGCGTGCACCGTCGAGCTCGGCGAGCGTCGTCGCGCCCGCGTACGGCCCGTCCTCCATGACGATGACGCCCTGCCGCGTCGTGAGGTAGGGGCTCGAGAAGTCGACGGCCTGCCGACGCTCGTCCGTGATCGACGTCTGGTACGCGGCGACGTCGAACGGCTTGATGGCGGGGCTGACGATCTGCTCGAACGTCACGACCTCCCACTGCACGTCCTCGGCCGCGTACCCGAGGCGGTCCGCGACCGCGTAGATCAGCGCGGACTCGAAGCCCTCGCCCGAGTCGTGCTCGCCCACGTACCAGGGCGAGTACGCCTCGCCCGCTCCGACGGTCAGCACCCCGTCGGTGAGGGTGGGCAGCGCCCCGGCCTCGCACCGGGCGGTGTCCGACGACGCGGCGTCGGTCGGGCTCGCGGCGTCGCCGCCGTCCGTGCCGCCGGACGAGCAGGCGCTGAGCGCCAGGGCGGTGGCCGCCGTGACGACGGTGAGGACGGCGGGACGGGTACGCAGACGGCGCATGGTGACCTTCCGGGTGTCGGGCGCCCGCAGGAGTGGTGGGCACCGGCCACTGACGATAACGCCGGCCCCTGCCCGGGACTTCCCCCGGGCACCCACGGTCGGCGTGGGTCGCGTCACAGGCGAGGCGACGTCGCACCGGGCGGCCCGGGCCGAACGGCGGCCCGCGCTGCCCCGTGACGACCTCCG
>CAZFUQ010000439.1:0-2629 GCA_964521905.1 uncultured Cellulosimicrobium sp.
CGCGGTCGGCCGGGGCGACGTAGCCGGGCAGCGAGTTGAGCGTGTACCAGGCCTCGGTGCTGATGAGCTCGGCACCGCTCGCCGAGGCGAACGGACGCGGCGAGCGCACGTACACGACGTCGCCCGGCTTGAGGCCGTCGATCTTCAGCGTGACGGTCGTGCGGTCCTCGGACACGGTGGCGTCGGTGACGAAGAGGGGCTCCTCGTCGACCTTCGGGCCGCCGTACTGCTGCGTCGGCACGTAGCGCCACTGCTTGACCTGGTACGCGTCGGTGAGCTTCTCGACGACCTCGTCGGACACCGGGTCGGTGTACTCGATCTCGAAGCCGCCCTCGACCACGCGCATCTCCTTCATGTCGAAGGAGTCCTCGTTGACCGGCGCGAGCTTCTGGAGGCCGAACCGGAGCTTGCCGGACTCGCCCCAGTTGCCACCCTCGCCCGTGCCGCCCGCGTAGAGCGCGCCGTCGGGACCGTAGACGACGCGGTTCACGCCGACCTCGAGGCCCGCGGTGTGGCGGAAGACCGCACCCTGGAACTCGCCGTCGACCTTCTCGAGGAACGCGCGCTGGATGCCGCCGTACGTGACGTCGCCGAGCAGCATCTGCCCCGCGAACTCACCGTCCTGGACGAGGATCGGGTTGCCCGGGGAGTTGGCGATCTCGTTCTGCGGGAGCCACACGGCCGGCGCGGACACGGGGTTCGCGTCGAACGACCCGGCCGGGTTCGTGTAGTGGTTGTAGAACTTGTCCTGCTCGATGTGGATGAGCTTGTTCGACGGGAGCCAGGCGCCCTGGTTGTCCGTCGCGAAGATCTCGCCCTCGGGGCCGAAGCCGATGCCGTTCGGGGTGCGCAGGCCGCCCGCGACGTAGGTGACCTCACCGGTCTCACGGTCGATCTTGATCGACGTACCGCGGTTGGTCGCGGGCTGCGGGTTGGTCGTCGCACCACCGTTGTTGATGGCGACGGAGAGGTTGACGTAGAAGTAGTCCTCGTCGTGAATAAGGCCGAACGCGAACTCGTGGAAGTTGCCGCCGTCGGGCCACTCCGCGATCTTCGTGTGCTGGTCGTAGAAGCCGTCGCCGTCGGGGTCGGTGAGCTGCGTGAGCTGGTTGCGCTCCGAGACGAAGATCGAGTCCTCGACGACCTCGATGCCCATGGGGTTGAGGAGCTCGTCCGCGACCAGGGTCGCCGTGACGTCCTCGGGCCCGTCGGCGTCGATCACGCCGTCGAGGAAGTACACCTCGCCCGACGTCGGGTCCGGCCGCCAGCCACCGGAGCTGACCTCGCCCGTGGTCACGACGGCGAGCTTCTCGTCGGGCGTGAACGCGAGGCCCGAGACCTTGGGCTCGAAGCCCTCCGGGCGCAGGTCCACGAGGTCGTAGTTCGGGTTGACGGTGTCGAGGCGCAGGCCGTCGCCGGCCGTGTCGGTCGCACCCTCGCAGTACTTGTAGCCGGGCGCGGTCACGCGCACGACGCCCGCCTCGGTGCTGAGCGCCGACGTCGGGACGATCTCGAACGTCGAGCTGCCCGGCGTCTTCCAGGCGAGCGTGAGGCGCTGCTTGTCGCTGCCCTCGTAGTAGTCGACCCGCAGGTCGTGCACGCCCGCCGTGAGGGTCGTGGTGCCCTCGACGGAGGTCGAGTCGTTCGGGCCGTCGTTCTCGACGACGAGCTGGCCGTCGACGTAGACGAGCGCGCCGTCGTCGTTGGTCACGCGGAACTGGTACTGGCCGTCGGCGGGGACGTGCAGGTTCGCGCTCACCTGCGAGATGAAGTTGTCCTCCGCGCCGAACTGCTCGGCCGTCGACCAGTCGATCGTCGGCATGAGCTTGTCGACGTTCGGCGTCTGGCCGGACTTGAGGGTGCAGACCGCCCCGGGGTTCTGCGCGAGCTGGAAGGTCCGCAGCGTGACGCCGGGCTCCTGCTCCGGGAGGTCTGCCGCGGCGGGGACGGCCCAGCCCGCGACGACCACCGCGCCGAGGGTGAGGGCGGCCGCGCCGCGTCGGTACCTGATCCGGCGTGACACCGGCAGGCTGGTGCGTTCGAGCATCATTGCTCCTTCTCGGTCGGACATCGAGTTCGACGGAGCGTAGCTCTTGCCGCCCCCCTCGCCGCACCCTGTCGTCCCCGTCGATGACAACGCTGGACACGCTAGTCCTCGTTCTATCGATGTGTCTACAACTTCCGTCACCTGATCGACAGAAGTGCGCGATCCGGCTCCGCCGTACGCTCGACCCATGAGCGCACGCCACGGCGACGTCGCCGACAGCACCGCGTCGAGACCGTTCGCGCAGGTGGACGTCTTCTCCGACCGGCCGACCCTGGGCAACCCGGTCGCGGTGGTCCTCGACGGCGACGGGCTCACGGACGAGCAGATGGCCGCGTTCGCCCGGTGGACCAACCTGTCCGAGACGACGTTCCTCCTGCCGCCGACCACCGACGGCGCCGACTACCGCCTGCGGATCTTCACCCCCTCCGGCGAGCTGCCCTTCGCCGGGCACCCGACGCTCGGCTCGTGCCACGCGTGGCTCGAGGCGGGCGGCACGCCCCGGGCGAGCGACGTCGTCGTGCAGGAGTGCGGCCGGGCGGCCCGTCGTCGGGCGCGGCCGCGGGCGCACCGGTCGTGGGCTCG
>CAZFUQ010000440.1:0-730 GCA_964521905.1 uncultured Cellulosimicrobium sp.
GGTCCCTGGTCCAAGGTGGGCTGACCTGCCCGACGAACGTCACGCGCCCCCGGCGTGCACCTCACCTCGGTGGGGCGCACGCCGGGGGCGCGCTGCGCCGTCGGGCAGGTGCCGGGAGGGTCAGGCGGCGGGGGACCGCAGGATCAGGGCGTCGCCCTGGCCGCCCCCGCCGCACAGCGCGGCCGCGCCGACGCCACCGCCGCGGCGCCGGAGCGCGAGCGCGAGGTGCAGCGCGAGGCGCGCGCCGGACGCGCCGACGGGGTGGCCGAGAGCGATCGCGCCGCCGTCGGTGTTGACGACGTCCGCGCTGATCCCGAGGTCCGCGACCGACTGCAGCGCGACCGCCGCGAACGCCTCGTTGATCTCCACGAGGTCGAGGTCGGCTGCGGCGATCCCCTCGCGCTTCACCGCGGCCTCGATGGCCCGCGACGGCTGCGAGTGCAGCGAGCCGTCCGGGCCAGCGACCTGGCCCGCGGCGCCGATCTCGGCGAGCCACGCCAGCCCGTTGCGCTTCGCGAAGGCGCGGCTCGCCACGACGACCGCCGCCGCGCCGTCGGACAGCGGGGAGCTGGACCCGGCGGTGATGGTGCCGTCCTCGACGAACGCGGGGCGCAGGCGCTCGAGCGCCTCCAGGGTGGTCTCGGCGCGGATGCCCTCGTCGTGCGCGACGACGACCGGCTCGCCCCGGCGCTGCGGCACCTCGACGGGGGCGATCTCCGCGGCGAGGTGA
>CAZFUQ010000440.1:740-2621 GCA_964521905.1 uncultured Cellulosimicrobium sp.
CCGCAGCGAGGTGACCGGCGTCGCGCGCGGCCGCGGCGCGCTGGTGCGAACGCAGCGCGTACGCGTCCTGCTCGGGCCGGCCGATGCCGCGCGTCGCGCAGCCACGGTCCGTGAGCTCGCCCATGACCTCGCCGGAGAACGGGTCGTCGAGGCCGTCGTGGGTGAGCGAGTCGGCCATCGTCACGTCGCCGAACGCGAACCCGGCGCGCGACCCGACGACGAGGTGGGGCGCGTTCGTCATGGACTCCTGGCCGCCCGCGACGACGACGCTCGCCTCGCCGGTGCGGATCAGGCGCGCCGCGTCGATGATCGCGGTGAGGCCGGACAGGCACAGCTTGTTGATCGTCACGGTCGGGACGTCCCAGCCGATGCCCGCGAGGATCGAGGCCTGGCGGGCCGGGCCCTGCTTGGCGCCCGCCTGGACGACCTGGCCGACGATCACGGCGTCGACCTGCTCGGGCGTCACGCCCGCGGCGCCGAGCGCGCCACGGATCGCGTGCGCGCCGAGCTCGGCGGCCGACAGCGACGCGAGCGCCCCGCGGAAGCGGGCGAACGGTGTGCGCGCGCCGTGCAGGAGGACGGGGGTGACCTCGTCCTCGGGCGTGACGGCGGCGCCGTCGGGAAGGGTGGTCGCGTCGGTGCTCATGGGACTCCGTCCGGGAGGTGGTGCCGGGATCGCGGGGGCGATGGCCCCGGCGCCGCGAGGAGGGGCGAGCGGCGCCGGGGAGTCTGGCAGGTGCGCAGTCTCGCGCGGCCCTTTGTGCACGGCGCGGGGGTTCGACCGTCCGCGTGGTGCACGCGCGTAGGCGCGGTGCGCCGGCGCGTAGGCGCGCGCGCCGGGGTGGTGCGCCGGCGCGTAGGCGCGCGCGGCGGGGTGGGCGGCGGTCAGGCGAACGCGGAGACGCCGGTGATGTCGCGGCCGACGATGAGCGCCTGGACGGACTCGGTGCCCTCGTACGTGTGCAGGGCCTCGACGTCGGCGAAGTGCCGGGCGACGCGGTTGCGCAGGAGGATGCCGTTGCCGCCCAGGAGGTCGCGGGCGCTCGCGGCGACCTCGCGGGCCCCGCGCGTGCACGTGTACTTCGCGAGGGACGCCTGCGGCCCGGTGAGCTGCCCGGCCTCGTCGAGGCGCGTCATCTGCGCGACGAGGAGCTGCAGCTGGGTCAGGGTCGAGAGCATCTTCGTCAGGCGCTCCTGGACCATCTGGTTCGCCGCGAGCGGGCGACCGAACTGCACACGCTGCTTCGCGTAGGCCACGGCGGTCTCGTAGCACGCGATCGCGTGCCCGACGGCGGCCCACGCCACCCCGAGGCGCGTCGCGAACAGCACGCGCGAGGTGTCCTTGAACGACCGCGCGCCCGGGAGGGCGTTCTCGGCCGGGACGAACACGTCGTCGAGCACGACGTGCGCCTGCCAGATCGCGCGCAGCGACACCTTGCCGGTGATCGTCGTGCCGGTGTAGCCGGGGGAGTCCTGGGGGACGACGAACCCGTGGACCTGGTTGTCGGCCCCCTCCTCGGCGTCACCGACCAGCCGCGCCCACACGACCGTGATGTCGCCCGACGACCCGTTGCCGATCCACTTCTTCTCGCCGTTCAGCACGTACCCCTCGACGCCGTCGCGGGTCTCCTTGCGTGCCGTCGTCTCGAGCGACACCGAGTCCGACCCGTGCGTGGGCTCGGTGAGCGCGAACGCGCCGATGATCTCGCCGCGCGCCATGGGCTCCGCGTACGTCGCGCGCTGCTCGTCGGAGCCGAGCATCTGGATCGACCGGAGCGCGAGCCCGCCCTGGACGCCGCAGATCGTCGCGACCGAGCCGTCGCCGCGCGACATCTCCATCGCCGCGAGGCCCGCGGCCAGGAGCGAGAGGTGGGGGCGTCC
>CAZFUQ010000441.1:0-2595 GCA_964521905.1 uncultured Cellulosimicrobium sp.
CCGGGTGCCGGTCAGGGCCCCGGGCGGGGGCGCCTCAGGGCGCGAGGTCGACGGGCAGGTGCCGGCGCACGACCTCCTCGATCTCCTCGGGCGACGCGCCGGCCGCACGCAGCCGAGCCATCTCCGCCCAGCCGTCCTGGCCCCCGACGTCGCCGTGCTCGAGCCGACCGGCGAACCGGTCGATCCAGTCGCGCTCGGCACGCAGCATCGCCAGGCGGTAGTCGGCCTCGACGAGGAAGAGCTCGGGGAGGCCGGCGGCCGAGACGCCCGTCAGGCTCGCGGCGCGCGTGGCGATCTCGGTGTCGAGCGACGCGAGACGCGCGCGCAGCAGCGCCGCGACCTCCTCGGGCGAGAGCATCGCGATGAGCGACAGCCCCGCCTCGATGTCCGGGTACTCCTTCGACGGCACGGCGAGCAGCTCGCGGAGCCACTCCGCCGCCTCGACCCTGCCGGACCCCGTGATCTCGTAGACCACGCGCTCGGGCCGGTTGCCCTCGCGCTCGGAGTGCGACGGGGTGATGAACCCGTGCTTCTCGAGCGACTTGATGACGGAGTACAGCGACCCGAAGTTGAGGCGGATGCTGTCGTCCTTGCCACGCTCGCGCAGGGTGGTCGTGATCTCGTACGGGTACATGGGCCGCTCGGCCAGGCTGGCGAGGACCGCGAGCGCGAGGGGGTTGGACACAGGACGACGGGACATGACTCACCTCCGAGTACTTCGCTCAGAGTATTCGCTGACGAGTGCTCACGCAAGGGCGGTTCCGTGGTCGCCCGCGACGCGTCGGTCCGCTCGTCGCCGACGGCCGATCGCCGATGATGGGTCCATGCAGATCCGTGTCGCCGCCTACGCCGTGATCGTCCGCGAGGACGGGAGGATGCTCCTGCCCCACTGGAGCGAGGGAGGGCGCGACGGCTGGACGCTGCCCGGCGGCGGCATCGACCCCGGCGAGCACCCCGAGGCGGCGGCCGTGCGCGAGGTCCGCGAGGAGACGGGCTACGACGTCGAGCTCGACGGCATCCTCGGCGTCGACAGCATCGTCGTCGACGCCGCCGACCGGCTGCGCGCCGAGGACCGTGACCGGTCCATGCAGGGCATCCGCATCGTCTACCGGGCGCACGTCGTGGGCGGTGAGCTCCGGGTCGAGGAGGACGAGTCGACCGACGACGTCGGGTGGTTCACTCCCGACGAGGTCGACGCGCTCGACCGGGTGGCCCTCGTCGACGTCGCCCGACGCTGGGCGGGGCTGACCCCCGTCGTCCCGTGACCGCCCGGTGCCCGACCTCCCGCCCCGCCGTGACGTGGTGCCTCGTGCTCACCGCCCTCGTCGCGGCGTCCGTCGGGGGCTGCTCGGTCGCGGCGCCCGACGACGCCCCGACCGGCGCCACCGCTCCTGCCGAGCCGTCCGAGCGACCCGTCGAGACCGCACCGGCTCCGGGACCGACCGCCCCGGCCGACGTCACCGTCACCGCGACGTCCGGTCCGGTGACGCTCGAGGTCACGGTCCCGGAGGTCGCCGCCCCGGACGCCGCGGGTACGACCGGGGCGGGAGCGGTCGTCGTCACGCCGGCCGACGAGGGCGCGACCGACCTGACGCTCGCCCTCGCGGACGGACCCGCCACGCTCTCCGTGGCGAGCGGCTCGCTCGAACGCCACGCCGACGGCACCCTGACCGTCCTGGACGACGCCGGCGCACCCGTCGGCGGGCTCACCGCGCCGCGCGTGGCAGGTCGCCACGGCGAGCCGCGTGACGTCGCGG
Organism: uncultured Cellulosimicrobium sp.; assembly: GCA_964521905.1. Classification (GTDB taxonomy): domain Bacteria; phylum Actinomycetota; class Actinomycetes; order Actinomycetales; family Cellulomonadaceae; genus Cellulosimicrobium. Next base: position 1,758 of record CAZFUQ010000441.1, read on the forward strand.
CAGGCACGGACGGCACGGCAGCGCTCGGCACCCCGAACGTGCACGTCGAGATCGTCGACGCGCGCCACGCACAGGTGACGCTGGCGCCCGCGGCGGGGACGACGTCGGGCAGCGGCGCCAAGGCCGGCAGCGCGACCGACGGCGGTGCGACCGGCACCACGGCCGACGACGACACCGGGACGTGGGACGTCGTCGCGTCGCTCGGCACGCAGGCGGTGCGCAGCACCGACTGGGGCGAGCGCGAGGGCGGGCGCTCGCTCGCGGTCGACGCGACCGCGTGGGCGCGCGTCGCCGGGCAGGCCGGTCAGGACCTCGTGTGGGCGCAGGTCGTCGCCGTCGAGCCGGAGGCGGACACCCCGACCATGCACGACCAGCTCGTGTGCCACGCCGTGGGCGCCCCGGACAAGGCGACGTGGAACCTCGAGCCGTGGCGCCCGGACGTCGGGCTGCTCGCGACCATGGCGGCGCGCTGCAACGCGACCTGACCCGCGTCCGTCGAGCACGGAGATCCGCGCGCTCGAACACGACATGAGGGTCGTTCTGAGGCCCAGAACGACCCCCATGTCGTTCTCGGCAGGGTCAGAGACGGCAACGGCCCGGGCGGCGGCACCGCTCCGCCTGCTGCGCCGAGGACGTCCGGGGTCGGCGCCGGGTCAGCGGGCCTGCGGGCCACCCTTCGCGGCCTTGCGCAGGGACTTCTCGCTCTGCGGCTCGTCGCCGCTCGCGCGCAGGCGCCGGTAGTAGTCGCGCGCCTCGTCCTGGCGCTCCTTCTCGATGCCGGTCGCGATCGTCGCGCGCAGGTGCTCGGGGCCGAAGCCCCACGCGTCGACGAGGTCCT
>CAZFUQ010000442.1:0-1122 GCA_964521905.1 uncultured Cellulosimicrobium sp.
AGGCCAGGCGCTCGTGCCCACGATCGTGGCGAAGCGCGAGGGCATCCTCGACCTCGAGCGGTACGAGGCCGCGACGGCCGAGGACCTCTTCGTGGACGAGGACGACGACGCGTCGTCCGAGGCGACCACGGAGTCCCCGGCGCCGACCGAGACCGGGGAGGGTGCGCCGTCGGGCACCAAGGAGCGCGTGGGCGCCTCCGCCTGACGCCGACCAGGCGATTCCTCGCCGTCGAGCACGACGTTGCTGCCGTTGTCCGTGGGATGACGGCAGCAACGTCGTTCTCGGCGTCAGGGGTGGGGGTGGCCCTCCCGGAGGACGGCGAGGCGCGAGCGGTACTCCTGCTCGTCGATCTCGCCGCGCGCGTACCGCTCGCCGAGGATCGCGACCGGGTCAGGGCCGGGGGCGCGCCAGCCGCCGGGACCGCCCGGACCCCAGCCGCGCCGCGCGCGGCGGGCGACGAGGAAGACCACGGACGCGAAGAGCAGGAACCACAGCAGGGGGAACACGAACCACCACGGCCCGGGCCCCCAGCCGGCGTGCCCCCACGACGCGACGGCGTCCGTGGGGAGCGCGCCGGCCGCCCCGGTGAGTGCGGTGAGCATGACGACCTCCGGTGTCGGTGCGCCTCGCCGGTCCCGGCGAGGGCGGCCGTCCGCCGGCCGCACCCCCAGGCTCGCGCCCGCCCGACGCCGCGTCGTCGCCCGGGCGTGCCGACCTCGCTCGTCCCCGGGTGCCGCCCGCGATGGTCGGGGCTCAGCCCGCCCAGCCCGGACGGACGAGGCCCGACTCGTACGCCGCGACGACGAGCTGCGCCCGGTCTCGCGCGCCCAGCTTCGCCATGACCCGCGAGACGTGGGTCTTCACGGTCGACTCCGACAGGAAGAGCGACCCGGCGATCTCCTCGTTCGACAGCCCGCCCGCGACCTCGACGAGCACCTCGTGCTCGCGCGGCGTGAGCTCCTCGACACCACGCACCGGCCCGACGGCGCGCGTCGCGTCCGCGACCCGCGACAGCAGCCGCCGGGTCACGGTGGGCGAGAGCAGCGCGTCCCCGCGCGCCGCGACGCGCACCGCCCGGACGAGGTCGACCGGCTCGGCTTCCTCGTCAAGGACACCGAGCC
>CAZFUQ010000442.1:1132-2591 GCA_964521905.1 uncultured Cellulosimicrobium sp.
CGTCGAGCTCGAACGTCGTGACGACCACGACGTGCACGTGCGACGCCGCCCGGTCCGCGACGATCCGCCGCGTCGCCTCCAGGCCGTCGAGACCGGGCATGCGGATGTCCATGAGCACGACGTCGGGCAGGTGCTCGAGCGCGAGGCGGACGGCGTCGTCGCCGGTCGCGGCCTCCGCGACGACGCGCATGTCGTCCTCGGAGTCGATGAGCGCGCGGAAGCCACCCCGCACGAGAGCCTGGTCGTCGGCCAGCACGACGTCGATCACGGTGCCTCCTCGCGCTGCGGCGGTGCGTCGTCGGCCGCGTCGGACCGTCCGGGGGTGCCCGGTCCGGGCGGGGAGCCCGGCCAGGGAAAGACTGCCCGCACGCGGAAGCCCCGTCCAGAGGGGGACGGCGCCGGGCCGGCGGAGAGCGAGCCGCCGACGCTCTCGACGCGCTCGCGCATGCCCCGCAGGCCATAGCCCGGCTCCGGCTCGGCGCCCGGGGCAGCGCCGTCGTCGGTCACGGTCACGGTCACCGCGCCGTGCGGCGCGGGACGCACCGCGACCCGCACGTCGGCCCGCGTGGCGCCGTGCGCGTGCCGGCGCACGTTGGTCAGCGACTCCTGCACCACGCGGTAGACGACGCCCGCGAGCCGGTCGGGCAGTCCCGCCGCGGCCGGGTCGACGTCGAGCGCGACCGTGAGGCCGCCGCCCTCCGCCTGCCGCACGAGCCGGGGGAGCGCCGCGAGGTCCCACGTCGGGGCGAGGGGCGCGCCGTCGTCGCCCGCGTCGCCGCGCACGACGCCCAGCACCGCGCGCACCTCGTCGAGCGCCTCGGTGCTCGCGGCGCGGATCGCGGTGAGCGCACCGCGGGCCTGCTCGGGGTCGCGGTCGAGCAGGTGCAGGCCGACGCCCGCCTGGACGGTGATCGCGGACAGCGAGTGCGCGAGCACGTCGTGGACCTCGCGAGCGATCCGCAGGCGCTCGTCGGCGACGGCGGTCCGCTCCCGCTCGGCGCGCGCCAGGCGCTCGGCCTCGCGGGCCGCGGCGAGACGCGCGGACCGGTCGCGGACCGTCCCGGCGACGAGCAGCACGACGACGGTCCACGCCGTCCCGCCGAGCAGCGTCGCCGGGGGCGGCGCGTCCGGGCGGAGCGCCGCCGCCGCGACCACCGCGCCCGCCAGCAGCACCGCCCCGCCCCACGCGACCCGGCGCGCGCGCACCGCGGGTCCGCTGAGCAGCACCCCCACGAGCACGCCGACGGGACCGGCGAGCACCGGGCCCCACGCGTACCCGGCGACGAGGAACGCGCCCGCGGCACCCCCGGACACGACGACGGCGACGACCGGCCACCGCACGAGGAGCACGAGGGCGAGCGGGGGCACGAGGAGGAGCGCGAGCGCCGCCGCGTCGAGCGGCCGGGCACCGGGCTGGCCGTGCGTCGCGCCCACCGAACCGGCGACCGTGACCACCGCG
>CAZFUQ010000443.1:0-2565 GCA_964521905.1 uncultured Cellulosimicrobium sp.
GGCCAGTTCAACTTCCCCGGCAACACGCTCCAGGTCGGCTCGTCCGGCAACCTGTGGGTCGTCCCGGCGAACGCCGACTCGCCCGACCTGGCCGAGGAGTTCATCGACATCACGCTGCGCCCCGAGGTGCAGAACATCCTCGCGGAGAAGGGCGGCCTGCCCGTCGCCGGTGACGCGTCGGTCATCACCGACGAGCGTACGCAGCAGCTCACCGAGAACTTCCAGACGATCCTGGACGACGACGGCCTCGCGTTCTACCCGGACTGGCCCGTCCCCGGCTACTACGACGTCATCGTGAGCGAGCTCCAGTCGCTGATCAACCAGTCGAAGTCGCCGACCGAGGTCCTCGACGGCCTCGAGACCGCCTACGTGGACGGCAAGGCGGACCTGCTCGACAGCTGAGCACCCGCACGCCGGGTCCGGCCGGCCGCCGCGCTGCGGCCGGCCGGACCCTCCCCCCAGCTCCCGAGGACCCTCCCGCGAAAGAGATCCGTCATGCCCACCCGAACCGACTCGGTTTCCGACCGGGTGCCCGGCGACGCGCCCGAGGAGGCGCGCGCCCCCGTGGCGGTCGACCGCCGTCGTCGGCGCCCCGCCTGGGTCCCGTACCTGCCCTACCTCCTGCCCGGCGCGGTGGCCTTCGTCGTCATCATCGGCTACCCGTTCGTGATGAACGTCTACTACAGCCTGTTCAAGTGGCGCGGCGGCATGGCGCCGATGCGCTGGTACGGGCTGGGCAACTACTCCGACCTCATGGGCGACTCGGCCTTCTGGACGTCGTTCCAGAACTCGATCGCAATGATCCTCGCGATGGTCGTCGTGCCCACGCTCCTGGGCCTGCTGCTCGCGGCCGTGCTCTTCGACTACCTCGGCCGCCGGTTCGGCCCCCGGGTCGCGGCGTTCCTGCGCGCGACGTACTACCTGCCGCAGATCCTGCCCGTCGCGGTCGCCGGCGTGCTGTGGAACTGGATCCTCAACTCCCAGACCGGGGCGCTCAACGTCATCCTCCGCGGGATCGGCATCGACAACCCGCCCAACTGGCTGGGTGACACGTCGACCGCGCTGCCGAGCGTCATGCTCGTGCTCATCTGGGTGCAGGTCGGCTACCCCGTCGTCATCTTCATGTCCGCGCTGCAGCGCGTCGACCCCGAGCTGTACGAGGCGGCCGAGCTCGACGGTGCCGGCTGGTGGCGCCGCTTCCGGGCCATCACGATCCCGCAGATCCGCCCCGAGACGTTCGTCGTCACGCTGACGTGCACGGTGGCCGCGCTCAAGGTGTTCGGGCCGATCTACGTCCTCACGCGGGGCGGGCCCGAGAGCTCGACCCTCGTCCCGAGCTATTACTCGTACCTCAACTTCTTCGACAAGTCGAAGGTCGGCTACGGCGCCGCGATCGCGACCGTGCTCACCCTCGTCATCATCGTCGTCGCCGTCGTGATCCTCGCGCTGCAGAACCGCGCCGAGCGCCGTGAGCAGGAGGGCCGCTGATGTCCACCGTCGTCCCCGACACCACCGTCCGCCCCACGACGGCCGTCGCGTCCCCGCGCAAGCCGCGGCGCCCGCGCCGTGCCACCGGCATCGACCAGCGCTACCGTCGCGGCGTCGGCCGCTGGATCGTGCTCGCGGCCGCCGTCCTCGTCGCGCTGCTCATGCTGTCGCCCTTCGTCATCATGCTGCTCAACGCGTTCAAGTCGCCGGCGGAGTACTCGCAGGACGGGCCGCTGAGCCTGCCGAGCGAGCTGTACCTCGACGGCGTGCAGAACTTCTGGACGCGGACCAACTTCCCGCAGAAGCTGTGGAACTCGGTCTTCATCTCGGCGCTCGTCGCCGTCTTCGGCACGCTGCTCTCGCTCCTCAACGCCTACGCGATCGGCGTCGGGCGGATCAAGGGCCGCCTGTGGATCGTCACGCTCTTCCTCGTGGCGAACATGCTGCCGCAGGAGGCGCTCATCTACCCGCTGTTCGACATGGCGCAGCAGGTGGGGCTGTCGAACTCGCAGTGGTCGATCATCATCATCTTCACGGTGGTCCAGTCGGCGTTCGGGACGTACCTCCTGGCGTCGGTGCTCGGGACGTTCCCGCCCGCGCTCCTCGAGGCCGCCCAGCTCGACGGTGCGGGGCGCTGGCGCATCCTGTGGCAGATCATCTACCCGATCGTCAAGCCCACGCTCGGAGTCCTCATGATCTTCTTCTTCATCTGGACGTGGAACGAGTTCTTCATCCCCCTGGTCATGCTCACGACCAACGACACGCAGACCATCCCCATCGCGCTCGCGTCGCTCCAGGGCGACCGCATGATGGACGCGCCGACGACGAACGCGGGCGCGCTCGTCTCGCTGATCCCCGCGCTGATCTTCTTCCTCATCTTCCAGCGCACCCTCACCCGGGGCGTCACGGCCGGCGCCGTGAAGTGACCGCGCACGGTCACCGAGAGTCCTGAACCGCACCGACGAAGGAAGCACCACCCATGAAGTTCACCGACGGGTACTGGCAGGTCCGACCGGGCGTGCACCCGCTCTACGCGGTCGAGGTCGACGACGTCCGCGCGGACGCGGAGGCCGGCAC
>CAZFUQ010000444.1:0-1886 GCA_964521905.1 uncultured Cellulosimicrobium sp.
AACGGGCACAACGTCGGCTACGACTACGACCGCGCGTCGGTGCGCGGGTTCTCGCTCGTGCACCTCTCGGGCGTGGGCTGCGGCCTCGGCGGCCCCCTGCCCACGCTCCCGACCACCGGCGCGATCACCTCGACGGACTACGGTCAGTACGCGCTGGGCTTCGCGCACGACGACGAGGAGGCCTCGCCGGGCTACTACCGCGTGGGTCTCCAGGCCGCGGCGGGCACGATCGACGCCGAGCTCACGGCCACGGAGCGCACCGGCGTCCAGCGCTACACCTTCCCGGCCACGGACCAGGCGAACGTCCTGCTCAACGCCGGTCAGGCGCTCAACCGGGTCACGGAGTCCGACGTGCGCGTCGTGGACGACCGCACGGTCGAGACCCGCATCACCGTCCGCGGCTTCTGCCAGGACACCGAGCCCCAGACGATCTGGACGCGCACGACCTTCGACCGCCCGTTCACGGCGCACGGCACGTGGGACGGCGCCACGGTCACGGCCGGCTCCGACGCGTCGAGCGGCGGCGAGGGCCGTCGCGGCGCCTACGTCACGTTCGACACGACCGGCGGCGACCTCGACGTCGAGGCCGTCACCGCGATGAGCTACGTCGGTGCCGAGGGCGCCGTGGCGAACCTCGCCGCCGAGGCGGGGACGTTCGACGCGGTGCACGACGCCGCGCGCGCGGCCTGGGAGGACCGTCTGGGCCTCGTGCAGGTCGCGCAGGGCGCCGAGGACGACCTGCGCACGTTCTACTCCTCGCTCTACCGCAGCTTCCTCGCGCCCAACGTCGGCTCCGACGTCGACGGGCGCTACCGCGGCTGGGACCAGGAGGTCCACGCGGCTGACGAGGACGGCGAAGCCTTCACGTACTACCAGAACTACTCCCTGTGGGACACGTACCGCACGCAGCAGCAGCTCCTCTACCTGCTGGCACCGGACGAGTCCGCGGACATGGCGCTCTCGCTCGTTCGCCAGGGCGAGCAGGGCGGCTGGCTCCCGCGCTGGGGCTACGGCACGGTCGAGACGAACATCATGACCGGCGACCCGGCGACGCCGTTCCTCGTCAGCGCGTGGCAGCAGGGGCTGCTCGAGGGCCACGAGGAGGAGGCGTACGCCGTCCTGAAGCAGAGCGCGGACGGCGTGCCGCCCGCGGACTCGCCGTTCAACGGCCGCGCGGCCAACGTCGAGTACCTGCGCGACGGCTTCGTCCCGCACGAGCCCGCGCGCTCGGGCAAGCCGGGCGACTACGACCTCCAGCACGGCGCCTCGGCGACCATGGAGTACGCCCTCGCCGACGCGATGCTCTCGACGATGGCGCGCGGCCTCGGCCACGACGAGGACGCCGACCGCTACGCCGCCCGCGGCCAGAGCTACCGCAACGTGTTCGACCCGCGCACGGACAACTTCCGGGCGCGCAACGCCGACGGGTTCTTCGTGGGCGACGCCGACCCGGCGCACTCGGACGGGTTCCACGAGGGCACCGCCGTGCAGTACCAGTGGCTCGTGCCGCAGGACGTGCCGGGCCTGTTCGACCTCATGGGTGGCACCGACGCCGCGATCGAGCGGCTCGACGCGTTCTTCGCGTACGACGAGCTCGTCGCCGAACCCGCGCGCGTCGCGAGCGAGGTCTGGGTCAACCCGATGGGTGGCGCGTTCGTCCTTGGGCCGGGCGGCAATCAGTTGTTCTATGGCGGGCTGCTCGAAAAGCTGAAGGTCACCGCGCACATCTTCCGTGTCGGCACCTTCAAGAGCGCGGTCGAGCCGTTCACGCGCAATGACCTCTCCCCGGAATCGCGTGAGGCCAACCGGGCGCTCTATGGTGCATTGTGGGAAAACTGGAAGCTGGACGTCGCAGCGGCGCGGCCCAAGGCGGACATCGCGCTCGT
>CAZFUQ010000444.1:1896-2560 GCA_964521905.1 uncultured Cellulosimicrobium sp.
AGCCGAACCTCCACGCGCCGTACGTATACCTGTGGACCGGGCAGCCCTGGAAGACGACGGACGTCGTGCGCGCCGCGGCGACGCTCTTCACCGACGGCCCCGACGGCGTCACCGGCAACGACGACCTGGGCACGATGTCCGCGTGGCACGTGCTGTCGTCGGTCGGCGTGTACCCGATCGTCCCGGGCACCGACCTGTGGGGCCTGACGACGCCGCTGTTCGACGACGTGACGATCACGCTCGACCCGGAGGTCTTCGGTCGGGACTCCCTGCACCTCACCGCGGACGGAGTCGCGCCCGACGCGCACTACACGCAGTCCGTGTCGCTCGGCGGCGAGCCGCTCGACCGCGCCTGGGTCACGGGCGACGAGCTCACCGCCGCGGGCACGCTCGACGTCGCGGTCGGCTCCGAGCCGTCCGCGTGGGCGACCGACCCCGCCGCCTCGCCGGGCGCCGTCGTGCCCGCGGACGGCACGGTCGAGCGCCTGTTCGTCGGCGCGACGCCACGGCAGCCGGTCCTCGCGCCGGGAGGGCAGACCGAGGTCGCCGTCCAGGTCGTCGCACAGGGCGCGGGGACCGCGAGCGGGACGCTCGCGGTCACGGCCGACGGCGCGGTCACCGCGACGACCGACCTCGCGGACTGGACCGCGGAGTCCGACGGACT
>CAZFUQ010000445.1:0-2531 GCA_964521905.1 uncultured Cellulosimicrobium sp.
GGAGCTGGCGCACCCGCACAGCACGGCGAACCTGTTCGACCTGCCGACCTCGTGCTCTTCCTCGAGCCCTCCCTGATCGGCTGAACGACCGCCTGGACGACCCCGTGACCGGCGCCGAGTGGTTCGAGCGGCAGCTCTTCGAGATCGTCGACTTCCTGCGGGGTCGCGAGCTGCTGCACATGGACGGGCACTTCGCCAACATGCGGGCCGACGAGGACCGGATCTACCTCGTCGATCTCGGGCTGGCTACGTCGCCCCGGTTCGACCTGTCCGACGCCGAGCGGGAGTTCGTCGCCCGCAACGTCGACCACGACGCCGACTACGCGGCGATGCGCCTGGTGAACTGGCTGGTCACCACCGCGTGCGGGGTGCCGATGCCGACCAGCGGTGGTCCCGTCGCGCGCAACGCCTACGTGCGTCGGTGCGCGGCCGGCGACGTCCCGCAGGGCGTCCCGGCGGCGGTGGCGGGCGTCCTCGCCCGGCACGCTCCCGCCGCGGCCCGGATGAACGACTTCTGCTGGCGCCTGGTCGACGGCGACATCCACACGCAGTACCCCGTTCCCGGGGTCGGACCGCGTCCGATGTAGGTACGACGAGCGGCGGCGCGAGTCGAAGCTCGGCGATCCAGGGCGGCATGACCAGGGCATTCGTTGCGCGGTGATCCCGCACGGTCGCCGGATGCCGAACGCGAGGTCGATCGGTCAGACGGTCACCCCAGGGAGCTGCCTGACGTGCGCACGGGGGTGCCGAATCGTTCGTGTCGCCATGCAAGTAGCTCGCGATCAGGGTGGTCTGTGCGCCGTCGCGGGACGTGAATACGGCGGCCGTGCATCTCCTGCAGACCGTGCTTGAGCATCGGCCCGTCGATCTCCTCGAGCAGGTCGAGCGAGATACGTACCTCGCCATCCGGCGTCACGCCCAGCATGTTCTGGTCGTACGCGGCGTGATGGATCTTGCACAGAGCGAGTCCGTTGTTCACGGTCGGTAGTCCACGCTCGTCGCTGTCTGGCACGATGTGCGCTGCGTCGAGCAGCGCGCCGTGCTTGAGCTCACAGATCGCGCACCGCGTCTCGTACGCGACCAGCACACGGGTGCGGAACGCCGGCTGGTGCAGGCGCTGCTTGGCGAGCCGCAGGGCGTACTCGCGCTGCGGCGTCGTGAGATGAGCTGGATCGGGGATGAACCGGAAGGCCTCGTCCAGGGCGATGAGGAACTGGCTGTTCTCCGGTTCGTCGTCGACGACGAATACCGGAGCGACCGGCGTGTAGATGTTCGGGACTTCCTTGCGGAAGAGGATGAGCGGCATCCCGCTCGTCATCGCCTCGCGGAGCTTCCGGTTGTCTCCGGACCACGGGTCACCGGCACGGTACGCGTAGTGCAGAAGGCCGTCATCCGACTCGGTGTCGTCGTAGGGTCCGCTCGCCGAGCTCACGATGGACAGCGTTGACGAGAAGCTCTGGGGGTTGCGGATGCCGCGTGAGTAGTCGACCACCGGGAGCTTGCGGCCGTCGATGTGGAAGTTGAGCAGCTCGTCCCGGTGGAGGAACCCACCGTTCGCCTCGGCCCGCTCCTGCACCCACTGGATGATCCGTGTGCGGAGAGCGGCTTCGACGGCAGAGTCCATCCAGGCAGCTCACCAGTCCAGCGCACGCTGTACAAGAGCTTGGCGGGTGAAGTTCGTTGAGAACGTCCGGGTATGGAGCACATGACCCACGGGCGATCGGTGGGTGCCCTGCGTGCTTGGTGCCTGGTGACCTGGCCCGTTGCGATCTCGGTCGCCCCATGACGCGCCCTCTAGACCCGCGGCAGGGTGGCAGAAAGGTAACGGAAGCGTTACCTTTTTGACTGAGGAGGTGCCATGGCGGACGCCGCGACGATCTTGTGGGAGCGCGCACTGGATCAGCACGGCTATGTCACGCGCCGGGATGCCCTCGAGTCCGGGGTCACGACCGACGCGCTGAAGATGCTGGCCCACCGCCGGCAGATCGAGCGCATCGCGACCGGTGTGTACCGGTTCCCGAGGTTCCCCGACGGACCGCACGACCACTACATGCTGGCCGTGCTCTGGACGGGAGATCCTCGAGCGTGCTTGAGCCACGAGACGGCGTTGGCGGTCTACGAGCTGAGCGACGTCAACCCTGATCGGATTCATCTGACCGTGCCGGCCGGTCGACGGATCCGGCGCGCAGGAGGCGAGCTCTACGTGGTGCACCGAGAGGACCTCGCCGACGAGGAGATCGGTTGGTGGGACGAGATCCCCACGGTCACCGCGCAGACCGCGATCAGGCAGTGCATCGACGCGGGCGTGCCTTCCTACCTCCTTCGACAGGCGCTGGAGCACGGTGCGGCCGCGGGCAGGATCACGCCGTCCCATGTGAACGCTCTGTCCGTTCGACTCGAGGATCGCGATGGCCACTGAGGACCCGATGATGGAGACGATGGCAGAGCTCGGCCGCGCCGTCGAAGAGGAGGCCGTCGCCGATCAGCTGGCTGCAGACCTCCTCGGCGACCGCCGCGGACGGCAGGCAGAG
>CAZFUQ010000446.1:0-2518 GCA_964521905.1 uncultured Cellulosimicrobium sp.
ACAGGGAAGTCCTTTCTGTGGCTTCACTGCCTCCATCATCCCCGGGGCGAGACAAACAGCTCCTCTCATCCCTCGGCGACCTCGCCTGGCTCGTGTCGTTGCGAAACCGAGTGGTGCACGACGTGTGGGAAGCGGCCCCGACAGACGAGCAGCCAGATGCCATCCACGGCACCGCCGCCGCAAGGTGGGGCTCGCGTTCCGATGTGAGAACGACCGTGGCTTCGCTGCGCCTGCTAGCCGGCACTCTCTACCTATCCGCGTGCTTTCTGAGCCACGCCGGCGCAGCCTTGGTTCAACTTCGCGAGCACAGCGACGACAGGTCCTACCGGACACGCGAGATGAGTGAGACGGCGCGCTACCACCGTGAACTAACGAATCGTGCGGAAGCTATGCGCGCCGGGACGCTGGAAGGGTGGCAGTGGCCACAGAACCGCTGAACTCGCGCCCGCGGTGAGCGCGAACCGTCGATGCAACGCCGACGGGTACTCACTCAACCGTGGCGAGGTGCCGGTACAGGGTGTCGCGCGAGACACCAAGCGCGCGGGCGACGGCGGCGCGGGACTGTCCGCCGGCGAGGGCCACCCGGGCGGCTTCGATGCGATCGGGGGTCATGACGCTCGGGCGGCCGCCGACGCGGCCGCGGGCGCGCGCCGCGGCGAGGCCGTCGAGGGTGCGTTCGCGCGCGAGGTCGGCTTCCATCTGCGCGACGGCGGCGAGCACGTGCACCATGAGCCGGCCGGTCGCGCTCGAGGTGTCGAGCGTCTCCGTGAGCGACCGGAGGGTGACGCCGCGCTCGTCGAGGTCACGCACGAGGCGCGCGACGTGTGCGGCGGACCTACCGAGGCGGTCGAGCTTCGTCACGACGAGCGTGTCCCCCTCCCGCAGTTGCGCGAGGACCCGCACGAGCTCCGGGCGGTCCTCGCGGCGCCCGGAGGCCTTCTCCACGACGACGTCGCGCTCGTCGACGCCGCCGGCGCCCGTCAGCGCGTCGACCTGGGCGTCGAGGTTCTGAGCCGTCGTGGAGACCCGGGCGTACCCGTAGGTGTGTGCCATGCGGTGACCGTAGCGAAAACCCCCGGGTCGCGTTCTGCGACACCAGGGGTTTTCGGACACTAGTTCTGCGACATGTTCTCTCGGCGTGTCGCAGTGTTCGTCTCGGTGTACGGAAAACGGTCAGTTCTCGTACAGCAGGTCTCGCTGTAGGAGCTCCACAACCTCGCCCGTGCAACCCCTCCGGCAACGTCTCTACGCGCAGCCTACGTGCATACGTGTGAGTCATGATAGAGTCATCCGCATGACGCACGTACAGACGTACTGCGCCCGTATCAACGTACTGAAGGAGTGCACGTGAAGAAGATCGAACCGCTGGCCACCATCCCCGACGTCCGCGAGGTGGACGATGCCGGAGGCATCCACTACGAGGCCGTCCTTCCGGGTCGCGAGATCCTGAACTGGATCGATGACGACCTGATCCGCCTCGAGGGGAACATCCGGCCGGACTGGCAGGAGAACAGCCGCATGTCGGCGAAAACGCGGCGGAAGGTGAACAACTGGGCGAAGGAACTTCTCGACGGCAACGGGGTGATCGGGAACCTCTCGATCCGCGTGGACCCGGACCCGCAGGAGACTGACTACGAGTTGGAGGACGGAACGTTCGTGCTCTACAAGGGTCACTTCGACACCTCAGTCGACTCGCAGTCCCGCATCACGGCTCTGCAGTTGGCAGCGCAGAAGTTCGCAGCGATGGACCCCGACGCTGTGAGCATCTACGACCGTCGGTTCGCGGTCCGGATCTGGATCGCGGACGCCAAGACGGCCGCGCGCGTTGCGGCCAAGTTCAACACCGAGGGCGAGAAGGTCAACGAGACCGCGGCCAAGTGGGCACACTCGGACGAGTTCACCACCGACGACCTCGCGAACAGGCTCGTCCGTGGTTCCAAGCACCTGCGGCACAACGTGGAGATCCTCAAGAACTCGGTCTCGGCGTCCTCCGCGAAGATCTTCGCGTTCAACACGCTCTCGAAGGCCATGCAGGACCACTGGTCGGACATCCCCTACAGCGCGGAGGACCGCGACGAGCAGGTCGCGTTCCTCATCGACTTCTGGGACCACCTCGTCGACGTCCGGCCCGAGTTCGGCATGCTGCCCATCGAGAAGCGCAAGGAGATCCGCGGATCCTCGCTGGCAGGCACCGCTCTGTCGATCCACGGCGTCGTCGCCGTCGCCGCTCGCATCTGGGCGACCGAGGACAAGGACATGACGTGCCTCAAGGTGCTTGCCGAACCCGCCAAGACGGGCAACGGCGCGCGCGACGTCGACTACTTCTCCCACAGCAACCCGATCTGGCAGCGCATGGGCGTCCTGGTGTCTTCGGTCACCTCCGCCGGAGACACGCGGTTGACCGTGCGCTCCTCGTTCCAGACCCGCAAGGCTGTCGCGGACTCGCTCGTCGCCCGGGTCGGCTTCTAGGGCGTGTCTCCTTTTTTGGGTGATGAGGCTCGCGGCATGATGTGCGGGT
>CAZFUQ010000447.1:0-2509 GCA_964521905.1 uncultured Cellulosimicrobium sp.
GCGTGCCGGACGGGCGGTCCAGGCTGAGGTAGCCGAGACCGAGCTCGACGAACGACGCGAGGTTGTCGCCGAGCGCGTTCACCACGGGCGCCATGCTCGCGGCGGCGGGGTCGTTCCTGAGATCACCGATCCAGGCCGCGAGGTCGGTGATCTGCATCGCGCACAGGTCGGCGATGTTCACGCCCCGGATCTTCGACGAGCGCGCCGACTCCGAGAGCCGGGTCCCGCCGCAGTCCGGGCACGACGCGAACGTCGCCGCGCGCTCGACGAACGCGCGGACGTGCGGCTGCAACGAGTCGACGTCCTTGGAGAACATCGACTTCTGGATCTTGGGGATGAGGCCCTCGTAGGTGACGTTGATCCCCATCGCCTTGATCTTGGTGGGCTCCTTGTAGAGGAAGTCCTTCAGCTGCTTGTCGGTGAACTCGCGGATCGGCCGGTCGCCCGGGAAGAAGCCGGACTCGGCGAACCCGCGCACCATCCAGCCGTCGGCGGTGTACCCCGGGACCTTGATCGCGCCGTCGAGCAGCGACCTGGAGTCGTCGAAGATCTCGGTGAGGTCGAGGTCGGACACCGACCCGCGACCCTCGCACCGCGGGCACATGCCGCCGTGGTAGATCGCCTCGCGCACGATCGTCTTCTCGCCCGTGGCCGAGGTCATCACGCCGCTCGCCCTGCGCGCGGGGACGTTGAAGGAGAACGCCGGCGGCGGCCCGATCTGCGGCTCGCCGAACCGGCTGAACAGCACGCGCAGGATCGCGTTGGCGTCGGTCACCGTGCCGACCGTGGACCGCGGGTTCGCGCCGAGCCGCTCCTGGTCGACGATGATCGCCGTCGTCAGGCCGTCGAGGAGGTCGACGTCGGGCCGGTCGAGCGTCGGCATGAATCCCTGGAGGAACGCCGGGTAGGTCTCGTTGATGAGCCGCTGCGACTCGGCGGCGACCGTGTCGAACACCAGCGAGCTCTTGCCCGATCCCGAGACCCCCGTGAACACCGTGAGGCGCCGCTTGGGGATCTCGACGCTCACGTCCTTCAGGTTGTTCGACCGCGCCCCCTGGACGCGGATGACGTCGTGCCCGTCGGCGTCCCGCGGCGCCGAGGTCTGCGTTCCCGTCGTCGTTGCCGTGCTCATCGTGTCTCCTCGTGTCGAGCATGTCCCGAGCGCCGTGCCGACCTGGGCAGCTCCGAGAGATTCTGCCCGATCGCCGCACCCTGCGCGTGGATCCTCCGTCCCCCGCACGACGGTCCCGGGTGACGGACCGGGCGCGCAGGCGGAGCTCGTCGCGGGGTGGGCCGCACGAGCGGGGACGTGGGCTCGGCCGTGCTCCGGGGCGGCGCTCAGGAGCGCTGCTGGATGCGGATCTCGTTGCCCGCGGGGTCGCGGAACGCGCAGTCGCGGACGCCGTACGGCTGGTCGATCGGCTCCTGCACGACCTCCGCGCCCGCGGCCTCGATCCGGGCGAACGTCTCGTCGACGTCGGGGGTCGCGAGGTTCACGCCGAAGTAGGCCCCCTTGGCGACGATCTCCAGGAGCGCGCGCTTGTCGTCGTCGCTGAGACCGGGCGTCACCGTCGGCGGGTGCAGGACGATCGCCGTGTCCGGCTGGTCGGGCGGGCCGACGGTGATCCACCGCATCCCCTCGTACCCGACGTCGTTGCGGATCTCGAAGCCGAGGACGTCGCGGTAGAAGGCCAGGGAGGCGTCCGGGTCCGTCTGGGGCAGGAAGCTGGAGTTGATGGTGAGGTTCATGGGACCGACGCTAGGCCGGTCGATCCACCCGCGCTTCTCGATTCCTGACCGGTCGCGTGACGCGCCGCGCGACGCACGCCGGCATCCCGTCCAGCCGCTCCACGTCCTCCCCGACCGTAGCCGCGGCCGCCGCGGCCTCGTCGAACGTGTCGGACGCGTCGGACGCGTCGGACGCGTCGGACGCGCGACGCCGGTACACGCTCGGCGGCATGCCGACGAGCTCGGTGAACCGCGTGCTGAACGTCCCGAGCGACGAGCCCCCGACCGCGAAGCACACCTCCGTGACGCTCAGGTCGCCGCGCCGCAGCAGCGCCTTCGCGCGCTCGATGCGCCGCGTCATGAGGTAGGCGTACACCGACTCGCCGTACGCAGCCCTGAACTCCCGGCTCAGGTGCCCGGCCGACACGTGCACGCCCCGCGCCAGGGCGGCGACGTCGAGCGGCTGGGCGTACTCGCGGTCGATCCGGTCCCGGACACGACGCAGCCGCGCGAGGTCGCGCAGGCGCTGGTCGTCAGGAAGGGTCGGCACCCCCCGATCGTGCCACGGGCCCTACCGTGTTCTCCATGAGTGACGTCCCCGCCGCGCGGAACGCGGTGCGCGTGCTCACCTACCTCGCCGCGCAGGCCGGCCCCTCCCCCGCGGCGGCGGTCGCCCACGGCCTCGGGCTGCCGCGCTCGACGGTCTACCACCTGCTCGCGGTGCTCGTGGACGAGGGCTTCGTGACCCACCTGCCCGTACCGGTGCTCCTCGGGCAGGTGG
>CAZFUQ010000448.1:0-2501 GCA_964521905.1 uncultured Cellulosimicrobium sp.
AGCCGACATGCTCGGCGAGCAGGACGTCGCGCGCGATGATCGCCTCCTCGGCGACCGCGGGCCAGCCGGCGAGGCCGAGCTCGGCGGAGACGACGCCCTCGTTCATCTGGGCGCCCTCGGTGAGGCGCGGCTCCTGCGCGTGCTGGGCGACGACGCCGTCGAACGCCTTGACGTACTCCAGGGCGCGGCGCATGAGGATGGGGTCGTCGACGCACCTGCCGTCGTCGGAGAAGACCCGCACGCGCGCGGCCGAGTCGGCCATCGCGCCGAGCTCGGCGAGCTGCGTGCCGGCGAGCCCGACGGAGACCGCGCCGACCGGGTGCACGTCGACCCAGCCCGCGTCGCGCCCGATGCGCCACACCTGCTCGACGACGCCCGCGGTGTCCGCGACCGGCGTCGTGTTCGCCATGGCGTGCACGGCGGTGAAGCCGCCCGCCGCCGCGGCGCGCGTGCCGGATCCGATGGTCTCGGCGTCCTCGCGGCCCGGCTCGCGCAGGTGGGTGTGCAGGTCGACGAGGCCGGGCAGCGCGACGAGACCCGTCGCGTCCACGACGACGACGTCGGCGCTCGTGCCGTCGGGAGCACCGGCGCGCGCCGTGCCGACCGGCACGATCTCGGCGATCGCCCCGTCCGCGAGGACGAGGTCGACCGGGTCGCCGTCGAGCGGCCGGGCGCCGCGCAGGACGTACGTGGTGGTTGCGGCGCTGCTCACGGGATGGCGACCCTTTCGGTGGTGGGGACGGTGCGTGGCGCGAGGCCCCCGGGCGCGTCCGCGCCCTCGGGTCCGTCGCTGCCCGCGAGGAGGAGGTAGAGCACGGCCATGCGCACGGCGACGCCGTTCGCGACCTGCTCGACGATCACGGCGCGCGGGGAGTCGGCGGCCTGCGCGGAGATCTCGAGCCCGCGGTTCATCGGCCCGGGGTGCATGACGACCGCGTGCTCGGGGAGCAGGCCGAGGCGCCGGCCGTCGAGCCCGTACTTGCGCGTGTACTCGAGCGGGTTGGGGAAGAACGCTCCCCCGCCCGTGCCGGACCCGCTCATGCGCTCGCGCTGCACGCGCAGCATCATGACGGCGTCCGGGTCCGCGTGCGGACCGTGGCCCGCGAGCGTCGCGTCCAGGTCGTAGGAGACGGCGCACGGCCAGGTCTCGACCCCGACGGGCAGGAGCGTGGGCGGCGCGACGAGCGTGACGTTCGCGCCGAGCGTGTGCAGCAGGTGCACGTTGGACCGTGCGACGCGCGAGTGCAGCACGTCCCCGACGATCGCGACGTGGCGCCCGTCGAGCGCGGCGCCGCGCGCCGCGGCGTCGTCGGGGCCGCTCGCCCCGGGCGCGGTCAGCCCGCCGCCCGACAGGTGCCGGCGCAGCGTGTACGCGTCGAGGAGCGCCTGGGTCGGGTGCTGGTGCGTCCCGTCCCCGGCGTTGACGACCGCTGCGTCGAGCCAGCCCGCGTGGGCCAGCAGGTGGGGCGCGCCCGACGCCTGGTGCCGCACGACGACCGCGTCCGCGCCCATCGCCTGCAGCGTGAGGGCCGTGTCCTTGAGCGACTCGCCCTTGGACACGCTCGACCCCTTGGCCGAGAAGTTGATGACGTCTGCCGACAACCGCTTGGCCGCCGTCTCGAACGAGATGCGGGTGCGCGTCGAGTCCTCGTAGAAGAGGTTGACGACCGTGCGCCCGCGCAGCGTCGGGAGCTTCTTGATCTCGCGCGACTGCGTCGCGGCCATCTGCGCCGCGGTGTCGAGGATGCGCACCGCCTCGGCGCGGGCGAGCTCCTGCGTGGACAGCAGGTGCCTCATGCGCGCTCCTCGCTCTCGGCCGACGCGTCCTGCACGGGTGCGGGACGGATGACGACGGCGTCGGTCGCCGGCGTGCCGTCGGGTCCCGGTGCGGAGCCGTCCACCTCGACGAGGCGCACGCTCACGCGCTCGGACGTCGACGTCGGCAGGTTCTTGCCGACGAAGTCGGGGCGGATCGGCAGCTCGCGGTGACCGCGGTCGACGAGCGCGGCGAGCTGCACCGCGCGGGGGCGGCCGAGGTCGCTGATCGCGTCGAGGGCCGCGCGGATCGTGCGCCCGGAGTACAGGACGTCGTCGACCAGGACCACGACCTTGCCGTCGATGCCCGACGCCGGCAGGCGCGTCGCGCCGATCGTGCGCGTCGGGTGGCGGTGCAGGTCGTCGCGGTACATCGTCACGTCGAGCTCGCCGACGATCGTGCGCGGGTCGAGCGGTGCCGCGCCGTCGGCGGACGGCCCCTCGATCGCGACGAGCCGCTCGGCGAGCCGCGTCGCGAGCGGGACCCCGCGCGTGGGGATCCCGAGCAGGACCAGGTCGTGGGCGCCCTTGTTGCGCTCCACCACCTCGTGGGCGATGCGCGTGAGCGCGCGGGCGATGTCGGCGTCCGTCAGGACGACGGTCCCCGCGGACGGCGTCGGCCTCGACGCGGGGGACGGTGTGGGCACAGCAGCGCCAGAGCTCATGTCCGGCGACCTCCTTCCCCG